>CAZBYY010000428.1:0-2610 GCA_964495855.1 uncultured Acidobacterium sp. | reverse complement strand
GCGTGTCGATGACGCCGCGATCGTGCAGTTGTACGCGGATGGATTCGCGTCGCTGCCGCTGAAACAGAAGACGCTCATCTACCATCTCTATCAGGCCGCGCTTGCCGGGCGCGACATCTACATCGACCAGCGCCACAAGGACGCGCTGGAGATGCGGGGCATCATCGAGCAGATCATCGCCAACCCGCAGGGGATCGATCCGAAGACGCTCGCCGAGATCCAGCGCTACGCGAAGTTGTTCTGGCTGAACAACGGGCCGTACAACAACCTCACGGCGCGGAAGTTCGTGCTGGCCTGCACCCCGCAAGAGTTTGCGGCCGCCGCAAAGGCCGCCGCATCCGCCGGCACGAAGTTCACGCCGGCCAACGGGGACACCATCGACGCGGCCCTCGCGCGCCTCCAGCCGATGTTCTTCGATCCGAACGTCGATCCAATCGTCACCAACAAGACGCCGGGCCCAGGCAAGGACATCCTCCAGGCGAGCGCCAATAACCTCTATTCAGGCGTGACCATGGCGGACCTGAAGGGCTTCACCGAGAAGTACGGCTTGAACTCGCGCCTGGTGAAGCAGAACGGCAAGCTGGTCGAAGAGGTGTATCGCGTCGGCGGCCGCTACGGCAGCTACATCAGCGAGATCGTCAAGCATCTCGAGGCGGCGAAGCCGTTCGCCGAGCCGGCCACGGCCAAGGCGCTCGATGCGCTGATCAAGTTCTACCAGACCGGCGAGGAAGCGGACCGCAAGGCGTACGACATCGCGTGGGTGCAGGACAAGACCTCCCCGGTCGACACCATCAACGGCTTCATCGAGGTCTACCTGGATCCGCGCGGCATCAAGGGCGGTTGGGAGAGCCTGGTGTTCTACGTCAACCAGGAGAAGACGCAGCGCATCAAGACCATCGGCGCCAACGCGCAGTGGTTCGAAGACCACATGCCGTTCGACGCCAAATACAAAAAGGCCAGCGTGCAAGGCATCGTCGCCAACGCCATCGATGTTGTCGTCGAGGCCGGTGATTCCGGGCCGATCACGCCGGTCGGCATCAACCTGCCGAACGACCAGGCGATCCGCGAGCAGTACGGCAGCAAGTCCGTGGCGCTGTCGAACGTGAACGAGGCCTACGATAAGTCGGCGACCGGCGGCATGCGCAGCGAATTCTCGTGGTCGCCGGAAGAGGCGCAGCGCGCGGAGAAATACTCCACCTTCAGTGGCGAGCTGACGACCGACATGCATGAAGTGATCGGCCACGCCTCGGGCAAGCAGGCCGACGGCAAGGCCAACCCTCAGGGCCTGATCAAGGAACACTTCTCAGCCCTCGAGGAAGGCCGCGCCGACCTCGTCGGCCTCTACTTCATCGCCGACCAGAAGATGGTTGACCTCGGCATCATCAAGGCCGCCGAACACGAGGACACGGTCAAGGCCGAATACGAAGCCTACACGCGCAACGCGCTCGTGCAGTTGCGCCGCCTCCGCCAGGGTACGCAGATCGAAGAAGACCACATGCGCAACCGCGCCATGATCGTCAACTGGCTGATGGCCAATACCAAGGCGATCGAGGCGCGCACGCGCGACGGCAAGTCATACCTGGTGATGGTCGACGCCAAGGCGTTCCGTGACGGTGTCGGCAAGCTGCTGGCCGAAGTCCAGCGCATCAAGTCCGAAGGCGACTACGCCGCCGCGAAGAAGCTCTTCGAGACCTACGGCGTGCACTTCGATCCCAGGCAGCGAGACGAAGTCGTCGCGCGCGTGGACAAGCTGAACCTGCCGTCGTACAGCGGATTCGTGATGCCGGAACTGACGGCGGTGACCGGGCCCGACGGCGCGATTACCGACGTCACGATCTCGTATCCGCTGGATCTGACGAAGCAGATGCTGAAGTACTCAGGCGTTCGACGCTAGCGAGGATTCAGCCGCGCACGTTTCGGGCGAGTCGGTCGCGTTCGGCCCTGGCCTTCGCGTACGCCGACTCGCCTTTGCTCACGTCCTTGCGCGCCTGCGCCTCGGCATCCACGGCTTGCGCCAGCTCCTGCTCGATCCGCTCACGCGTGCGTTCCGCGCGCTCGAGTGCGCGGCGCGCCCGGTCGAGCGACGCCTCCGCCTCGCGCTCCGCCGCTTCCGCGAACCGCAGCCGCTCTTTGGCCATGGCAAGAGCCTGCTGATCGGCTTCGCGCTTCTGCCGTTCGCGCACGGTCTCATCGGATGGAGCGCTGTTCTTCGAGGCCGGCGCCTTCGGCGCGGGTTTCGCGACGATCGTCACGCCGGCCAACGCTTCAAAGCCCGTGCGGCGTAGCGGCTTGACTAAGCGACCCGGAGGATCGGTCGTTGGCAGGGCATCGAGTGTTTCGGTGACCGGCGTCATCACCGCATCCGACGCCGGATTGCCCGCCTCTTCGAGCATCCGTCGAATCGCGTCCTTCGCCCGCCGCATGGCTTCGGCGTGAAAGACATCGGCCGCGCGCACGTCGGCATCCTTGCCCGCCAGCATCTGCATGTAGGCCGTTCGCACCTGCGTCGAGGCCTTGATGACCTCGTCGTAGAGCTTCCGCTCGTGCCAATACAACTGATTCACCGCCCAGGCGGCGAGGGTGGGCTTCTCGAGCTTCTTGATCGCGGCG
>CAZBYY010000427.1:0-2615 GCA_964495855.1 uncultured Acidobacterium sp. | reverse complement strand
GCAACACCTTCAAGGCCACGGCGAAGCCCGTGCTGATCGGCACCGCCGTGGTGGGGGCGACGACGATGATCTTCGCGATCATCATGGCGCTCACCGGCGGCCTCACCAACGAGGCGGCCAAGGCGAACCTGTCGATCCTCCACCCGCCATTCCTGCTCGGCCTGATCACCGGCGGCGCGGTGATCTACTGGTTTACCGGTGCCTCGATGCAGGCGGTCACGACCGGCGCGTACCGCGCCGTCGAGTTCATCAAGAAGAACATCAAGCTCGAGGGTGCGACCAAGGCCTCGGTCGAGGACAGCAAGAAGGTGGTCGAGATCTGCACCATCTACGCGCAGCGCGGCATGTTCAACATCTTCCTCGGCGTGTTCTTCTCGACCCTGGGGTTTGCGTTCATCGAGCCGTTCTTCTTCATCGGCTACCTGATTTCGATTGCGCTGTTCGGGTTGTTCCAGGCGATCTTCATGGCCAACGCGGGTGGCGCGTGGGACAACGCCAAGAAGATCGTGGAAACCGAGCTGAAGATGAAGGGCACGCCGCTGCACGACGCGTCGGTCGTTGGCGACACGGTGGGCGATCCGTTCAAGGACACCTCATCGGTGGCGATGAACCCCGTCATCAAGTTCACGACGCTGTTCGGGTTGCTGGCCGTGGAGCTGGGCGTGTACCTGGGCACCGGCGCGCCGATCACCGTTGCGCTGGCCGCCGTGTTCTTCGTGACCAGCATGTTCTTTGTTTACCGATCGTTCTACGGAATGCGGATCGAGAGCTAGTCGGGCGTCGCGTTTGTAACAGTTCGTCATCATGCGTAATTTCGATGATTTAACGGTGTTCTGACTGTTGACGATTGCTTTCCAGCCCGACTAGAATCGCCGGGCGTCTGAGGGGTCAGGTGCGAACAAGTGCCTGACCCTTTTCTGTTCTGACGGGCGCGATGAAATTTGTTGCGGTCGACAGGGAGCAGGCCCGGAATTCCGGTGTCTAATTTGACGGAACACGCCTCTTCAGACCCCCGGCCCAGACGGCTTGCGTCTGGCCAGAGTCGAAGGGATAATCGGCGGTCCTCAGCCTGAGCAAAAGTCCCAGGCTGAATACGAATACGAAGTTGAGGAGGAATTAGTGCCAAAGGACATGTTTGGCGATGTCGTCGACCCATCGATCAAGATGGGCAACAAGATGTGGTACACCGTGCCACTCACCATGTTGCTCCAGGCATCGATCGTCGCGGCATTGGTGATCGTGCCTTTGATGGCGACCGGCATGATGCCGACCCCGCCATCGATGATGGCGTTCGTTGCGGCGCCCCCGCCGCCACCCCCGCCGCCCCCGCCACCTCCACCGCCGGAAGCGAAGGCTCCGCCACCGCCGATGGATGTCAGCCCCAATGCGGCGCCCCTCGAGGCGCCCAAGGAAATCAAGGCTGAGACCGGCCTTGAGGCCGGCTTCGAGCGCTCGTCGGGTGTCGAAGGCGGCATCATCGGCGGCGTCGCCGGTGGCATCACCGGCGGCATTCCGGAACCACCGCCGCCACCGCCGCCACCGCCGGCGCCGGTTCGTGTCGGCGGTAACATCAAGCCGCCACAGAAGACGCGCGACGTGCGCCCGGTCTATCCGCCGATCGCGCAGTCCGCTCGCGTGCAGGGCATCGTCATCATCGAAGCGACGATCGGTCCTGACGGCTCGGTGAAGGATGCAAAGGTTCTCCGCTCGATCCCGCTGCTCGATCAGGCGGCGCTCGATGCGGTTCGTCAGTGGCAGTTCACCCCGACCTTGCTGAACGGCGTTCCGGTGCCGGTCATCATGACGGTCACGGTGCAGTTCACGTTGCAGTAGGCCAAGGGTAGCTTTGACCGGCCGCCGGCCGGTCGGTCGGTTCATTTTTTGGAGGAATACACGATGGAAGGTCGGAAGCTTCAGTTCGGTCGGATTGCCATTGCCGCGTTTGCTCTGCTGCTCATGAGCACGCCTGCGTTTGCTCAGGAGGCCGGCGGCGGCGGTCTCGACCTCATCGCCATGTTCCAGTCGATGGGTCCGGCGGCGATTGCGGTCGCGGTGATTCTGTTCATCATGTCGTTCTGGTCGGTGGGTGTCGCCATCGAGCGCATCTACACGTTCAGCCAGGCCACCAAGCAGTCGAAAATGTACGCGCCGCTCGTCGCCAAGCACCTCAAGGAAGGCCGCTTGAAGGAAGCGATCGCGCTGTCGTCGGCGAAGGAATACCGCTACAGCCACCTCGCCAAGGTCGTGCTCGCCGGCCTGCAGGAATACCAGTTCCAGCAGGAGAGCAGCTCGAACCTGTCGCGTGAAGACATCCTCGACACGGTCCGCCGTTCGATTCAGCGCGCCAGCGCGCTGACCGCCAACGACCTGAAGAAGGGCATCTCGGGCCTCGCCACCATCGGCGCGACCGCGCCGTTCGTCGGTCTGCTCGGCACGGTCGTCGGCGTTATCAACGCGTTCGTCGGCATCGCGTCGTCGGGCTCGGGCGGTATCGGCGCCGTGTCGGCCGGTATTGCAGAAGCGCTCGTCGAGACCGCGCTTGGCCTGTTCGTCGCCATCCCGGCGGTGTGGTTCTACAACTACCTGTCGGGCAAGCTCGAGTTCTTCAACGTCGA
>CAZBYY010000426.1:0-2622 GCA_964495855.1 uncultured Acidobacterium sp. | reverse complement strand
ATGAACATCGTGGTTCTCGGCGCGCAGTTCGGCGACGAAGGCAAGGGCAAGATCGTCGACCTGATGACGCCGCACTTCTCCTGGGTGGCGCGTTACCAGGGCGGTCACAACGCCGGCCACACCGTCTACGTCAGCGGCAAGAAGTTCGTGCTGCACCTGATCCCGTCCGGCATCCTGCACGACGGCGTCATGTGCGTGATCGGCAACGGCGTCGTCGTTGACCCGCAGGCGTTGTTCAAGGAAATCGAAGAGCTGTCCGCGCTTGGGATCGACGTCGGCGACCGACTGCTGATCAGCGACAAGGCGCACCTGATCCTGCCGTACCATCGCGAGCTCGACGTGCTGAGCGAAGCGCGCCGCGGTGAACGCAAGATCGGCACGACCTCGCGCGGGATCGGTCCCGCATACGAGGACAAGATCGGCCGGCGCGGCATCCGCGTGTGCGATCTGGTCGACACCAAGGCGCTCGC
This sequence comes from uncultured Acidobacterium sp., assembly GCA_964495855.1. Taxonomy (GTDB): domain Bacteria; phylum Acidobacteriota; class Vicinamibacteria; order Vicinamibacterales; family UBA2999; genus 12-FULL-67-14b. The sequence goes on along the minus strand of CAZBYY010000426.1, from coordinate 2,152 downwards.
CGACGAAGTGCGGGCCAATGTCGATGCGCGCAACCAGATGATCAAGGAGTCGACGCTCGACTGGACGCAGGTCTACGACCAGTTGCTCGCCTACGGCGCCCGCATGCGACGATGGACCGGCGATGTGTCGCTGGCCCTCGACCGGGCGATGAAGAACGGCCAGCGCGTGCTGATCGAGGGCGCGCAAGGGGCGATGCTCGACATCGACCATGGCACCTATCCGTTCGTCACCTCGTCGAATGCGACGATCGGCGGCGCCTGCACGGGACTGGGTATCCCGCCGCGTGCGATCAACGGCGTGTTGGGGGTGGCCAAGGCGTATCTCACGCGTGTGGGTGAGGGGCCCTTCCCGACGGAGTTGTTCGGCCAGATCGGCGATCGGCTCAGGGAAACAGGAATGGAATACGGCGCATCCACCGGGCGGCCTCGCCGCTGCGGCTGGTACGACGCCGTCGCCGTGCGCTACGCGGTGCGCGTCAACGGCATCGACAGCATCGCGCTGACCAAGCTCGACGTGCTCGACGGCCTCGAGTCGATTGAGATCTGCACGGGCTACAGGATCGGTGAGCGTACCGTCAGGGAGTTCCCCTCGGACCTCAACACCTGCGGCCCGATCACGCCGATCTACGAATCGTGGCCGGGATGGACGCAGCCGACGCGCGGTGCGACGTCGTACGATCAGCTCCCGGCTGAAGCGCAGCGCTACATCAAGCGCCTCGAAGAGGTGAGTGGCGTGCCGGTGGGATTGATCTCGACCGGATCAGATCGCAACGAGACGATCATTCGCGCCGGCAGCGCCGTCGCGAAATGGCTCGCGTAGCTCCTCCGGCCTGAAGCCTACGGCTTCTTGTTCTTCTCAGCGAACGCGTCGATGCCGGGGGCATCGGCCGTGGTCCCGAAGTCGATGCCGGCGCGGTAACGCGTCGGCTGGCCCTTCGGCATTTCGAACGCTGCCCACGCGATGGCGCCCGCGCACTTCACCGGCGCTTTCGTATCGCCGAACGCCACACGCACGCGCTGGTTGGGCTTGAGGATCGTCGGCGACACGACCTGCGCGCCGACTTTCGACAGGTCCACGAGCGCAGCCGGGTTGCCGTCGATCACGACTTCGACGCCGTCCTTGATCCGGACCCGCGGTGCGCGTCGCGTGCCCTTCTGATCGAGCGCCGGCTTGGGCTGCTCGTCGACCGCCACTGCCGCACCGCCGCCATGCGAGCCTCGCTTCACCGCGACCCGGTTCTGCGCGGCGTTCCTCGCCATGACGCGGACCTCGCATTCGATCAGCGAGCCGTCGTCCTTGATGCGATTGATCAGCGCCTGTCCGCGCGAGCTGTCCGCAAACTCGTCCTGCAGGGCGACGAGCGTGGGCTTGGTACGGATGATGTGGTCGAGCGCTTCGAGCGCATCGCTGTCAGCAAACGTCTGGATGTCTGCGCTGGGGTCCAGCCGTTCCTGCAGGCCGGGCAGCGCATCTGGAGGTCCAATCAGGACGATACGCGACGACACAGCTCGGCGAGTGTACCACGGGTGGATTCCTGGGCGGCCAGGCCTGTGGCGTGACGGCCGCGCTTACGTGACGCTGTGGAGCGCCGACGACACGGCGCGCAGCAGCGCCTCCGGCGAGAACGGCTTGAGGAGCACCTGCGCACCGAAGGCCGTCTGATCCAGGGCCTGGCTTTGCTCGACGTATCCGGTCACGAACAGGATCGGCAGGTCCGGATGCGACTTTCGCAGCCGCGTGGCGAGTTCAATGCCGCCCATGCGCGGCATCACCACATCGGTGACCACCATGACGATCTTCTGCGCATGCACGGTGAACATGTCGAGCGCCTGCTGGCCGTCGGCGGCCTCGAGCGTCTGATATCCGGCCTGGCCGAGCACCGTTGCCGACAGCCGCCGGAGCGCGCGTTCGTCTTCGGCGATCAGGATCGTCCCGCTGCCACGCCCGGCATGGGGGAGGAGCGTCTTCGGCGTCGGCGTGCGATCGGTGACCTCGATTGCGCGGGGCAGGAACAGGGCGAACGTCGTGCCCGTTCCTGGCGTGCTGTCGACGCTGATCGAGCCGCCGCTCTGCTTGACGAAGCCGTAGACCATCGACAAGCCGAGGCCCGTGCCGGCGCCCTTCGGCTTGGTGGTGAAGAACGGCTCGAAG
>CAZBYY010000425.1:0-2626 GCA_964495855.1 uncultured Acidobacterium sp. | reverse complement strand
TGTTCGGGCGCGGGCGGGTCGCCGGCTTTCTGCGCGCCGTAGACGACGGCGGGAATGCGGCCGGCCGCGCGAAGGCGACGGGCTTCGTTCTTACCCCTGGTGGTGCGAGTGACTGCGTCGAGAACTGCTTCCATGACGACCTTTCATCGGGCTTCGGCCCCGGCCTACACCCTTTATCGGCGACGGCGAACCGCCGCTCCCGGTTAACGACCTATACGAACAATGACGAGACGGAGGTTTCTTCGTGGATGCTGCGAATCGCCTGGCCGAGCAGCCGGGCCACAGACAACACAACGATCTTCTGGCACTTCGCACGTTCCGCGGTGAGCGGGATCGTGTTGGTAATGATCAACTTGTCGAGCGGCGACTTCTCGATGCGATCGATGGCCGGCCCGGACAGCACGCCGTGAATCGCGCAGGCGAGCACGCGATCGGCGCCGGACGCCTTCAGCGCCTGCGCCGCCTTCTGGATCGTGCCGGCCGTGTCGATGATGTCGTCGGCGATGACGCAGGTGCGGCCCGCGACTTCACCGATCACGTTCATCACTTCGGCCGTGCCGTCTTCCGTGCGGCGCTTGTCGATGACGGCCAGCTCGGCATCGAGCCGCTTCGCGTAGGCGCGCGCGCGCTCGGCGCCGCCGGCATCCGGCGCAACGATCGTCAGCTTCTCGTACGACTGGCGCGACAGATAATCGATGATGACCGGCGCCGCGAACAAGTGATCGACCGGCAGGTCGAAGAAGCCCTGGATCTGCGCCTTGTGCAAATCCATCGTCAACACGCGGTTGACGCCTGATGCGGTCAGCACGTTGGCGACCAGCTTGGCCGAGATCGGCACGCGCGGCTTGTCCTTGCGATCCTGCCGCGCATAGCCGTAGTACGGAATCACCGCGGTGATGCGCGCCGCGGACGATCGACGGAACGCATCCGTCATGATCATCAGCTCCATCAAGTGCGGATCGACCGGCGAGCAGGTCGGCTGCACGATGAAGACGTCGGTGCCGCGGATGTTCTCGTCGATCTGGAACGACACTTCGGTGTCGGGGAACCGGCGCAAGCGGGCTTGTCCGAGTTCCACCCCGAGGAACTCGGCAATCTCAGCCGCAAGCTGCGGGTGAGCGCTGCCAGAGAAGATTTTCAGTTCTCCGAAACCGGTTGGTCGCATCGTCTAAACCGAAACATTCTGGTTGGGGCGGAAGGATTCGAACCTTCGAATACCGGCTCCAAAGGCCGGCGCCTTACCGCTTGGCCACGCCCCAACAGCCCCGCGGGCCCCACCCCACACACACTTCCACTGCACGGGATGGAAACACTTATCGTAGCCGAGTTTACGCGGATCCGGCAAGAACCCCGGAGAGCCGCCGCGTGTATTCACGCCGGTTCACCGTGCGGGTGTGCAGCGACAGCCAGCCTGGCCGCGCGAGGTCGTTCGCAGTTCTGCGCGCCGCGTCAGCCCGGTCGAACAGGCCAAATACCGCGGATCCTGAGCCGGACATCGCCGCAAACGTCGCGCCGGCATCAAGCAGCGACTGCTTGATGCGGCCGATGGCGGGATGATGCCGGACAACCGGGATCTCGAGATCGTTGCGTAAGGTCGCGGCCCACGCAGGCCATCCCGGCGGCGTCGGGCGCGCGGCGGGTTCCTTCACCGTGCGTCGCGGCTCGTGATCGAACCACGAATACGCGTCGAGCGTGGAGACGCCGAAGCCGGGGCGCAGGATGACGACGTGCACCTTGGGCATATCGGCGAGCGGGTAGATGTCGTCACCGCGGCCGAGGCCAAGCGACGTGCCGCCAACCAGGAAATAGGGCACATCGGCGCCAAGCCGCGCGCCGATGCGCGACAGCGTGCCGAGATCGAGGCCAAGCTTCCACAACTTGTTCAGCGCGAGCAGCGTCATCGCCGCATTCGAACTGCCGCCGCCGAGGCCCGCCTCCGACGGCGTGCGTTTGCGCAAATCGATCGCCACGTCGCGCGGCGGCGTGGACTTCCCTGTCGTCGTGCGGTGCAGCAGCGACGCGGCTTTCCATACAAGGTTGCGATAGTCGGTGGGAATGTCGGGCTCGTCGCATGTGATCGTCAGCGGACCCTTTCGCACCGAGACCGTCACCGTGTCGAACAGCGCCAGCGATTGAAACACGGTCTTCAGATCGTGATAGCCGTCGGCACGCATGCCGAGGATACGCAGGTCGAGATTGATCTTGGCAAATGACGGGAGCGTAAGCGAGCGCATGATCAGGTGCCTAGGGCGCCTCCGCGGTGCCACGGGCGGCGAGTGGCGCAATCGAGCGCAGTTCGTCGAGCGTCATGGGTTCGGCGTCGGATGGTACATCAACCGTCCACGCGCGCGGGTCGATCGCGGTGTTGACCTGGAGCTGGTCGATGCGCGCGGTGATGTCGACCGTCCCGCGCCGGACGCGCACCGTGCGAGGAAAGCCGCCGGCATGCGCCGAGTATTCGATGCGCCACTGATCGTAATCCGCGGCGACCAGCGTCGGCGCGCCGTGCTGATCGCGCAAGAACACCGTGCGGGCGCCGATCGCCACCGCGCGCCAGCCGCCGGGCCACTGGCGGCCGCTCGATGGATCGACGCGATCGGTGAAGCAACCGGTGACGATCTGTCGA
>CAZBYY010000424.1:0-2644 GCA_964495855.1 uncultured Acidobacterium sp. | reverse complement strand
CCGTCACGGCGAGCGTGTTCAAGGGGCCCGCGCCGAAAGGCGCCGTGGTGATCTCCACCTACATCAGCGGCCGTAGCCTGCCGCTGACCGAAGACAACGGCATGTTCAAGAACGACCTCGAAGTGCTCGGGGTCGCCACCGACAAGGACGGCAAGGCCGTGAACACCGGCCGCAACACCGTCAACCTGACGATGAAGCCGGACACGGCCAAGCGCGTCGCCGCAACCGGCGTGCGCGTGATCCAGTCGCTCGAGCTGGCGCCAGGCCGGTATTACCTGCGCGTCGGCGTGCGGGAGGGCAATACGCGCAAGGCCGGGTCGGTGATGATCGACGTCGATGTCCCCGATTTCTCGAAAGCGGCGCTCTCGATGAGCGACATCGCGCTCACCTCCGCCATGAGCGGTGTGGCGCCGACCATTCGCCCGAAGGATCCGCTCGAGAAGCTGCTGCCCGGCCCGCTCACGACGTTCCGTGAGTTTGCGACCGCCGACGAGCTCGCGTTGTTCACCGAGGTCTACGACAACAACAAGCAATCGCATAAAGTGCAGATCACCGCGACGGCCAAGGCGGAAGGTGGCCAGACGGTGTTCCAGACGCGCGAAGAGCGCAACTCCACCGAGCTGGCCGGCTCGGCGGGCGGGTACGGTTTCGAAGCGCGCATCCCCCTGAAGCAGTTTGCACCGGGGCTCTACGTCTTGCGGGTCGAAGCTACGTCGGAAATCGGCGATCGCGTCACCGTCTCCAGGGAAATCGTGTTCCGGGTGGCGGCGGCGCAGGGAGGCAATCCATGACAGTCCTCATCCTTGCCCTGACGCTCGCCATGCAGACAGGAGCGTCACCAGTGCAGACGATCGCCAAAGAGATGATGAGCCAGATCGACGAGCCGAGGCAGGCCGTTGCGCGCGATGCCGCGGAGTTGTCGGCCCTATGGCGGCAGCATGCGCCGGCCAAGCCGGCGCCCACCGTGGACTTCAAGACCCGCACCGTTGTGGCGGTGTTCCTGGGCAGCCGCATGTCGGCGGGCTACGCCGTCGAGATCACCGGCACCCGCGAAGACAAGGGCATGCTCGTCGTCCAGTGGCAGGAAAGAAAGCCGAACCGCGATGAGGTCACGGCGCAGATCATCACCAGCCCTGCCGTGATCGCGTCGATTCCGAAGTTCAGCGGCGAGATCAAGTTCGAGAAGGTCGATCCGTGAGCAGCACCAGCACCGGCGTCGACGAACGTCTCGCCTCGGTGCTGTGTTACGCAGGCTGGTGGGTCACCGGCCTGGTCTTCCTCTTTGCCGAACGCCGCCACGCGACGGTACGCTTTCACGCTGCGCAATCGCTGATCGTGTTCGGCGTGTTTTCCGTGGCGTTGTTCTTATGCGGGGGCGCCAGCGCGGTGGCCTTCTTCGTGGCCACGCCGCAATTCCAGATCCTGCAATCGATCGGCAACGCGGTGTGGCTGGTGGCCGTGCTGTTGTGGCTGTTTCTACTGCTGAAGGCGTGGCAGGGGGAAACCTGGCGGGTGCCGATTGCCGGCGACCTTGCGTACAAGATCGCCGGCAAGTAACCAGAAAGACTACTTCTTCTTTTTCGGCTCGGGCTTCTTCGGTTCCTCAGCCTTCGCCGGAGTCGATGCGCCTTCTCCCGCCTCGATCTTCGCGACCTTCTTCGGCTTCACGTTGCCGTTGGCCTGAATGAAGTTGTAGCTGTTGTTCTTCATGCGCGGGTTGAACGGAGTCGTCAACGTCACGTTGATAACTTCACCGGGCATGAACGGCCGCGGGTGGCGGTAGATGTCGCCGCCGGCCAGGTTGCCGGTCGCGTCGGCCCAGTTCTCTTCGAGCCGGAACCCGGCTAACGGGCCCGGTGAGGTGTTCTTCACCGTCATCGTCGTCACGATGTTGTTGCCGTTGCGTTTGGTGTTGGGCGCCGTGAACTCCACCGTTGCGTCGCCGCGGAACGGCGAAATCAACTTACGAGGGGCAGCCGGAGCGGCGGGCGCGGGAGTCTGCGCAAGCGCCACCGGGGCAGACAGAAACCCGAGCGCCGCAGCCAGGGCCACAGTCCGCTGGAACAATTTCATACGAGAATCCTCCGTGGCGGGATTATTTCACATTTCGCCGTTCCAGTCCTCAGGCTCCGCCGCCGTGGACCGGAACACTTCCAAATGCCATTTTCCGCCGCCCCAAGGCTCGATCACCTCGGTAGCGACGACGTCGACCAGCAGTTCCGCAAAGGTCCGGCCCTCCGGATCGCCTTCGAGCTGGTAGGCGGGCTCGTCCCACTCGAAGTTGGGATACAGCGTCAGCGTCAGGAACAGGTCATAGCCGTCATCGACCACGATGATCTGGCCGACCGGACGTTTCTGCGCCGAATGGTAGACGAGATACTTTTCCGCGCTGTGCGCGCGGATGTAGCGCTTCAGCGCGAAGTCACGCGCGACGATTTCTTCGACGGCGATCTTCTTGTCCCAGCACTCGCGGCAGTAGCGCTCCTCGCCCCGCGGTTCCGACACTTCCTTCGCGCCGCAGAGGACGCACCCTTTCTTGCTGCCAATTGACTTCCGGGACATCTCCCGATTTTACTTCAAGGTGCATGGGTGCAATGGTGCAGCGGTGCCTGGGTGCGTGGTACATCGTCGTTCTTTGCAGTTC
>CAZBYY010000423.1:0-2648 GCA_964495855.1 uncultured Acidobacterium sp. | reverse complement strand
CGGGTCCGCCCGAACAATTCGCATCGCGCCCGAATTCAGCACCGGCACCCGAGGTACCCAAGGCACCTGTGGCACCCGAGACCAAGGCGCCTGAGACGCGGGCTCAGAAGAAAGAAGTAGAGCCGGTGGGACGCCTCCTTGTGCGCTCCACGCCAAGCGGCGCAACCGTCACCGTCGACGGCGCGGAGCGGGGCGTGACGCCGCTCGCGCTGCGCGACCTCGCAATCGGCGCGCGCACGATCGTGATCGCGCGTCGCGGCTACGCGTCGGAAACTCGAAAAGTTCAGATCACGCGCGATCGTCCATCGCGCACGCTCGATGTGCGCCTTGCCGCCGACGCTGCCGCGCCCGCGGCATCCAAGAATCGGGAGGGCCGGCAGGGAAGCGAGGCGACGCCGGTCAGAACCGGCGGCCTCACCGTCGATTCGCGTCCGGCCGGCGCGGCCGTGCAGATCAACGGCCAGGATCGGGGCGTCACGCCGATTACCATCGACAATCTCGCGCCAGGCGAATACCGCATCGTCATGACGATGCGCGGCTATCGGAATTTTGCAACCACTGTGCGGGTGGTTGCGGGCGAGCACGCGCGCGCGGCCGCCTCGTTGACCGCACTGGAGCAGGAATGAACGCGATACTCGCACTTGAAGACGGCACCTGGTTCCAGGGCGTCGCGGCCGGAGCCCCGGGTCACACCGAGGGGGAAGTGGTCTTCAACACCAGCATGACCGGCTACCAGGAAGTGCTGACGGACCCGTCGTATTCCGGACAGATCGTCACGATGACGGCGCCGCAGATCGGCAACTATGGCGTGACCGACACGGATCGTGAGTCGGCCAAGCCGCAGGTCGCCGGCTTCGTCATGCGCGATGCCTCGCCGGTCTCGAGCAACTGGCGCGCGGAAAGCACGCTGCGCGACTACCTCGTCCGCCACAACATCGTCGCGATCGGCGACATCGACACGCGCGCGCTGACGCGCCGGTTGCGATCGGCGGGCGTGATGCGCGGCATCATCGCGACGGGCAGCGTGGATCCCGCCGCGCTCGTCGAGAAGGCGCGCCAGGTCGCGCGCATGGAAGGCAGCGACCTGGTGAAGGACGTCACCTGCAAGGAGGTCTACGACTTCAAGACCTCGCTGGCCGATGCCGTCACCGAGGCGAGCTACGGCGTGCCGCCGATGCGGCGCGCGAAGCGGCCGCTGCGCGTCGCCGCGTATGACTTCGGCATCAAGTTGAACATCCTGCGGCGGCTGGCCGCGCACGGCTGCGAGGTGCGCGTGTTTCCGGCCTCGACGCCGGCGTCGGAGGTGCTGGCGTGGAAGCCGGACGGCATCTTCCTGAGCAACGGGCCCGGCGATCCTGCCGCGGTGACCTACGCCATCGACAATATCAGGGAGATCGGCAAGACCGACATCCCGACGTTCGGCATCTGCCTCGGGCATCAGCTCATGGGCCTCGCGCTCGGCGCGCGGACCTACAAGCTGAAGTTCGGCCATCGCGGCGGCAATCATCCCGTCAAGCAGCTCGACTCGGGCGCGATCGAAATCACGTCGCAGAATCACGGCTTCGCGGTCGATCCCGACTCGTTGCCGTCGAGCGTGCGCGTCACGCACTTGAACCTGTACGACGGCACGGTCGAAGGACTGCGCCACACCGGCAAGCCGATGTTCTCGGTTCAGTACCATCCCGAGGCATCGCCCGGCCCGCACGATGCGGATTACCTGTTCGACGAGTTCCTTGACGAGATGGAAAAGTAAGGTGCCTAACGTGCCTCAGGGTGCCTCGGTGCCGAAGGACATGAAGAGCTGATGCCCAAAAGAACAGACATCAAGCGCGTATTGGTGATCGGCTCGGGGCCGATCGTGATCGGCCAGGCCTGCGAGTTCGATTACTCCGGTACCCAGGCGATCAAGGCGCTCAAGAGCGAAGGCCTCGAGGTGATCCTCGTCAACAGCAATCCGGCGACGATCATGACCGACCCGGAGCTGTCGGATCGGACCTACGTCGAGCCGCTCACGCCTGAAGCCGTCGAAAAGATCATCGAGAAGGAACGCCCCGACGCGATCCTGCCGACGGTCGGCGGACAAACCGCCCTGAACCTTGCGGTGCAGCTCGACGAACTCGGGATCCTGAAGAAGTACAAGGTCGAGCTGATCGGCGCGCAGATCCCCGCGATCAAGGTCGCCGAGGACCGGCTGTTGTTCCGCGACGCGATGAAGGAGATTGGCGTCGTCGTTCCCGAGAGCGGCGTGGCCAAGACGCTGGCTGAGGCGCTTGCGATCGTCGAGCGCACCGGATTCCCGTCGATCATCCGCCCGTCGTTCACGATGGGCGGCGTCGGCGGCGGCATCGCCTACAACCTCGAAGAGTTCAAGGAGATCGCGGGCCGCGGCCTGAGCTTGAGCCCGGTGCACGAGATCCTGGTGGAAGAGTCGGTGATCGGCTGGAAGGAATTCGAGCTCGAGGTGATGCGCGACGGCGCCGACAACTTCGTCGTCATCTGCTCGATCGAGAACATCGATCCGATGGGCGTGCACACCGGCGACAGCATTACCGTGGCGCCGGCGCTGACGCTTTCCGACAAGGAATACCAGCGCATGCGCGACTGGGGCCGCCGCATCATCCGGCGCGTCGGCGTCGAGACGGGCGGTT
>CAZBYY010000422.1:0-2655 GCA_964495855.1 uncultured Acidobacterium sp. | reverse complement strand
GTATTTTCTCGACGATCTCGGGCACGGTGGTGGATTCCGACAACGCCGCCATGCCTGGTGTCAACGTCACCGTGAAGAACCTGGGCACCGGGCAGGTCATCAGTTTGGTGACCGGGACCGACGGCACGTTCCGCGCGCCGAACGTTCAGAGCGGCAAATACTCGATCAGCGCGGAACTCCAGGGCTTCCGCACGACCGAACTCGATTCGGTCAGCGTGGCGGCCGGCATCCCGACGAACGTCAAGATCACGATGCAGATCGGCACGCTCGCCGAAACGATCACCGTGGTCGGCGAATCATCGAACATCGTCCAGACGCAGTCGCCGGCGATCGCCACCAACCTGACCGGTCAGCAGATCACCAGCCTGCCGCTCACCAGCCGCAACGCGCTCGATTCGTTGACGTCACTCGCCGGGTTCAACACGTCCGGCACCGCGCGCAACTCGACCGTCAGTGGCCTGCCGCGCAGTGCCATCAACATCACGCTCGACGGCATGAGCGTGCAGGACAACTACCTGAAGACGACCGATGGATACTTCGCGCGCCTGAGCCCGCTGCTCGACTCGGTCGAGGAGGTCACCGTGACCACGGCCGGCAATACCGCCGACGCGACGGGCCAGGGCGCCGTGCAGATCAAGTTCGTCACCAAGGCCGGCACCAATTCCTGGAACGGCACCGCTTACGAGTACTTCCGCCACGACGCGCTGAACGCGAATTCGTGGTTCCGCAATCGCGATCTTCCGCCGGATCCGGCGACGGGCAAGGCGCCCAAACCGCAGTTGCGCCAGTACCAGCACGGCTTCGCGCAGGGCGGACCGATCAAGCGCAACAAGGCGTTCTTCTTCTTCAACTACGAGGAACTGCGCTCGCCCGCGTCCAGCACGCTGCAGCGCGTCGTGCTCACGCCGGCTGCCGCATCGGGCGTGTTCAGCTACAACACCGCCGGCGGCGTGCAGAGCGTCAACCTGCTGAACATCGCGGCGGCCAACGGCCAGCTTGCCACGGTTGACCCCACCGTGGGGAAGATCCTGGCCGCGATTCAATCATCGACGGCGGGCGGAGGCCTGACGGCGCTCAATAATCCGCTGGTGCAGCAGTTCACGTGGTCGATGCCGACGTCGGCCTTCAATCCGTCTCCGACCGGCCGGCTTGATTACGAGATCACGCCCAATCACCGGTTGAACGGATCGTTCAACTATCGCCACATCAACTCGACGCCCGACACGACCAACAGCGCCCAGCTGCCCTTCCCGAATTCGCTGACGACCGGCAGCCAGCAGTCCACGCGCTGGACAACGTCCGAGTCGCTCCGATCGACCTTCGGTGACAAGTTGTTCAACGAGTTCCGGATCGGCGGTTCCGGCGGCGCGACGCTGTTCTCGCCCGAACTCGGCGCAGACATGTGGTCCGACACCAATGGCTACCGGCTGAACTTCAACGGCGCGTGCTGTGGCACGGGCGCTGCGCTGACGAACCCCAGCCTCGGCTCCGGCCAGTCGTCGCGCGAAGCCGGCACGCGCGTCCTCGAGAACACGACCACCTGGCTCAAGGGCAACCACAACCTGCAGATGGGCGCGTCGATGGTGCAGACGATGGTCTGGCTCGCGAACCAGACGCTCGTCCCGACCGCGAACTTCGGGATCAATACGAGTGAGGCCGCCGACGCCATCTTCAACGCGACCACCATTCCGGGCGCATCGGCCACCGACATCGCGCAGGCAAAGAACCTCTACGCGATGCTGACCGGCCGACTCTTGTCGTTGACCGGCGATTCACGCATCAACGCGTCCGGCGACAAGTACAACCTGCTCGGCAAGTCGAGAGCCGAAGGCCAGATGCGCGAGTTCAACGTGTTCCTGTCGGACTCGTGGCGCGTCAACCAGTCGCTGACCGTCAGCGCCGGATTGCGCTACGTGCTGCAGAATCCGTTCTACCCGACGAACAACAGCTACACGACGATGACCCTGGCGTCGCTCTACGGCGTGTCGGGCGAAGGCAACATCTGGAAGCCGGGGACGCTCTCCGGCCCCAAGCCGCAGTTCATTCGCTACGGCGCCGGCCAGTACGCCTACAACCCGGACAGGAACAACCTCGCGCCGAGCATCGGCGCTGCATGGCAGGTCCCGCCGTCCACCGGCATGATGAAGTGGCTGCGCGGCTCAGAGTCCGGAGATGTCGTCGTCCGCGGCGGATGGGCGATGGCGTATCAGCGTCCGGGCATGTCGGACTTCACCGGCGTCTTCGGCGACAACCAGGGCATCGCCGTGTCGTTGCAGACGGATCAGAACACCACCTCGCTGCCGATCCTGCTGCGCAGCAATCCGGCGCTGCCGGCAGCGCCGAGCGTGACCTTGCCGGCAAACCCGGCATCGATCACCACTCGCGGCAACGTGTTCGATCCGAACATCCAGTTGCCGTATACGCAGTCGTGGTCGGCCGGCTGGCAGCGCAAGGTATCGCGCGATTCGGCGATCGAGTTGCGATACGTGGGCAGCCGTCACCTCGGTGATTGGGACACGTTCAACATCAACGAGCCGAACATCACGACCAACGGCTTCCTCACTGAATTCCGGCAGGCGCAGGCGAATCTGCAGGCCAACATCGCCGCCGGGCGAGGCGCGACGTTTGCCTACATGGGCGCGGGCACGGGGACGG
>CAZBYY010000421.1:0-2676 GCA_964495855.1 uncultured Acidobacterium sp. | reverse complement strand
TGGCGACCGCGACGACGGCAAGGAGGATCTGGAAGAGACGCGCGTGAGCTCTAAGCATGCGGAAGGATACTGCTTTGAGGTAGATTTCGCTCAGGGGAGGTTCCTTTTGCGTACTCACAAATTCATCGCCTCGCTGTTCGTGCTCTTTTTCGCATCCGCTCTCGTCGTCAACGCCCAGACCACCAAGAAGCCGGCGGCCGGTGCTCCCGCCGTGAAGGCCGCCGCGGCCAAGGCCGCACCGGCGGCCGACCTGATCGACCTCAACACCGCCACCAAGGAGCAGTTGATGACGCTGCCCGGCGTGGGCGACGCCTATTCGCAGAAGATCATCGACGGCCGTCCCTACGCGAAGAAGGATCAACTGGTGTCGAAGAAGATCGTGCCGGAAGCCACCTACGCGAAGATCAAGGACAAGATCGTGGCCGGCCAGTCGGGGGCCAAGAAGAAATAGCGGCTGTGATATAGTCAAGGTTTGTCCGCCCTGCCGTAATCGGCGCAGGGCGGGCAAGCCAGCCACTCGCGTGGGCCCGTAGCTCAACTGGCAGAGCAGCAGACTCTTAATCTGTTGGTTGAAGGTTCGATTCCTTCCGGGCTCACCAGCCTTCGCTCTCATTTTTGAGGCTTGCCTGAAGTCCGGTTCAGGCCGCACATTCGCGCGACGGCACTTCCGATGACGCAGCGGGTGGCGAGCATCGGTATACTAGCGCCGCCCGTGTCCCGCTGGCTCCCCTGGCTGCCCCTCGCCATCTCACTCGCCGCGTTGGCGATCACCGGCTCCCGCTTCTTCGTGGACGAGACCCAGGTCGTGCTCGAAGTGTTGCTGCTCACCGCAGTCACGCGCAGTGTCGGTTTGCGCGCGGGACTGCTCGCGCTGGCGTGGGGCACCAGCGTCGTCGCGACTCTAACCGTCGTCGCGGGGATGGCGCTGAACGCCGTGGGCATCGAGATGACCGACAGCGTCGGCAACACCATCATCGTGCCGTTGATCGAGGAGACGTTGAAGCTCCTGCCGGTCGCCCTCGTCTCGTGGATGATCGGACGCTGGCGGCTCTCGCTCCTCAACCTGTCGGACCTCCTGCTCCTCGGCGTGATGAGCGGCGCCGGCTTCGGCATGGTGGAGTCCTCGTACTTCGAAGCTGTCCGCACTGGCGAGCGCTACGCCCCTCACCTGCTCGGATTGAACCTGCTGCCGACGGCGTGGGGACAGGCGGGCTACCTCGGACATGGCGCCGCCACGGGATTCATCGCACTGGCATTCGGAGCCGGCCTTTACCTTCGCCGGACTCGCGGCGGCGCGACGTGGTGGTGGGCCGCCCCGGTCGCCGCATTCACCTGGGTGCTCGTCGAACATGGCCTGGCGAACGCCTACATCAACAGCGGTTCGCGCGCGCTGCTCGTGCTGGGTGGCGGGCGCATCACGCCGTGGCTCTTCTTCGCTGCCGTCGTGACCGCGATCAGTATTGACGCGCGTCATGCGGTGACGACGTTCCATCGGTCGCGGACGCTGCAGGCGCGTCGCGCCCTCGTCACGGTATACCTGGACAAGCAGCGTCGAGCGCGCCGCTGGCCAACTCCCGCAGCGGCACTGATCATTCTCGGCGAGCTGCGGTGGCTGAACGCGACCGCGTGGTTCGACGCCACTCGGGCTGCGAACGCGAAAGAAAAGGCGGTGGCGCCATGACGATCGCCGTGTGGGCCGCGATCGCCGTTGAGGCGGCCCGAAACATCTATGGGGCTACCGGTGGACACGTGCCATGGACCGGTATGTACTCGTTTGGGTCAGTCGCCTGGCAGTGGATGTACCGCGATGCGATGGCCCATCATCCAGACATGCACCCGTGGGATGCGATGGCCCTCGAACTGGGCATCACACGCGAAGAGTTCGAGGCGTATCGGTGGGAACGCGGCCACGATTACACAAATGATTGGCAGGACATGACCGAGTATCAGCGCTGGCACGACGAGCACGATCCCGTCAAGCAGCTCACCAACCTCATAATGGAGAAGTACCGGCGCTGATCAAGGCCGGCGACAGGGAGTTTTCGACAGCAATCCGCAGCCACTCGGAGAACCCATGAACAGTCCGTACAAGGCGGCCGCGCTTTTCACGACGGCCGTGATCTTATCGACCACCATTACGACTCGCGCGTCGCAACAGGCCGAACGCGAGATGCGAGCCACGATCCCGGCATCCGTCGTCACCGCCGCGGAGAAGATTGCCAACGATCCGCAGGTGCTGGCGCTCATCAAAAATCAGAGCATCGACGCGGCAGCGAAGGCGCGATGGAACCAGTTCCTCGAACTCGTGCGCATCCCCTCGCCGTCGCGGCAAGAGCACTTGAAGGCGGCCGAAATTCATCGCCGGCTGGTGAACGAGTGGGGCTTCTCTCCCTCGGAAGTGATGACGCGTGCGGACGGCATCATCGCCGGCACCGACACGAACACCGTCGACAACCTGCCGGTCTACAACGCGTGCGTCGTCATCAAGGGGTCGTACGCGGGCAGCGCGGGCGCGCAGCACTACAAGGGACAGTTCCCCAAAGTGCTCGTCGAAGGCCACATCGACGTCGTCAATCCTGAAGACCTGTCGATCATGCCGCCGAATGACCCGTTCCTCCACATCAAGCTGCAGCCGTTCTCGCAGCCGGTGGTCGCCACGCCGCAGGAGCTGGCGGC
>CAZBYY010000420.1:0-2709 GCA_964495855.1 uncultured Acidobacterium sp. | reverse complement strand
TGCCGAGCCGCATCGCGCCGGGACACGGCGCGTGCCCGGGCTGCGGCTACTTCCCGACCTTCCATCAAATCAGCCGCGTCCTCGAAGGCAACATCGTCGTGCTCTACCAGACGGGGTGCGCGATGGTGGTGACGACGGGGTATCCGTCGACGGCGCATCGCGTCAACTACGTGCACAACCTCTTCCAGAACGGCGCCGCGACGTTGTCGGGCCTGGTCGAGATGTATCACGAGCGCGTGCGGCGCGGTGAGCTGCCCGAAGTCGAAGAGCCGACGTTCGTGATGGTCTCCGGCGACGGCGGCATGGACATCGGCATGGGCGCGGCGCTCGGCACCGCGCACCGCAACCATCGCATGATGATCCTGGAGTACGACAACCAGGGCTACATGAACACGGGCGCGCAGTTGTCGTACTCAACGCCGCTCGGCCATCGCACCGCGACGAGCGAAGTGGGACGGGCGGACAACGGCAAGCGCTATCACCACAAGGACACGGCGCAGATCTTTGCCGCGTGTCACCTGCCGTTTGTGTTCACCGCGAGCGAAGGCTATCCCGAAGACCTGATGCGGAAGGTGGCCAAGGCGCAGTGGTATGCGCGCCATGAGGGCCTGGTCTACGGAAAGATCCTGTCGTTCTGCCCGCTCAACTGGCGCACGACCGATGACGCGGCGGAGCCGGTGCTGCAGGCGGCCATCGACACGTGCTTCTTCCCGCTCTACGAAGTCGAGCACGGCCACACCACGATCACCTACGACCCGGAAGACGCCGGCCGGCGCAAGCCGGTCAGCGAGTGGCTCGGGTTGATGGGCAAGACAAAACACCTCGGCAAGGGCGCCCACCCGGAGATCGTCGGGCCGATCCAGGACGAAGTGGATCGCCGGTGGCGGCGCCTGAAGGCGATGCACGCGCATCCCGAGCTGTAGAGGGACCTTCATGACGCGCATCCTGTCCACTCGTCCACTGACCTCGGTCACGAAGCTGTTCGTGCTCGACGCGCCGCTGATCGCGACGTCGGCGAGGCCGGGGCAGTTCGTGATGCTGCGCGTGCGCGAGGACGGCGAGCGCATTCCGATCACGATCGCCGACTACGATCGCGCGGCCGGCACGGTGACGATCGTGGTGCAGGCCGTCGGCGCGACCACGCGCATGCTCTGCGCGCTGGACGCAGGCGAGCACGTGCTCGACGTGGCCGGACCGCTCGGCAGCGAAGTGGACCTGCCGGCGGGACACATTTGCGGCATCGGCGGCGGCTTCGGCTCGGCCGCGCTGCTCTGCCTGATGCGCGAGCGGCGCGCGATGGGCAATCGCGTCACCGCGCTCCTCGGCGCGCGCACCAAGGATCTCGTGATCCTCGCTGACGAACTGCGCGAGGTGGCGGACTGGGTCGATGTCTGCACCGACGATGGCTCGATGGGATTCAAGGGGCTTGTGACCGACCGGCTCAAGCAGTTCATGCTCGGCGCCGGGGCGGGCCGCCCTGATGCGGTCGTCGCCATCGGCCCGATGGCGATGATGCGTGCCGTCGCCGACACGACCCGCGGGACGGACATCAAGACGCTCGTCTCGATGGATCCGCTGATGGTGGACGGCACGGGCATGTGCGGCGGCTGCCGCGTCAACGTCGGCGGTCACGCGCGTTTTGCATGCGTCGACGGCCCGTGCTTCGACGCCCACGAAGTGGATTTCGACACCGCGATGCGACGCAACAAGGCGTACGTCAGCGAAGAACAGCTCGCGGCCTCGCACGCCTGTCACAGGGAGGGGCACCATGCCGGTGCGGCGCGCTGAGAAAACTCCAATGCCCGTGCAGGACGCGCACGCGCGCGCCCACAACTTCCTCGAGGTCAACAGCGGCTATTCGATCGCGCATGCGGCCATCGAGGCCGAACGGTGCCTGCGTTGCCAGGATCCGCTGTGCACGGAAGGATGCCCCGTCCGGATTCCGATTCGCGATTTCATTCACGCCGTCGCCGCCAGCGACATGCCCCGCGCGGCGCATATCCTGCGCGGCGCCAATCCGCTGCCGTCGATCTGCGGCCGCGTGTGTCCGCAGGAACTGCAGTGCGAGGCGCAGTGCAGCATGGGCGGCCGCTTCGAGCCCGTGGCGATCGGCCATCTCGAACGATTCGTGTCGGATTGGGAGCGCGCGCAGCCGATTGCGCCCGCCATCACCAGCACAATTGCTCGAAAGCCGGAGAAGGTCGCCGTGATCGGCGGCGGGCCGTCGGGCCTCGTCTGCGCCGGCGAACTCGCGCGGCTCGGCTACGGCGTCACGGTCTACGAAGCGCTGCACGCCCCCGGCGGCGTGTTGCGCTACGGCATTCCCGAATTCCGGTTGCCGAAGGGCATCCTCGACTGGGAGATCGATCAGCTCAAGGCGATGGGCGTCGAGATCGTCTGCAACGTGATCATCGGCAAGACGATTTCGCTCGACGACCTCACCGGCAAACTCGGGTACTCCGCGGTGTTCATCGGCACCGGCGCAGGATTGCCGCAGTTCCTCAACATCCCCGGCGAGAACCTCAACGGCGTGTACTCGGCGAATGAGTTCCTGACGCGCATCAACCTGATGCGCGCCTACGATTTTCCCAACGCGGACACGCCGGTGAAAGTCGGCCGCCGCGTCGCGGTGATCGGCGCCGGCAACACCGCGATGGACGCGGTGCGCACGGCGATGCGCATGGGCGCCGAAGAAGACATGATCGTCTA
>CAZBYY010000419.1:0-2729 GCA_964495855.1 uncultured Acidobacterium sp. | reverse complement strand
GCGCAGAAACTTGATCGCTTCGCCGATCCTGCTGTCGATATCAATGTCTTGTCGGTCGAGATACGTGTCGAGCCCGGACTTCTTCAAGTAGTCGGTGACCACTTTCGATCCGGGTGCAAGGCTGGTCTTCACCCACGGCTTGCGCGTCAGGCCCTTCTCGACCGCCTTCTTCGCGACGAGACCGGCGCCGATCATGACGCTTGGATTCGAGGTGTTCGTGCAGCTCGTGATCGCGGCAATCACGACCGAGCCGTGCTCGAGTTGCGTCTTCGTCGCCACGGCCGTGCCGCCGCCGGACTGCGCTTTCACGCCCTTCTTCAGCTCCTCGAGCGCGCCGGCAAACGAGGGCTTCGCCTTGCCGAGCGCCACGCGATCCTGCGGACGGCGTGGACCGGCGAGGCTGGGCTCGACCGTCGACAGATCCAGCTCCATCGTCTCGCTGTAGGTCGCGTCCGGTGAATCGGCGGTGCGGAACAGGCCCTGGGCCTTCGCGTACGCCTCGACGAGCGCGATCTGTTTGGCATCGCGGCCGGTGAGCCGCAGGTACTCGAGCGTCATGTCGTCGATCGGAAAGATCGCCACGGTCGATCCGTACTCGGGGCACATGTTGCCGAGCGTCACGCGATCGGCAATCGTGAGGTGCGCAAGACCAGGACCGAAGAATTCGACGAACTTGCCGACAACGCCCTTCTTGCGGATCGCCTCGGTGATCGTCAGCACGAGGTCGGTCGCCGTCGCGCCTTCCGGCAACTTGCCGGTCAGCCGGTACCCGAGCACCGGCGGGATCAACATGGAGCTCGGCTGGCCGAGCATCGCGGCCTCGGCTTCGATGCCGCCGACGCCCCAACCAACGACGCCAAGGCCGTTCACCATCGTCGTGTGCGAGTCGGTGCCGAACACGGTGTCGGGATAGGCGACCGCGCCACCCTCGACCTCATCGCGGCACACCACGCGCGCGAGGTACTCGATGTTGACCTGGTGCACGATGCCGGTTTCGGGCGGCACGACGCGGAAGTTGTTGAACGCCGTCTGGCCCCATCGGAGGAACACGTAGCGCTCGCGGTTGCGGTGATATTCGAGATCCGCGTTCAGCTCGAGGGCGTTCGCCGTAGCGAAGTGATCCACCTGCACCGAGTGATCGATGACCAGCTCGACGGGCTGCAGCGGGTTGACCTTCTGTGGATCGCCGCCGAGGGCCACGATGCCGTCGCGCATCGCCGCCAGATCGACGACGCAGGGCACGCCGGTGAAGTCCTGCAGCAGGACGCGCGCCGGCATGAACGACATTTCCTTTTCGCCGACCGTCTTCGGATCCCACGAGGCAAGCGCGCGGATATCGGCCGTCTTGACGAACGCTTCGTCTTCGCGGCGCAGGAGGTTTTCGAGCAGGATCTTCAGCGAGTACGGCAGCTTGCTGACGCCGGGGAACTGCTGTTCGAGCGCGGGCAGGCTGTAGATGGTGACGGTATCAGTGCCGACGGTGAGCGAGGTGCGGGTCTTGAAGCTGTCAAGGCTGGCCATATGAACTGTTTATTCTATCAAGGAACGCGCGAACGACCCGCGACGGGTCCTGCTTCTGGCCATCCACGGCGTAGTTGAGCCGCCGCATGTCCGCGTCCGACAGGTGTCCCCCAAGCGCACGCAACGCCGGCAACACCTCCGGATGTTGCAGCAGCACCGATGCGCGCACCAGCGGCACGGCTTCGTAGACCGGAAAGTACCGGCGATCGTCGTCGAGCGCCACGAGCGCGAGTGAGTCGATCAGGCCGCTCGTCGCATCGCCGGCGGTCACATCGATCTCGCGCGACGCCAGTGCGCGATAGATCAAGTTCAGGTCCATGGTCCGCGCCTGTCCGGCGAGCCGGAGACCATAGGCTGCGCTCAATCCCTTGAAGCCGTCGGGCCGTTCGAGAAATTCGTAGCCGAACCCGGCGCGCGCGCCCTCGAATTTATTGAGGTCCCCGATCATCTTCAGCTGCAGGCGGCTGGCATCGTCGGCGCGCACGAGGATCGCAAACGTGTTGTTGAAGCCAAGCCGCGGCAGCGCGTTCACGCCGAGGGCGGCGTAGCGATCGCGGATCTGCTCGAAGACGCGATCGCGATCCGTCGAGGGTGGCAGGTCGAAAATCGCGGTGAGCGACGTGCCCGAGTACTCCACGTACGCATCGATGCCGCCGCTCGTGAGCGCCTGGTGCGCGATCGCCGTTCCGCCGAGATTGAATCGACGCTCGACCTGGAGGCCCGCGCGTTCGAGCACCTGCGCGACCAGTTCGCCCAGCACGATCTGCTCGGTGAAGTTCTTCGAACCGACGATCACGCCTCGCTGAGCGCCCGCCCCCGATGCCCAGAGCGAACTACCGGCGGCCACGGCCACGATCGTGGCAAGCACGAGCGCCGCACGGCGGGACCGGCGCCGCGGATCGGCCAGGCGGCCGGCCAGCGCGAGGGCCGCATCGCAGAACAATGCCAGCAGCGCCGCCGGCAGCGCGCCGGCGAGAATCACGGTCGAATCCACCATGGCGAGCCCGCGGAAGATGTAATCGCCGAGGCCGCCCGCGCCAATTGCCGACGCGATCGTCGCAGTACCGACACCGATCACGACCGCGACGCGCAGGCCCGATATCACCGAGGGCAACGCGAGCGGCCACTCCACCTGCGCGAAGACCTGGCGCGGCGTCAATCCCATCGCCACCGCGCATTCGATGACGGACGCCGGCACGCCTTGAATC
>CAZBYY010000418.1:0-2748 GCA_964495855.1 uncultured Acidobacterium sp. | reverse complement strand
GGATGTCCTCAAGCACCAGGCTGCTTACTTCCCGTACAGGAATCCGGGGCTCTTTACCATCCCGCTCGCCTTCATCGTCGGCATCGTCGTCTCGCTGGCGGCGCCGGAACCTGCCGCCGACGAGGGCTTCGCCCGCCTCGAACACCAGATCCACCTCGGCGAGGAAGAGCCCGTCTGACGGGCAGTACGACCGCTGTACGGACGAAAGGCCGGGATCGCAATCCCGGCCTTCTGTGTTTTCGAGCGTGACGTGAGCTGGCCGCGTGCGATCAGCAGGAGAGGCAGCGGCCGTTGTTGACGACGCCGAGCGACGCGAGATACGCGATCGCCTCCGGCCACGGCTGCACGCGCTGCACCGGCCCATTGGCCATGTCCAGCGTCGTCTCGCCTTCGCGATTCACCAGCTTGGGATCGGCGCCCTTCGACACGAGATACTTCAGCATCTCGACATCGCCGCGCGACGCCGCGTGATGCATCGCGGTGTTGCCCTCGTGATCGCGGGCGTTGACGTCAGCGCCGACGACCTCGACGAGGAACTTCACAGCGGCCAGCTGGCCGATCGGCGCAAAGCGATGGGAGTTGCCGGCGAAGCCTTCGCCGTAGCCGACACCAGCGGCAGCCAGCAGCGGCGGCACGCCGGGACCGCCGGTCGGGATCGGCGGTACACCTGAGACGTCTTTCATCTCACGGCGGCCGGCATCGCCGACTTCAGGACGCTCTGGCGGCTTCACCGTCGACAACGTCGGATCGGCACCGTACTTCAACAGCAGTTGCATCGCTTCGACGTCGGCGCCGTAGGCCGCGCGCCAGAACGCGGTTGCGCCAACTTCGTCAACGCCGGACTGATCGAAGTTGTAGCCGGTGTACCAGACCTTTTTGCGCAGGCGCATGTTCGGATCGGCGCCCTTCTCGAGCAGGCGCTGCATGTATTCGAGGTAGCTGACGTGCTGATTCAGTTGGGCGTGCGGCTGGGGGTAACCGGCGCGAGGCGCCCACTGCAGGTTGACGGTGGCATAGAGCGGCGCGGCGCCGTTCTCCGCGACCGCGTTCGGATCCGCATGGCGATCGAGCAACTGCAGCGCGAGATCGAACTGCCCGTTGACCGTGGCAATCAGCAGCGGCGTGGCGCCGTCGGCCTTGCGCTGATCCACCGGCACGCCGGCATCGAGCAGCGCCATCGCCACGTCGGCAAACCCCTGGCGCGCGGCGTAGTGCAGCGGCGTCATGCCGCCCTGCGACTGCACCTGCTCGTTGAACATGTACTGGCGTTCGACGCCCGCGACCGGCACACGACCGGGGCGCGGTGCCGCGGGCTTGGCGCCCTTCTTCTCAACGAGGTTCCGGCCCTCCGGATTCTCGCCATTCTTGCTGAGCGCCGCGAGGTCGACGACCTTCGTGGCCTTGTTGGGATCGGCACCGCGCGCGAGCAGCAATTTCACGACCGCGAGCCGGTCGGCGGCTGCCGCATAGATCATCGGTGTCTGGCCGACGTACGACTCGGCGGCATTCATATCGGCGCCGGCGTCGATCAATGCCTGCACGCTCGCCACGTCACCCGACCCGGCCGCGAACATCAACGGCGTTGCGCCCGTCGTCGTGCGGGCGTTGGCATCAGCGCCGCCCTTCACCAGCGCGGCGATTACGTCGGCGCTGCCGCGCTCGGCCGCCAGGTGCAGCGCGGTGTAGGCCGCCAGGCGCGTCGTGGCGCGCACGTTGGCGCCGGCCACGAGGAGCGTGCGCGTCATCGCCGCGTCTCCGCGCCGTGCCGCCCAGTGCAGTGCGGTGACCGCGTCGCCCTGGGTCGCATTGACGTCGGCGCCCTGCTTGATGAGCGCGACCACTGCCGCCTGGTTGCCGGCCTGCGCCGCATCCGGCAGCGCGGTATCGGCAGCACGCACACTGCCAATCGTCGCCAGCGTTACTGCCCCTGCAAGGGCGATCGCGAATCGTCGCAACATGATCCTCTCCATGGATGTCACCCTCAGGCCGCCGTCACCGGCGTCGCCGTGTTGAGATCGAACACGCCATTGCTGTCACCGAAGCTCTTCACGTCGTCGAACCCGATCCCATGCAGGGCGAACAGGAATGCGTTCGCCATCGGCGTGCCGTTGGTCGCGCGCAGGTGGAGTCCGCCGCGCAGCGCGCCGCCGGCCTTGCCCATCATGAAGAGCGGGCAACGCTTGTGATTGTGCAGGTTCGGGTTGCCCATCGGCGAGCCGTAGATCACGAGCGAATTGTCGAGCAGCGAGCCGCCGTCGCCGTCGGGCGTCGCCTTCAGCTTCTCGAAGAAGTACGGCAACAGGCTGACGTGGTACTTGTTGATCTTGTTGAACTCGCGGATCCGATCCTCGCGCTCGTTGTGGTGCGAAGCGTTGTGGAACCCCTGCGTCACGCCCGTTTCCGGGTAGACGCGATTCGACACGTCGCGCGACATCTTGAACGAGAACACGCGGGTGATTTCCGAGGCCAGCGCCAGCACCTGCAGGTCGAACATGATCTGCGCGTGCTCGGTGTACGAGTCGGGCACGCCGATCGGCGCCGACGGCAACTGCCGCGGCTCGCCGCTCGCATTGTAGGCCTCGGTCTTCTGGATGCGGCGCTCGACTTCGCGAATGTTCTCGAGGTAGTCCGTCAGGCGCGCCCGATCGGACGCGCCGACCTGCGCCTTCAAGCGGCTCACCGACGCCGTCAACGCATCGAGGATGCTCTTGTCTTCCTTGCGACGACGGGCGCGATCTTCCGGCGTGG
>CAZBYY010000417.1:0-2759 GCA_964495855.1 uncultured Acidobacterium sp. | reverse complement strand
GGACGACACGGTGGAGATCCGCCGCCGATCAGAGTCGATCGTGATCGGCGCCTGTCCCGAGCTCACGCGCCACCACATGGAAGTGCGCGGCCTCGGCTTGATCAATATTCGCGACCTGTTCGGCGTCGCCTCGACGCGCACCTCCAAGCGCATCGAGTTGGTCGTGCAGCTCGATCGGTGGGACCCTGGGCTCGAGTACGATCGCCTCGGCCTGGACGAAGCGGTCTTCGACCTGATCGGCCTGAAGGTGCCGCTCATCCGCATGCCGGTGGGGCCCGGACGCAACCTCGCGATCCTCGTGGAGGTCGCCGCGCGCAATCAGCTGCTGCGCATGCGCGGCATTCATGCCGCGCGCGAACTGGTCGCGCGGCTCGATGCGTCGCTCGAACGATCGTCGCAGCTTCAGCTGCCGCACGGCACGGCTGAAGAAGACGATGAACTGGAGCCGGGAGGGTTGCCATGAGCAAGGCCCGGCCCGTGAATTGGGCGCGCTTCATCGTGTTGACCGGACTCTCCGGATCGGGCAAGTCACAGGCGATCCGCGCGCTCGAAGACCTGGGCTACTACTGCGTCGACAACCTGCCCGTGTCGCTGCTGCCGGTCATGGCCGAACTCGCCGAGCGCCAGACGGAACACAATCGCGTCGCCGTCGTCATGGACATTCGCGAACCGCGATTCGTCAGCGATTTTCCGCGCGTCTACCGGCGGCTGCGCACAAACCGTCATGTGTCGTCGCGGCTGATCTTCCTCGAAGCGGGACATGCCGAGCTCGTGCGTCGCTTCAGCGAGACGCGCCGTCCGCACCCGCTCGCGCCGGACCGCCCGATTACCGAAGGCCTGGCTGAAGAGCGCGCCTCGCTTCACGCCATTCGCCTGATGGCGGACAAGGTCGTCGACACCTCCAAGCTGAACGTCCACGAACTGCGGCAACAGCTGCGCGAACTGGTGAGCGGCCACAAGCAGGCATCAAAGCTCGTGCTCACCCTGCTCAGCTTCGGATTCCAGAACGGTCCGCCGGCCGAAGCCGATTTGATGTTCGACGTGCGATTCCTGAAGAATCCGCATTGGGTGCCGACGTTGCGGCCGTTGACCGGCAAGGATCCGGCCGTTGCGGCCTACATCCGGCGTCAACCGATCGCGCGCGGCGCGATCAAGAAGCTGACGGCGCTGCTGCGGTGGATGGTGCCGCTGTATGTGCAGGAAGGGAAGAGCTACTTGACGATCGCGATCGGGTGCACGGGCGGCAAGCATCGCTCGGTGTATGTCGCCGAAGCGCTGAAGCGCGAACTCGCCGGCCTCAAGGGCGTGTCGATCAAGGTCTCGCATCGAGACCTGGTGAAGGCGCGATGATCGGCGTCGTCGTCGTGACCCACGGGCAGCTCGCCACCGAGCTGGTGAACGCGGCCGAGACCATCGTCGGCGACCTGCCGAACTTCTTTGCCGTGTCGATCGGCTGGCACGAGGACGTCCAGGATGCGCGCGAGGAGATCGGCGCCGCGATCGAGAAAGTGCGCCAGCCCGGCGGCGTGCTGTTGATGACGGACATGTTCGGCGGCACGCCCACCAATCTCGGCATTACCTTCCTCGAACGGGACAAAGTCGAGATCGTCACCGGCGTCAATTTGCCGATGCTGATCAAGGCCGCGGGCATGAAGGACGCCGCGTCGCTGATCGACGTGGCCCGGGCACTGCGCGAGCACGGCAAGAATGCCATCTGGGTCGCGTCGGACCTGCTCTCCGGAGACGACCCGGCGGCCACGGGCAAGAGCGAATCATGACGAGCCGGCCGGTCGTGATTCGCAATCGCCTCGGCCTGCATGCGCGCGCGGCCGCGAAGTTCGTACACACCGCGACCAAGTTCGATTCCCAGATTCGCGTCTCGCGCGACGGCAAGACCATGGATGGCAAGAGCATCATGGGCATCCTCCTGCTCGCCGCGCCGGCCGGGACCACGATCCTGATTTCCGCTGACGGCGCCGACGAGGCCGCGGCCGTCGACGCACTCTGCCGCCTGGTCGATGGCGGATTCGGAGAAGAGTTGTGGAACGCCTGAGCGGCATCGGCGTCTCGCCAGGTGTCGTCGTCGGGCGCGCGGTCGTGCTCACGCAGCGCACCGAGGTGATGCGGTTTCCGATTCCCGGCGACCGCGTCGAACGCGAAGTGAAGGCCCTGCTCGGCGCGCGCGACGAGTCGCGGCGGCAGCTCCAGGACATCCGCGCCAGGGTCGCCGGCGGAAAGGGCAGCGAGCTCGCGGCCCTGTTCGACGCGCAGATCCTCATGCTGGATGATCCGATGCTCATCGGACGCGCGGAGGAAATCATCCGGACCGAACGCGTCAATGCGGCCTGGGCGGTCCATCGCGCCTACGAAGGGTTGTATCAGCTCTTCTCGGCGATGGAAGACCCCTATTTGCGCGAGCGCGAGAACGACGTCGCCGACGTGGCCGGCCGCTTGCGGATGAACCTGCGCCACGGTGCCCGCGGACCGCGCGAGCTGCTCAGCCAGATCGATGGACCGTCGGTGCTGATCGCCGACGAGCTCACCGCATCGGTCGCCGCGCAACTCGACTGGTCTCGCGTCCAGGGCTTTGCCACCGATGCGGGCAGCCGCACCTACCACACCGCGATCCTGGCGCGATCGCTGAAGGTCCCGGCCATCGTCGGCCTGCACGACGCTTCGGTCCGTGTCGTCGCCGGCACGCCGGTCGTCCTCGACGGCACCACCGGCCAGCTGGTCTTCGCGCCGTCACCCGACCGGAT
>CAZBYY010000416.1:0-2785 GCA_964495855.1 uncultured Acidobacterium sp. | reverse complement strand
GGGTTTGTCCGGTGACGAAGTCCGCTTCGTCGCTGGCGAGGAAGACCACCGACCGGGCGATGTCCTTCGGATATCCGATCCGGCCCAACGGCGTCAGGGGCGACCAGGTCCCCGAGTAGTCGTCCGATTCCTCCTTG
Source organism: uncultured Acidobacterium sp. (assembly GCA_964495855.1). Classification (GTDB taxonomy): domain Bacteria; phylum Acidobacteriota; class Vicinamibacteria; order Vicinamibacterales; family UBA2999; genus 12-FULL-67-14b. Next base: position 2,648 of record CAZBYY010000416.1, on the reverse strand, counting down.
GTGCGTTCGAAACGCGTCGAGTTGTGAATCACGGCGGCCGCCTGCTCGCTGACGCGGCCGAGGATGCGTCGGTGCTCGTCTGTGAACACGCCGGCCGTCGTGTGATACAGCACAAGGCTGCCGATCGGCTGGCCGTCGAAGCTGAGTCGGCACGGCAGCAGTGCGGCGAGGTCGTGACCATGCGCCTCGCGGCCATCGGCGCAGGGCGGAATGCGCAATGAGAGGTCGCTCCACGACCGCGGCGTCCATGCGAGCAGCGCCTCGGTGCCGGGACCGTGCGCGTACCGACACTCGTAGCCCCTGTCGTCGTCGCCCAGGAACAACGCGCAGCTGACGAACGGCACAAGCCGGCTCACCTTCTGCTGGATCAGTGCCATCGCGTTTGAGATCTCGAGGCTCGCGCCGAGGGCCTGCGCGATCTCGTAGAGGATCTGCTCCTCGCGATGCGCACCAACGATATCGTCCAGCGCGACGTGCGTGCCGCTGGCCGGGACGAGGCTCGCCACGACATCGGCCGTCACCGGCGCCGGCATCGTCACGCGCGCGATCAACAGGTCGACGAGCGTCGGATCGAAGGCTTTTCCTGCGCCGTCCCGCAGCACGGCGATCGCTTCGCTCGCGCTGCGAGCCGGGCGGTATGGACGATCGCTCTGCAGCGTGCTGTAGCAATCCGCAATGGAGAGGATGCGCGCGCCGATCGGAATCGCGTCACCCCGCAGGCCGGCCGGATAGCCGAGGCCGTCCCAGCGCTCGTGATGGCACAGCACGAGATCACACACCGGCGCGCCAAACGGCACGTCGCGCAGGATCTCCGCGCCGACGCGCGGGTGAATCTTGACGCGCTCGAATTCTTCCGGCGTGAGCGCGTCCGGCTTGGCGAGAATGTGTTCGGGCACCGCCATGTTGCCGACGTCGTGGAGCAACGCTGCCGTGCGGACGCCCTGCACATCCGCGTCGGACAGCCCGGCCGCTTCGGCGAGCATCGCGGCGTACTGCTGGATCGACTTCACATGCGCGGGCGTGCAGCCGGCCTTCGCCTCGATCGCCAGCGCGAGGGCTTCGATCGTCGCCAGCTGCACCTCCATCGCGCGGTGGGTCTGGTCCTGCTCTTCGCGCAAACGCGACACCACCGTGTGGTAGCTGCGGAACACGAGATAGAGCGGCGCGGCGAGCAGCGCCAGCCAGCCGACCAGGCCGCGGTCCCACGCAAGCACCGCCGCCACCGCGAGTGTCGCGCCAACGAGGTAACTGGGCGCGCTCCACAGGAAGTTGCGATGCCACACGCGCGTGACCGGCTGCCGCGTCGAAAGCGCGATCGCACCGGCGACCAGCGCGGTGTTGACGAAGAAGTACAAAGGCGCAACGACCGCCGCCGCTCGCACCAGCGTGGGAACGCTGGGCACGCCTGGCCCGAGGAGCCACTCGAGCGGCAGTCCCGAGACGGCAACCGTCAGCGTCAACGTCGCAATGCTGAAGAGCACGCGATGCAGCGGATTGCCTGAGCCGGCGCGCAGCGTGCACTGCGCCAGCGCGCTGATGGCCGCCACCCACGTCGTCGGCGCAGGCCCAAGCGCGAAGAGCGCCCAGAATGTGACCGCTTGGGAGAGCGAGAGATTGGACTGGCTGCGTCCAAGCGGCAACTCGATCTTGGCGGCCGATGTCGCGACCGCGAGCGCGAGCAAGGTCAACGACAGCGCGAGACTTTCAGGGTGCAGGTTGAGCGCGGCGACCGAGAGGCTCACAGCCCCGGCAGCGACAACGAGAACCACGTACGCACGAGCCGCCACGGGCAGCGACGCGATCGTGGCCTGGTCCGACGCTCGGCGGCCAAACATCACCGGCGAGCTCCTATGTGGTCAATATGACACCAAATGACATCAGACGCTTTTGAAGTCATTTGCGATGTGTCTAGCACGGTCCGTGCCGTAGCTTCAACGCCGAAGGGATATATGCCTTAAACATAAGACAAATAGACAGTTGCTACTTATTTCTTGAGACCAACGGCACGCACCTCACCGCCGACTGGCGTAATCAATGATCATTTATCGCACAGTCGAGTTACGGCTTTGTTCAGTCTCGCCCTACTCGAACCGGGCATCGGTTGTATCCTCGGTGCACAGGACTGCAATGGCTGCCGTGCCGAGCAACGCCGCCATACCACCGGCTTTCATTTACAAGATCGTCCCCCGCGCTCTTTGGCGCGATGCCGAGGCCGCGGGGCAGTTCGCTGGCTCACCGGTGGATCAGCACGACGGCTTCATCCACTTTTCAACGGCGGGCCAGGTGCGCGAGACCGCTGCGAAGCATTTCGCCGGCGTCGACGATCTGCTGCTCGTCGCGGTGCGAGTCGACGCCGTCGCCGGCACTGCGCTGCGCTGGGAGCCCTCGCGCGGCGGCGACCTCTTCCCACACCTCTATGGGCCGCTCCCGGTGTCCGCGGCCGTGTGGATCAAGCCACTGCCGATCGGTCCTGACGGCGCGCACGAGTTTCCCGCGCTCGACTGATCGGCGGTAGAGTCGTGACATGACCGCGACGCGATTCCTCTTCGTTCTGCTCTTCCTGGTGCCGCTACCCTCGGCGTTCGCGCAATCGCCGCGGATGCGGTGCTGGAGGATGCTTGATGCGCCGAAGAACTTCTGGCCGCATT
>CAZBYY010000415.1:0-2787 GCA_964495855.1 uncultured Acidobacterium sp. | reverse complement strand
CAAGTTCAAGCGGTCGAACCAGAACACCTGCATCAACCAGAAGCCGATCGTGCGAGTGGGGCAGCGGGTGCAGAAGGGTCAGGTCCTGGCGGACGGACCGTGCACGGAACTGGGCGAGCTTGCGCTCGGCCGCAACGTGCTCGTGTCGTTCATGCCGTGGCGCGGCTACAACTTCGAGGACGCGATTCTCGTCAGCGAGAAGCTCGTTCGCGAGGACTACTACACCTCGATCCACATCGAGGAGTTCGAGATCGAAGCGCGGGACACCAAGCTGGGTCCGGAAGAAATCACGCGCGACATCCCGAACGTGTCGGAAGGCTACCTGCGCGATCTCGACGACAGCGGCATCATCCGCATCGGCGCGTCGGTGAAGCCGGGCGACATCCTGGTCGGCAAGGTCACGCCGAAGGGCGAGACGCAGCTGACGCCGGAAGAGAAACTGCTCCGCGCGATCTTCGGCGAAAAGGCCGGCGACGTGCGCGATGCCTCGCTGATCTGCCCGCCGGGCATCGAGGGCATCATCGTCGGCGTCAAGATCTTCTCGCGCAAGGGCATCGAGAAGGACGACCGCGCCAAGGCGATCGAGCAGGACGAGCTCGACATGATCGACAAGAACCTCGAAGACGAGGTTCGCATCCTTCATGAAGAGACGAAGAAGCGCGTCGTCAACATGCTGCAGGGCCAGATCCTGCGCGCCGACCTGTTCGACGAGTTCGGCCGCGAGCGCCTGCTGAAGAAGGGCGACCAGCTGACGATGGAGGCGATGGCCAACGTGCCGTTCCTCTCGCTCGTCCGCGCGAAGATCCAGACCGACGACGCGGCGCTCGAACCCGATCTGCGGATGGTGGAAGAACGTGCCGCCCGCCAGGTCGAGGTCGAGAAGCAGGCCGCCGAGGAGCGGAAGGACAAGATCCGCCGCGGCGACGAACTGCCGCCGGGCGTGATCAAGCTCGTCAAGGTCTACGTGGCGATGAAGCGCAAGCTGTCGGTCGGCGACAAGATGGCCGGTCGTCACGGTAACAAGGGCGTCATCGCGCGCATCCTGCCCGAAGAGGATATGCCGTACCTGCCGGATGGAACGCCGGTGGAGATCGTGCTGAATCCGCTGGGCGTGCCGTCGCGTATGAACGTTGGCCAGATCCTCGAGACGCACCTCGGGTGGGCGGCGCATGCGCTCGGCCTGTATTTCGCGACGCCGGTGTTCGACGGCGCGACGGAAAAGGAAATCGTCGGCTGGCTCGACAAGGCGGGCCTGGAGCAGGAAGGCGGCAAGACGCGGCTGTTCGACGGCATGACCGGTATGCCCTTCGAGCAGCAGGTCACCGTCGGCTACATCTACATGCTCAAGCTGTCGCACCTCGTCGACGACAAGATCCACGCGCGGTCGATCGGACCGTACTCGCTGATCACGCAGCAGCCGCTCGGCGGCAAGGCCCAGTTCGGCGGCCAGCGTTTCGGCGAAATGGAAGTGTGGGCGCTCGAAGCATATGGCGCCGCGCACATCCTGCAGGAACTGCTCACCGCGAAGTCGGACGATGTGATCGGCCGCGCGAAGATTTACGAGTCAATCGTGAAGGGCGACGCGTCCTTCACGGCCGGGCTGCCGGAGTCGTTCAACGTGTTGATTCGCGAGCTGCAGTCGCTGTGCCTCGACGTCGAACTGGTGTCGACGCGTCGCCAGCCGGCCGAGCTCGACGAAGCGGCACCGGAAGCGCCGGCTGAGCCGGTGTTGGAGGGTCAATAATGAATCTGCGACCGAGCTTTACCGACACCAAGACGGCTCTTCGGGCGGACTTCGACGCGATTCGTATCAGCCTCGCGTCGCCCGAGAAGATCGAGCAGTGGTCGTTCGGTGAAGTCACCAAGCCCGAGACGATCAACTACCGCACGTTCAAGCCGGAACGCGATGGCTTGTTCTGCGCCAAGATCTTCGGGCCGATCACCGACTGGGAGTGCTTGTGCGGCAAGTACAAGCGCATGAAGCACCGTGGCGTGATCTGCGACAAGTGCGGCGTGGAAGTGACGCAGGCGAAGGTTCGCCGCGAGCGTCTCGGCCACATCAAGCTGGCGACCCCCGTGAGCCACGTGTGGTTCTTCAAGGGGCTGCCGAGCCGCATCGGTCACCTGCTCGACATCTCGCTGCGCGACCTCGAGCGCGTGCTCTACTTCGAAGCCTACGTGGTGGTGGATCCGGGTGAGACCAAGCTGGTGCAGAACCAGCTGCTCACCGAGGACCAGTTCCGCAAGGCGCGGGAGGAGTACGGCTACTCGAAGTTCAAGGCGCAGATGGGCGCGGAAGCGATCAAGGAACTGCTGCGCCGCGTGCAGGTCGACAAGCTGGCCAACGAGCTGCGCGAGAAGATGCGCGCCGAGACGTCGGCCCAGAAGAAGCTGAAGTGCGCCAAGCGTCTGAAGGTCGTTGACGCGTTCCGCAAGTCGAGCAACAAGCCCGAGTGGATGATCCTGGACGTCGTCCCGGTGATCCCGCCCGAGCTGCGTCCGCTCGTGCCGCTCGATGGCGGCCGGTTCGCGACCTCGGACCTGAACGACCTCTATCGCCGCGTCATCAACCGCAACAACCGGTTGAAGAAGCTGATGGAGCTCAAGGCGCCGGACGTCATCATCCGCAACGGAAAGCGCATGCTGCAGGAAGCGGTGGACGCGCTGTTCGACAACGGCCGCCGCGGCCGCGTGCTGCGCGGCGCCAACAACCGTCCGCTCAAGTCGTTGAGCGACATGCTCAAGGGCAAGCAGGGCCGGTTCCGCCAGAACCTGCTCGGCAAGCGC
>CAZBYY010000414.1:0-2792 GCA_964495855.1 uncultured Acidobacterium sp. | reverse complement strand
TGAGCGCGCGGATGATGCGATGGCATCCTTCGGCGCGCGGCTCGAAGACATGGGCCGCGCGGTCCCACTGATGGCCGCCGCCCTGTCCACCGCGATTGCCCCATCAGAGCAGATCGTCATTATTGGCCGCGCCGAAGCAGCGGATACGCGTAGTATGTGGGCGGCTGCCAACCGGCGCTATCGGCCGTTCGCGGTGATGACGCTCGTAAACCCGGACACACAATCGGCCCTGGCCGCGCACATGCCCTGGATTGCAGACATGACAATGATCGACGGGAAAGCGACGGCGTTCGTGTGCCGCGGGTTTGCGTGCGACGCGCCCTCGACAGATCCGGCGGTGCTGGCATGAGCGCGCTCGTTGAAGTCGTGTCGATGCGCAACGGCGCGTGGCAGCGCATCCTGCTCGGCGGCGGTCGCGGCAACCTGCTGTCGCTCGACCTGATCCGTGAACTTGGCCAGCAGCTCCACGCGGTCGAATCGCAGCGCGGCGTCAAGTGGGTGACCTTCGAAGGCACCGGCGGTGAATTCTCGTACGGCGCCCGCATCCAGGAACACCTGCCGGAGCCGATGCGCACCGTTCTGCCGGAGACGCATCGCATCATCAAGCGCGTGCTCGCACTGCCGATGCCGACCGCGGCGTTGGTTGAAGGCCGCTGCCTCGGCGGCGGGTTCGAGCTGGCCCTCGCGTGCGACGACATCCTTGCGACAGATGCCGCGACGTTCGGATTGCCGGAGATCCGGCTGGCCGCCTTTGCGCCAGCCGCCGCCGCGATCCTGCCGCTTCGCGTCGGCGCCTCCCGCGCCACCCGTGCCATCGTCACCGGCCACATTCACGACGCCAATTACTGGCACGAGGCGGGACTGGTATCGATGGTCGCGCCGCAAAGCGATCTGCTCGAAGCGGCCGCGGGATATTTCGACACGCATCTGGCGAAGTCGTCCGCGGTGGCGTTGTCGCATGCGGTCACGGCATCGCGCTTGACGTTGCGGGCGCAGGCCGAACCGGCCCTCGACCGAGCCGAGCGGGACTACCTCGCGGGCCTGCTCGAGACGCAGGATGCCACCGAAGGCATCACGGCGTGGCTGGAAAAGCGGGCGCCGAACTGGAAGAATGAGTAAACGATGATTGATGTCGATGTGTGGGTGAGGGGCCGTCACGATGCGCGCACCGAGCGCGTGGGCGGCGTGGAGTCCGACGCGCAGGCGTGGACGGACGCGGACGTGAAGACGCTGCTCGAAGGCATGCTGCTCGCGCTGCAGCGCAGCAACGATCCGGCGGGCGAGCCGCCGCCGATCACGCTGCGCGGCTTCAGCTGGATCGTGAGCCCCACGCCGGGCGGCGTCCTCGTGCACATCGAGATGCAGCTCGGCACCGTCAGCGCCGGGCCGTTCACGATCGACGAGCATCGCCTCACGGACATGATCTCGCGCGTGATGGGCGGACCGAAGGTGTCGACGTTAGTGCACTGAGCTGACAGTTGGCAGTCTGCCAGTTGACCGTTGGCAGTTGAGTTGGCAGTGTCCAGTTCAGTCACCAATTCAAATGGCAATGGTGAACCGCCAGCTGTCAACTGCAGGTGTCAAGTTGGCCGGGGTGGTGAAACTGGCAGACACACAGGACTTAAAATCCTGAGAGGGTAACCCCCTCGTGCGGGTTCGATTCCCGCCCCCGGCACTCCCTCGCGCGAGTCGCCACCAACTCCAACTGCCCATTCCAAACTGAACTGGCAACTTCGAACTAAACTGTCAACCGTCCACTCTCCATTGCCAACTGTCCCCCTCATCTTCCTCGCCGGCTTGTTTGCGGGCGCACAAAACGCGCTCGCGGGTGGCGGATCGTTCGTCACGCTCGGCACGCTCGTCTTCGCAGGATTGAACCCGCGCGATGCGAACATCACCTCGACGCTGGCATTGTTCCCAGGGCTGATCACGACCGCTTACGTCGGCAGCCGCATGGCGGGCGGCATCGAAGGCCTGTCGCTCAAGGCGCTGACGATCATCAGCGTCGCCGGCGGTCTGGTGGGCGGATTGCTGCTGATCGCGACGCCGCCAACGTTCTTCGCCCGCCTCGTGCCGTGGCTCGTGCTGTTTGCCACCGCCGTGTTCTTCTGGGGGTCGTTCCTCCGCAAGTCGACCGGCGCCCCGGCGGCGCTCGGCGCGCGCACCGCGGCGATCGCCCAGTTCCTGATCGCAATCTACGGCGGCTATTTCGGCGGCGGCATCGGCTTCCTGATGCTCGCGGTCCTCACGATCGCGGGCATGCCCGTGCATCGCGCTGCGGGAACGAAGAACGTGCTTGCCATGGCCATGAACGCGTCCGCGTTCATCATCTTCCTGGTCACGACGAACGTGCACTGGAGGGAGGCGGCGACCCTCGGGGTGGGCAGCATGCTTGGCGGGTGGCTCGGCGTGGCGTTGCTGCCGCGCGTCAGGGAGCGGCCGCTGCGCATCGCGATCATCGTGCTCGGCGTCGCGTTGACGATCGGCCTGTTCCTGCGCGGATGAGCATGATATAAAAGCTCGGCCCGTGCGCTACGCGCTGCTGTTCGTTGCCCTGTTCGTTCCCTTCTCTTACTTCAATCACAGCGACGGCTGGAATCAGGGCGCCCGCCTCGCCGAACTTCACGCCATCGTCCTCAAGCACACCCTCAAGATCGACGACTACGTGTCGTACACCGGCGATCGAGCCTTGATCGACGGTCACTACTACAGCGAGAAGGCGCCCGCGATGACCCTCGCTGCGCTGCCGGCCTTTGCGGCGACCGTCGCGATCCAGAAGGCGATGGGCATTG
>CAZBYY010000413.1:0-2822 GCA_964495855.1 uncultured Acidobacterium sp. | reverse complement strand
CACGAGGTCGAGTGGGCGATCCGTGAGCGGAATGCCCGCGGCCCTTGGGCCGCGATCCTTCGCCACGTCGCGGACCGCGATACGTGACACGCGAAACCTGACGCCGTATCGATCCGCGATGGCACCGTTCTGCCGATCGATCATTTCGAGCAGGCCGCGCCCGACGGTGCCGCAGCCGACGAGGCCGATACGGATCTCGCGCACCGGTTCTTCGCCGACGCCTTCGAATCGCGGACTCGGTCCCGACTTCAACGGGCGGCCGAACGCGCCGGCGCCGCGCAGCAGGTCCGCGAGTCGATCCTGATCCGCGAGGAACGCGTCGTGGCCGTACAGCGATTCCAGCTTCCATAGCGACGAGTCCGCGCCGGCTGCCTGCAGCGCGCGATGCAATTCGACCTGCAGCGCCCAGGGGAACAACATGTCGCCAGGCACGCCAACGACGATCGTCTCGGCGGTGACGCGTGCGCACGCCTCTCGCACCGCCGCATCATCGCCAATCGACGCGCGATCGATCGCCTCACTCAGCAACAGGAAGGTCTTGACCGGGAATCGCTCTGCGAAGCGGCGGCCGTGATGATCGAGATACTCGGCGACCGGCGGCCGTTCGAGATGCGGCAACAGCTTGCCGAATCGCGTGTCGAGCTCGTCGCGTCCGCGATAGGTGAGCATGCCGAGCTGCCGCGCGCGCATCATGCCGGTGGCGACGTCGCCGTTGCGCAGGCCGTCGCGGACGACCTCGCGTTGCAGGTGTCGCGTCGCCGTGCCCCATCCGTCGGGACGCAAGCCCGCGGAGATGGTGATCAACTTCGCGCAGCGCTCGGCGTGGCGCGACGCGAACATCACGCCGACCATGCCGCCGAGGCTGGCGCCGATCCACGTCACCGGTACAGTGCAGGCGCAGCCATCGAGCCACGCGGCCACGAGGTCAGATAGTCCCGCGACCGAAATCGCCGCTGACGTCTGCGGATCGTCGAAGCCTTTCCACGTCGATCCGTTCCCCGGCCACGACGGGCAGAGCACCGTGTGCTTTGCGGGATCGACCAGGTCCTCCGCACACAACGCCGGCCACCACGCCGCGCGTGCGTCGTCGCCGTCCCGGCCGTCGCCAAAGGGAAACGAGGATGCGGTAATGCCGCCGACGATGAGGATCGCCGGTGCCGTGCCGAGCTCAGGCCCATACACCCAACCGCCGAGCTGCACGTCCTCCAGCGCGCGCCCCTCGATCGTGAGCTGCAGGTGCTCAATGACCAGCCGCCGCGGACGCAGGTCGGTGGCTGCCAGGGTGGCCATCGAGGCATTGTATGATGCCGCGCCATGCGCCAATCCCTTACCGCCGCGTTCGTCGTCGCCATGATTGCATTCGGCTTCACCGTGTTCGCGCAGACGCCGGCTGCGCTGCGGTCCCCGGTGAACGCGGAGGAATTCGACCGGCTCTTTCAGCAAGTGAAGAATTGGGGGCGCTGGGGCGGGGAGGATCAACTCGGTTCGGTCAACCTCATCACTGCGGCGAAACGGACGCAGGCCCTGGCGCTCGCGAAGACCGGGCAAACGGTGTCGCTCGTGCACAACCCAATCACCGACAAGGCCGAAGACAACAACAGTCCGTTCGAGCACACCATGTTGCAGGGCTTCAACATGGATCGCTACGCGGTGTCGTATCACGGCTACGCGCACAGTCACATGGACGCGTTGTGCCACATCCTCTACAAGGACCAGACGTATAACGGCTACGCGCGCGCGGTGGTGAATACCGAGAAAGGCTGCACCAAGCTGGGCATCGACAACTTGAAGAATGGCCTGATCACGCGCGCGGTGCTGCTCGACATCCCGCGCCTGAAGGGCGTGCCGTATCTGGAACCCGGCACGGCGGTATATCAGGAGGATGTGGAAGCGTGGGAGAAGATGTCGGGCGTGACGATCCAGAGCGGCGACGTGATCTTGCTGCGGACCGGGCGCTGGGCGAGGCGCGAGAAGATGGGGCCGTGGAACGTCGGGCGCAGTGCCGCCGGCTTCCACGCGTCGATCATTCCGTTCATCAAGGCGAGAGGCGTGGCCATCGTCGGCAGCGACGCAGCGTCAGAGGTCACGCCGTCACTGGTCGAGGGCGTGGCACTACCGGTGCACACGCTGTTGATTACCGCGCTGGGCGTGAATATCCTCGACAACCAGGATCTCGAAGCGGTGGCGGAACTGGCTGCAAAGCTGAAGCGCTGGACGTTCATGATCACCATCAACCCGCTGCCGGTGACCGGCGGCACCGGCGCACCGATGAACACCATTGCGACATTCTAGGGTGATGGCCGTGGAGATTGCGGGATGCGTCTTCAGTTGACGGTCGCGGCGGCGGCTTTGATGGCGGCGTGCTCGGGCACTCCAACCGAACCGTCGAAGCCGCCGACGCCGCTCACCGTCTCGCTCCAGAGCGACGCGTGGCAGACGATCAGCGAGCCGCAGCCGTACGAATTGCGCAACGACGGTCCGAACCTCGTGTTTGATTTTCCGCCGGTGTCGTCGAGCTCGATGAACTACCTCTACACGGCGAGCACGCTGTCGGTCGAACGTGAACGGGCAGTTCGGCAACTTGAGCGGACAGACCAAGTACTACTTTGCGCGTGCACTGCTGAACGTGACAAGGCTCGGGCTCACGTTCGGTGGCGGGTGTTCGTTCGGCCACGGGGTCAACGTGCAGGGCGGCGCCGCCCGTTTCACGCTGACCCGGTACTCGGTGCAGTGATCCGCTTTATTGCTCGATCGAGGTCTGCGGTGCCTTCGGTCGCCCAGTGGCGTTGGCGAGGGTCCAGCTCGCCTGGTGGATCAGCCGC
>CAZBYY010000412.1:0-2825 GCA_964495855.1 uncultured Acidobacterium sp. | reverse complement strand
TCGACGTCCGCCGACGTTCAGTCGCTACGCGGCCCGCCGCTTCCGCCCGATCGTGCTGACGGCCGCGATGCTGCTCTACGATCGCGTGCGCGCGAAGGCGTCGCCCGGCGATCGCGTGAGGCCGCTCGAGATCCTGTGGATGTCGTACGCCGGTGTGCTGCTGCACGTGTTCATGGACTTTACGAACAGCTACGGCGTGCGGCTGCTCATGCCGTTTTCAGAGCGCTGGTTCTACGGCGATGCCCTCTACATCGTCGATCCCTGGTTGTACCTGTCGCTCGGCCTGGGGTGGTGGCTGGCGAAGACGAACCCGCGCACCGCGAGACTGGGGCTCGCGGTGGCGGCGACGTATGTGCTGATCATGCTGGGATCGAACGTGTGGGCGCGGCACGAAGTGGCGCAGGGGCTGGCCCGAGCGGGGCGTCCGGCGGACACGCGGTTCATGGTGACGCCGGTGATCGCCAATCCCTTCCATCGCGAAGTAGTGATCGACGATGGTGCTCGCTACGAGAAGGGCAACCTCTGGTTCCAGCCGGCTCCGCATTTTCGTCCGGCGGGTTTCGGCATGCAGAAAGGGTTGGACGCGCCCGGCGCTGAATCTCTTCTGCAGGCCCCCCGTGCGCGCGCGTTCCTGGGCTGGTCGCGATTCCCGTTCGTGCAGGCGGATGCGCAGGGCGTGTGGTTGAACGACTATCGATATGCGAATGCGGGCTCGTACGGCTGGTCGGCCGTGAAGCTTCGGTAAGATAGCTGCATGCGCCGCGCCGCCTTGGTACTCGCCGTTCTGATCGCCCTGCCCGCTGCCACGCTGGGGTGGGGGTTTGAAGCGCACCGCTTCATCGCCGATCGCATGATCGCGCTGCTGCCGGCCGAGCTCAGGCCGTTCTTTGAAAGCCGCCGCGCCTTCATCGTCGAACGGGCGGTCGATCCGGACCTGTGGCGAAACGTCGGCTGGGATGACGAGCCGCCAAATCATTTCCTGGATCTCGACAGCGGCAAGTACGGCGACTTCCCGTTCAACGAACTGCCGCGCGAGTACGACCGCGCCGTGCAGAAGTTCGGCGTGTCCGTCGTGCGCACGGAAGGGACATTGCCGTGGCGCGTGGCCGAATTTCACGGCCGTTTGGAGCGCGAATTCACGTCGCTGAAGCAAAAGACGCCTCCGACCTACGTGCTCGACAACATTGCGCTCTACTCGGCCGTGCTGGCGCACTACGTCGGTGATGCGCACGTGCCACTGCATGCCTCGGCGAATTACGACGGCGGAAAGACGGGACAGTCAGGTGTGCACTCGCGCTGGGAAGCGGATTTGTTCGAGCGCAATCGCGCGCGGCTGACGATCGCGCCAAAGCCGATCGCCCCGGTGCGCGACCCGCGAGAGTTCACCTTCGGGGCCCTGCTCGACAGTGCCAAGCTCGTGGGCAACGTGCTCGAGTCGGACAAGAAGGCCGCCGAGGGGCGCGAGTTCTACGACGACGGCTACTTCGACGCGTTCGGGAAGGGGACCCTGCCGGTCCTCGAGCGCCGGCTGAACGAGTCGATCGCGGGCGTGGCCGCGACCATCACCGGCGCCTGGGAGCAGGCCGGCAAGCCGGCCGTCCCGGTCCAACTGGCCCGAACTCCGCGCGCGATTCGTCGTCCTAAGTAATACGCATGAACGTGTATCTCGTGCCCATCAGCGCTGATCGGTTCGAGTGTTACTACGAGGCGCCGGAGGATGAGGACGACGCCGAGCCGGTTCAGGGCGAGGGCTTCTTCGCGCGGTTGCGCACGCGGTTCAACGAGCAACTGAAGGAAGCCGAGCGCGCGCGCCATCAGCGATCGATCGAAGAGCCGTCGTCGTTTCTCGGCCGGGTGCAGAAGCGGATGATGCGCTGGATCGCCGAACGCATCGCGGAGCAGCGGCTCCTCTGGCATTTGCGCCGGGCCGACCACGCGACGCTGCACACGGCGTCGGATCAGCCTCAGCACGAATCGGATGCGATCATGCGCGCGAGCATGAAGCGCGATGCCGATCATCATCGCAATCGCCTCGTCATTCACAGCCTGGCGTTGCTCGTATCGATTCCGGTCGCCGTGCTGCCCGGTCCCAACGTGCTGGGCTACCTGTTCACCTTCACGGTGGTGGGCCATTACCTGTCGTGGCGCGGCGCGGTTCGCGCCCTGCGCGAGGTGGCCTGGACCACGGCGCCGAATGAAGCGCTGGCGGAGATCCGCCGCGCGTTCAGCCTCGACGCCTCGACGCGTCACCACCGCATTCGCGAGGTGGCCCTCGGGCTGCACATGCCCCGGATGGCGACCTTCATCGAGCGGATGAACGGTGCATAGGTGCATAGGTGCATAGGTGCAGAAGTGCTGAGTGCGTTGTGCGTAGTGCTAAGCGTGCAGTGAGCAGCGCGCACCTAGCACCGCGCACCCAGCACCGTTGCACCCCTGCACTTCTGCACCCATGCACCCTCCTAGTGATATTCTCGATTTCGTGACGCTCGGCGAGCTGGCTCGTCGCTTGGAATGCCCGGTCGAGGGTGATGGCGCGATCGAGATTCGCCGCGTGGCGACGCTCGAAGACGCCGGCCCCGGCGACATCACATTCCTGGCCAACCCCAAATACGCCTCGAAGCTGCCCGCGACGCGGGCGAGCGCGGTGATCATGAACGGCGATGCGGACGGTACGGCCGCGGCACCGTGCGCCGTGGTGCGCAGCCGATCGCCGTACCTGACGTTCGCACGCGCCGCGCAGCTGCTGTCGCCCACTACGCCGCCGGTTCCCGGCGTGCACGCGCTGGCCTCGGTCGCTCCTGACGCGACGGTCGATCCAACGGCGA
>CAZBYY010000411.1:0-2839 GCA_964495855.1 uncultured Acidobacterium sp. | reverse complement strand
TGCGGTCACGCGCCGGCGCGCAGGCCCACGACGCACACGAACTCGCCGTCGATGCGTGCGGCACGTGCCGCTCGTGCGATCGCATTGCGCGCGGCGTGCACGTCGACGTGCTGATGCTCGAACCCGACGACCGCGCCTCGATCAAGATCGACGTCGTCCGCGACGTGCTGTCGCGCACGTCGTACCGGCCGTTCGAAGGCCGCCGCCGCGTGGTCCTGATTCGCGAAGCTGACACGCTCGAGCCGGCGTCGCAGAACTCGCTGCTCAAGTCGCTCGAGGAGCCGCCGCCCGGCACGATGTTCATCCTGACGACCGCGGTTCCCGGCGCGCTGCTGCCGACGGTACGGTCGCGATGCATGCGGCTGCGCTTCGGGCGGCTGACGTCGGCGGAAGTGGCGATGGGCCTCGTGCGCGATCATGCCTACAGCGATGACGATGCGCGCGCGACCGCGCCGCTTGCCGATGGCAGCATCGGCCAGGCCCTGGCACTGATCGACAACGACCTGTCGATGTTCCGCGAACTGGCCATGGGCCTGCTGCAGCACAGCGCGTCGCGATCCGATGCGCAATCGCGCGTGCAGGCGGCAAGCGCGCTGCATTCCGGCGGGTCGAAGAAGGAACGCACGCGCGAGGATGTGGCGATCGTGCTGCGCATGATGGCGTCGATGCTGCGCGATCTCGAGGCGATCAATGCCGGCGCGGATCGTTCGGTGCTGGCGAACCCGTCGATGACCGGCGACCTGGAAGCGCTCGCGCGCGCCTATTCGGGGGAGCGTGCGCGCAGCGCGTTCGGCGCCGTCGATCGCGCGCTGACCGCGCTCGAGCGCAATGCCGGTACTAAGGTGGTGACCGAATGGCTCGCGGTGCAGATGTGACCGCAGGTCATCAGGCCATCAGGCCATCGGGCCAGCCGGCGCTGCCACGGGTGGCGATCACCGTTGGCGATCCGGCGGGGATCGGTCCGGAGATCGCGGCGAAGGCTGCCGCCGATCCGTCCGTGCGCGCGGTGTGTGAGCCGATCATTTTCGAGCAGCCGCCACGCGGCACAGTCGTGCCCGGGCAGGTGTCTGCAGTCGCCGGCGAAGCGGCGTTCAACACGATCGTCTACGCCGTTGACGCCGCGAAACGCGGCGAGGTGGACGCGATTGCGACCGCGCCGGTCAACAAGCTCGCGTTTGCGAAAGCCGGGCTCGAGTGGAAAGGTCACACCGATCTGCTGGCGCACCTGTGCGGCACCGATCGCGTCGCGATGATGTTTCACTCGCCGCAACTCAAGGTCGTGTTGATGACCGTGCACGTGCCGTTGCAGCAGGTGCCGTCGCTCATCACGCCGCACTTGGTGGATCAAACGATCGCGCTTACCGCTGAAGCCATGACGTTCTTCGGCCATTCACAGCCGCGTCTCGCGGTCGCCGGGCTGAATCCGCATGCGGGGGAAAACGGCGTGCTCGGCGCGGAGGATGATGGCGTGCTGGCGCCGGCGGTGGCGCGTGCGCGTCGGCGCGGCGTGACGATCGACGGCCCGATCCCCGGGGATACGGTGTTCGTGCGCGCGTCGAGAGGCGAGTTCGACTGCGTGCTCGCGTGCTATCACGACCAGGGCCTGATCCCGGTGAAGCTGCTGGCCTTTGGGCACGCGGTGAACGTGACGATCGGCCTGCCGATCATCCGCACGTCGGTCGATCACGGGACCGCGTTCGACATTGCCGGCAAGAACACCGCCGACCCGGGCAGCATGATCGCCGCCGTGAAGCTGGCTGCCGACATGGTCCGCCTTCGCCAAGGCTCAGGCGCGACGAGTCCCCTTCGACAGGGCCCCGGCGCGACAGGGTCCCGATCATGACGGCAAAAAAGGACAAGGCCGTCGACGAGAAGAAAGACGACGGCTATGCGCTGATCGCCGAGAACCGCAAGGCGTATCACGACTATCACATCCTCGAAACATTCGAGGCGGGCGTGGCGCTGCTCGGCACCGAGGTGAAGGGCATCCGCGAAGGCCGCGCCAACTTGCGCGACAGCTTCGCGCGCGTGGACAACGGCGAGGTGTGGCTGCTCAACGTGCACATCAACCCGTACAGCCATCGCGGCTACGTCGATCACGATCCGAAGCGGCGGCGCCGGCTGCTGCTGCACAAGTACGAGATCCGCAAACTGATCGGCAAGACGGTCGAGAAGGGGCTGACGCTGATCCCGACGAAGCTGTATTTCAAGAACGGCAAGGTGAAGGTGGCGCTAGCGCTGGCGCGCGGCAAGGAAGCGCACGACAAGCGCGAAACGATGCGGCGCCGCGAGGTCGATCGCGAGACGCGCGCCGCCGTGAAGGAGCGGGTGCGGCGATGAGGATCCTGGTGACCGGCGCGGCCGGGCAGCTTGGGCAGGCCATGGCGGCGCGGCTGGCCACCGACCACGACGTGATCGCGTGGACCCGAGCCGATGTCGACCTCACGCGGCATGGCGACGTACGGTCGGCGATTGCGTCGGCGCGGCCGGAGGCGATCATCAATTGCGCCAGCTACAACCACGTCGACCTGGCCGAGGACGAGCAGGTCACGGCGCTCGACGTGAACGCGATGGCGGTCGGCACGCTGGCGCGCTCGGCGGCCGCGTTGAACGCGTTGTTCATCCACTACAGCACCGACTTTGTGTTCGCGGGCGCCGCATCGGCACCGTACGACGAGCGCGACCGGCCCGAGCCGCGCAGCGTCTACGCGCACTACGCGCCCGTCCTTGGACAGGCCGACCCATTCGATGCGGTCGCCATAGAGTTTCTTCCACGCAGCCTGGAACAGCCCCTGCTTGGAGAAGTTGTCCTTGGCGTCCAGGATCAGCACCTTGGAGC
>CAZBYY010000410.1:0-2841 GCA_964495855.1 uncultured Acidobacterium sp. | reverse complement strand
CAAGGATGTCGTCGTTCATGCCGAGGCACATGGAGCAGCCGGGCTCGCGCCACTCGAAGCCGGCGTCGGCAAAGATGCGATCGAGACCTTCGCGCTCGGCGTCGGCCTTGACCTGCTGCGAGCCGGGGACGACGAGCGCGCGCACGCGCGAGCTGACCTTGTGGCCGCGCGCGACGGATGCCGCTGCTCGCAGGTCTTCGAGGCGCGCATTGGTGCACGAACCGATGAACACGCGATCGATCGCGACGCTGTCGATCGCGGTGCCCGGCGTCAGTCCCATGTAGGCGAGGGCGCGTTCCATCGCGCGCGCGTCACCGTCGTTGCTCGCGGCTTTCGGGTCGGGCACGGTGCCGGTCACCGGTTCAACCATGTCCGGCCGCGTGCCCCACGTCACCAGCGGCGCGAGCGTGGTGACGTCGATCGTGAGCTCCGCATCGAAGCGCGCGTCGGGGTCGCTCTTCAACTGCGACCAGCGTTCGACGGCTGCGTTCCAGTCGGCGCCTTTCGGCGCGTGCGGTCGCCCCTCGAGAAACGCAAACGTCGTCGCATCGGGCGCGATCAGGGCGCTGCGCGCGCCGGCCTCGATGCTCATGTTGCAGATCGTCATCCGCTGTTCCATCGACAGCGAGGCGACGAGCGGCCCGGCGATCTCCAGCGCGTGGCCCGTGCCGCCCTGGACGCCGAGACGCCGCATGAGCGCCAGCGCGACATCCTTGGCGGTCACACCCGCGCTGAGCGAGCCGACCAGGTTGACGCGCATGGCCTTCGGCTTTTGTTGCGTCAGGCACTGCGTGGCCAGCACCTGTTCGACTTCGCTGGTGCCGATCCCGAACGCCAGCGCCCCGAATGCGCCGTGCGTGCTGGTGTGGCTGTCGCCGCACACGATCGTCGTGCCTGGCAGCGTCAGGCCGAGCTCCGGCCCGATCACGTGCACGATGCCCTGGCGGCCGCTGTCGAAGTCAAAGAGCGGCACGCCGAAGGCGGCCGCGTTGCTGCGCAGCGCCTCGACCTGCTGGCGTGCGAGCGGATCCGCAATGGGCAGGTGCCGATTGGCTGTGGTCGGCACGTTGTGATCCACCGTCGCAAAGGTGAGATCCGGGCGGCGCACCTTGCGGCCGGCCAGCCGCAATCCCTCAAACGCCTGCGGCGAGGTGACCTCGTGAACCAGGTGGCGATCGATGTAGATCAGCGTGCGGCCGTCTTCCAGTTCGCGCACGACATGCGCATCCCAGACCTTGTCGAGCAGGGTCCTAGACGGCATGGTAGGAATGCTTCCGGTCGCGCACGTCGTTCAGCGCGTCCTCGATCGCCTGCCCCATCTCGCGGGTCGTCAGGACGCGTTCGTTCGGACCCGCAAGGTCCTTCGTCCGGGCCCCGGCGGCCAGCGCGTCTTCGATGGCGTGTTCGATCTCGCCGGCTTCTTTGTCCATCTTGCCGCTGTAACGCAACAGCATCGCGGCACTCGCAATGGCGCCGATGGGATTGGCGATGCCTTTGCCGGCAATGTCGGGCGCAGAGCCGTGGACTGGTTCGTAGAGATCGATCTTGCCGCCGATGGTCGCCGACGGCAGCAGGCCGAGCGATCCGGCGATGGATGCCGCCTGGTCGCTGAGGATGTCGCCGAACAGGTTCTCGCACAGCATCACGTCGAAGCTGGTGGGCGAGATGGCCAGGCGCATCGCGGCGGCATCCACGAACACGTGCTCGAGTGCGACGTCGGGATAGTCCTTGGCAACATCGTTGACGACCGCGCGCCAGAGCTGCGAGGTTTCGAGCACGTTCGCCTTGTCGATCGAGGCGAGCTTCTTCTTGCGCTCGCGCGCGCGCTCAAACGCCACGCGAGCGACTCGTTCGACCTCCGACCGCGTGTAGATCATCGTGTTGAACGCGGTATTGCCCGAGGCCTCGAAGCCGCGCGGCTCGCCGTAATACAGGCCGCCGAGCAGTTCGCGGATGATCAACACGTTGGCGCCGCGGACGCGTTCAGGCTGAAACGGCGTGCGCTTGGCGAGCGCCGTGTAGCAGACGGCGGGGCGCAAGTTCGCGAATCCGCCGAGCGCCTGCCGCAGAGCGAGGATCGCCGCTTCCGGACGCTCCTGCGGACGCCGGCCGTCGAACTTGGGATTGCCGACCGCGCCGAGCAGCACGGCATTGGCGCCGAGACACGCTTCGAGCGTGCGCTCCGGAAGGCCGACGCCTTCGCTGTCGATCGCGACGCCGCCGATGGCGTGCGTCGAAAACGTCATGGGCTTGCCGGAGTGTTCGGCAACGTTCTTCAGGATGCGGACGGCTTCCTCGGTGACTTCCGGGCCGATCCCATCACCTGGCAACAGGGCGATCTTCAATGACATGCAGCGTCTCCGCGGCTCGAGCCTACTCCCACGGCCAGCGCGGCGGCGAGCTCTTCGCGAATAATGTGCGTCAGCTGCTCGTCGTCGACGGACTTGGTCCGGTCGGCGAGCGCCGTCACGCGGGTGTAAAGACGTTCGAGTTCGGGCTGACGGAGCCGGTGACCCAGCGCCCGGCAGCGGGCATCCAGGCCTCGCATGCCCGAGTGCTTGCCGAGCACGAGCCTCGTTCCCGGCGCGCCCACGGATTCCGGACGCATGATTTCGTAGGTGAGCTCGTACTTGAGCATCCCGTCCTGGTGAATGCCGGCTTCATGCGCGAAGGCATTCGCCCCGACGATCGCCTTGTTCGGCGGCACCGACACACCAACGATCGCCGACAGCGTGTTGCTGGTCGGCACGAGCAGCGGCGTGTGAATCGCGGTGCGATGCGGCAGCGCATCGGCGCGGACTTCGAGGGCCATCACGATTTCTTCGAGTGAGGCGTTGCCGG
>CAZBYY010000409.1:0-2841 GCA_964495855.1 uncultured Acidobacterium sp. | reverse complement strand
AGCGCAGGCCTTGTTCATCGCGGGCGTGACGGCGCTCCACTCGCTGGACTACGAGGCTGCCCGTGACGCGTTCGTCGCCGCTCAAGACGCGCAGCCAGGTTTCGCAATGGCGTATTGGGGTGAGGCGATGACCTACACCCGTCCACTCACCGAAGGGACCGCGAGCGATCGCGTCCGGACCGCGCTGGGAAAACTCGCGCCCACTTCGACGGCACGACTCGCGAAGGCCCCGACCGAGCGGGAGAAAGAGTGGCTGGGCGCGGCAGAAAAACTGGCCGCCGCGAGTGACTCGCCGGGCTCGGCAAGAACCGGCAGGGTTCCACCCGAGCAGGCGTATGCCGACGCGATGAAACGGGTGGCGGAACGGCATCCCAACGACATCGAAGCCAGGGTGTTCTATGCACTGGCGCTCCTGGGCACGATGGAGAACGGGCGTGACGCCGCGATCGCCCGCAGGGCGGCCGCGCTGCTCGACGGCGTGCTCGCGACGCATCCGCAGCATCCGGGCGCGCTGCTCTACGCCATCTACGCAGCAGATGACACCGGCCGCAGCGAGGCAGCGCTGAAGTACGCCGATGCCTACGTGCAGGTGGCGCCGTCTGCCGCCCCGGCGCTGCACCTTGCATCGCGTCCGTACGCTGCCCGTGGCATGTGGGACCGGGTCTCGACGCTAAACGAGCGGGCCGCCCGCAGTAGAGGTCCGCAGCGGTTGGAGGCGTTGCACTGGCTCGTCTACAGCAACGTGCAGCAAGGCCAGTACGTGCAGGCTCGCCGCGTGCTCGAGGAGCTCGAAGCGGCTGTGCGTGACACCAACACCCCCGACGCTCGAGCGCAGCTGGCGCGCGCGCGTGCCGCGTGGTTGATCGAGACGCGCAAGTGGGCGGATGTGAAGACGCCCGTTGATCCGACGGAGGTGCCGCGGGATGCGTCGGCGGCTGAACTCTTCGCGGTGGGCATCGCGGGCCTTCGCTCCGGCAATCGCGCCGCTGCTGCCACGGCGATGCAAAGGCTCGCGGCACTGATGGAGGAGGCTCCGGTGAATCTCGCCCCCGTACGCAGCTCGCCGGCACCATCGAGCGGTAGCAGGCCGGGCATCACGCCAGTGGCGCCAGGGCCCAAAGCCGTATTGCCGCCTGGTGTGACCCCGATCTCGCCTTCGGCACCTCAGGGATCCAGGGCACCCCAGTCACCGGAGGCACCCTTGGCACCCATGTCTGGCATCGATCGGCGCGTGCCGCAGGTGATGGCACAGCAGCTCGAAGCCATGATGCTCTTCTCTGAAGGCCGCCGCGAGGAAGCCGTCGTTCTGGCTCGGCAGGCGGCCGTGGTGGAGTCGCTGATGTCCGTTCAAGCGGGCCCGGCGGCGCCGGTCAAGCCGGTCAACGAGCAGGTAGGCGAGATGCTGATGGACCTCCGGCGGCCAAAAGAGGCGATGGAGGCCTTCGGACTGTCGCTCACACGCCATCCAGGGCGCGCCTTGTCGCTTCTGGGCCTCGCGAGGTCTTCGGCCCAGTCGAGGGATCTCGAAAGCGCCCAGCGCGCCTACAGTCAGCTGCGAGAGCTCTGGAAGAACGCCGACCCGGCCCTCCCGGAGCTCAAAGAGATCGCGACGGCGCTCGGTCCGAAGCCGAGCTCTCGGTAACGCCCGATCCCCAGACGTGCCCGTGGCGCGTACAAAAGAAAAGGCGGGTCTCTGCGACCCGCCTTCCGGTTCCAGCGAAAAAGCGGCTTAGTTGCCGCCGCCGACGCGCCCAGGCTGAGCAGCCGCGCGACGCATGCCTTCGGTGATGATGCCGACCTTCTCGACGCCTGCACCCTTGGCCGCGTCGATCACTTCGACGATCGCGCCATAGCGGAGCGTGCCGTCAGCCGCGATGAACAAGGTCTTGTCCTTGCGTTCCTCGTAGATCTTGCGAAGCCGATCTTCCAGTTCGCCGATCGCCACGTCCGACTTGTTGATCGAGATCTTCCGGTCGGCCGTGTATTCGATCACGATCTGCGACACGTCCACCTGCGTCTGGTTGGCGGTCTTGGTTTCCGCCGGCAGGTTCACGTCGAGACCGCGCTGCGACAGCGGCAAGGCGGCCATGAAGATGACGAGCAGCACGAGTAGCACGTCGATCATCGGCGTGATGTTCATGTCGGCGTTGGCTTTGAGCTCCTTCGCCTTGACGACCCGTTCGGCGCCGAAATGCTGGTGTGCGTGAGCCATTACTTGCCTCCCCCGCCGCCCAGGCCCTGGCGATTCTTCGGATCGGTGATGAGCCCCATGTCCTCGATGCCGGCGGAGCGCATTTCGTCCATCGCGTCCATCACGGCCGAGTAGCGCGCATCCTCATCGGCCTTGATCAGGATGATGCGCTCTTTCTTGGTCTCGAGGACTTCTTCGACCTTCTGCCGCAATTCTTCCTTGCGCACGGGGAGGCCGTTGACGAAGTAGCGGTCGTTCTTGTCGACCGCGACGACCGTCTGATCTTGCGTCTCGGGCTTCTCCGCCGTATTGGCGGCAAGCGGCAGTTTCACGTCGGCGCCCTTCTGCAGCAGCGGTGCAACGATCATCATGATGATCAGCAGCACGAGCATGACGTCTACGAGGGGCGTGACGTTGATGTCCGATTTGACTCCGCCTTTGGAGCCGCCGACATCCATTGCCATAGTTACTTACTCCCTTGAATCTCGTGGGCTTGCGTTCTGGCGATCTCGAGATCGAGCTTCGATCCGATGATCTCAAGATCGAGCGATCGATCTCAAGATCATCAGATCACCAGTTCACCAAATCGCTTAGGCCGTCTTCTTGATGAAGTAGTCGACCATGTCCGACGACGAGTTGTCCATCTCGAC
>CAZBYY010000408.1:0-2849 GCA_964495855.1 uncultured Acidobacterium sp. | reverse complement strand
GCCGCTCGGGAACTCGAAGATGGCGCACGCCCAGGTGCACGCGCAGAACACCCATCCCGTCTCGATGGCATCGAGCCCCATCTCGCCTCGAATGGCGGGCGCCGCCGACGAGATCGCCACGCGATCGAGGTAGGTGATGATCGCGAGGAGCGTCGTGAACGCGAGAACTTTGTAGCGGGCACGCGAAGGCTGCATCGCGGTGCGTTACTCCAGGGCGCGGGGCGGCAGGCCGTCGTATTCCACGGGGATGCGAATGCGCATCGGCTTCTCGCGGGCGAGCTCTTCGGCGACCTCGGCCGTCAGCCCGGCGACGCGGCCGATTAGGAACACGAGCCGGCCGAAGATCGGATCGAATCCGAGATCGTGCAGCACCGCCGCCAGCGCGCCATCGATATTGATCGGCAACGGCTTGACGGCGGCGGCGATCGCGCGTTCCATCGCCTGCACGAACGCGATTCCGTCGCCGGCCACGTCACCGCTTTTCGCGAGATCGAAGAGGATGCCGGTCCTCGGATCCGTCGAATGCACGCGATGCCCAAACCCGGCGAGCCGTTTACCGGCGGCCCGCGCCTCGGCGACCATCGCCGCGGCCGCATCATCAAGAGAAAGTCCACCCGACTTCGCGCGCATGACGCCGTCGGCGATCATCTGCATGCAACCTGATCCCGCCCCGCCGTGGTCGTCACCGACGGCGAGGAGGCCGGCCGCCACCGCCGCCGACACCGACTGCCGATTGCCGGAGAGCGCTAGCCGCGCGGTGGCGCACGACGGGGCGCCGGATCCGTGGTCCGCCACGCCCGTGAGAATCGCATCGAGCAGCGCGCGCTCGTGATCGTTCGGCAAGCGTCCGCGATGCAGCAGGAAGATCGTGTCTGTGAAGGTGCGTCCGGTCATCAAGGCCGGAACTTCGTAGCCGCGAATGCGAATGCGGCCGTCGCGCGCATCGACGATGCCAGTACGCCAGGGATCCATGAACGACTCCAGGGACAAAATCGCTAAGACGATAACATGTCTTGTTGTTAAGACAATCAGTTGTCTATGCGGAGGTTTCGACTTCCGTCGCCCACGTCCAGCGGCCCTGGCGCTTCACGCGCGTCAAGTTCACCGAATAATGATACTTGTCGGCGCGGTAGAAGATGTCGACCAGTTCGAAGGGCCGGTCGCCCGTCGTATACATCACGCGCGTCATGTGCAGCACGGGATAGAGCACGGGGACGCCAAGCCGCCGCGCTGCATCCGGATCCGCCGGCGCCGCCTCGATCGTTTCGCGTGCCTTCACGATGGGGATCTTGAGATCCTCCTGTAGGATTTTCAGCAGCGGCATGGAGTAGAGATCCTTCTGGCGGATGCGCATCCCGATTTCCGTCGGCAGGTAATTCTGCGTGAACGAGAACGGCTGGTCGTCGACGAGACGGAGGCGGCGGATGATCGTGACTTCCGATGTGGCATCGGCCAGCTGCAATGCTTTACGTATGTCCGGTGTCGCCGGGACTTGGCCGATTTCGACGTCGGCGACGCGCAACTTGCGCACGCGTTCCTGCAGCTCTTCGAGGAATCCCGTGTACCGCACCGGCGCGAGCCGCTTGGGCGGGTTCGACGAGACGAAAGTGCCCTTGCCCTGGATCTTGATCAGCAGGCTCTCGCGGACGAGCTCGCGCAGCGCCTCGCGCAACGTGACGCGGCTGACGCCGAGTTCGGCGGCGAGCTCATGTTCCGACGGGATCTGGGTACCCGGCCGGTACTGGCCGTTGTTGATGCGGTGGCGCAGCAGGTGCTGAATCTGGTGATACAACGGGACGCCCAACTCCTTGCGGAGACCGGGCGAGGAGCGAGTGATCGTCACGCCGAGCGAAGCATACCACTGCGCTTGACAGAACTTGTATAGTTATCCATACATGTCTGGCCAGGCTGAGTCCACGGTGAAGCCGCTCGCAGGGCTGCGCGTCCTCGATCTGTCGCGCATGATTGCCGGCGGCGTCGCCGGGATGGTGTTTGCGGACTTTGGCGCCGATGTCGTCAAGGTCGAGCAGCCCGGCATCGGAGACCCGCTGCGCCAGTGGACCGCTGAAGGCGAACCCTTCTGGTGGAAGGTGTACGCGCGCAACAAACGCTACATCACGCTCAACCTGAAGACCGCTGAAGGCCGCGCGTTGCTGGCGCGGATGCTCCTCAATGTCGACGTGATGCTCGAGTCATTCGTGCCCGGCACGCTGGAGCGGCTGGGGCTCGGCTGGGACGTGTTGAGCGCGTGGCATCCCGGACTCGTGCTGGTGCGGATTTCCGGATGGGGACAGACCGGCCCCGCCAGCCAGCGGCCGGGATTCGGCACGCTCGTCGAAGCGGCGAGCGGCTTTGCGGCGATGAACGGCGAACCTGACGGCGCGCCGATCGTACCGGCGTTCCCGCTCGCCGACATGACGTCTGCCCTGTATGCGGTGAATGCGGCGATGTTTGCGATCTATCACCGCGACGTCAACGGCGGGCGTGGTCAGGTCATCGACGTGTCGCTGTTCGAATCGTTGTTTTCGATTCTCGGACCGCTGCCGGCGGAGTATCACGCGCTCGGCCGCGTCCGACAACGGCTTGGCAGTCGCTCGCGCAACGCCGGCCCGCGCGGCTGCTACCGCACGAGCGACGGCCGTTTCATTGCGGTGAGCGGATCCACGCCGAAGATGGCCGAACGATTCCTGCAAGCGTACGGCCTCGCCCACTTGCTTGCCGATGAGCGTTTCGCCACCAACGAAGCGCGGGTCACGAACTCAGCGGCGCTCGATGCACACATCGTCGCGGCCATCGCGTCGCGCACGTTGCAGGAGAACCTGCAGATCATCGCCGAAAACGAGTTGACG
>CAZBYY010000407.1:0-2849 GCA_964495855.1 uncultured Acidobacterium sp. | reverse complement strand
CGCCGATCGGATAGCTCATTGCCACACTCACGTTCCACGTCGGGTAATCGCGAGCCCGGAGCATCTGGAGCGCGTCGGAGTAGCCGCCGGGCACGATGGAGGAGACCACCTGGTTCCCGAGGGGCCCGGTCCGCACGATCGCGGTGCCGCCAAGGCCCTGCGCGCCGTAGCTTGCGTTCAGGTCCATCGCGGGCATGGACTGGTTGTGGAAGTACCGCAGGCTCACGTCGTTCGAATCGAGGTTCTTTCGCGCGTTGATGATGTCGGTCCGATTCGTCAGCGCCGTGCGGATCGCGCCTTCGATGTCGGTCGGCGGTGGTGCCAGCGCGGGCAGGTCGACCGGGCGGATCGTCTGCCGCCAGAGCGGATCATCGGTGCCGCTCACGATGAAGCGCTTCAGCGTGAGCTCCGCGGTTTGCGCGGTCGCTTCGGCGGCGGCGAGGTTCTGGCGCCGGGTTGCGGCTTCGGACTGTGCCTGCACGATATCGAGGGGCGCGAGCGTCCCGACCTCGACGCGGGCCTGGTTGTCTTCGACCAGCTTGTTGGCGAGCTCCAGCGCGCGTTGCGCCACGTCGACCGAACTCTGCGCGAACACGAGGTCCCAATACGCGTTGCGGACGTTGGCCAGCGTCTGCGCGACCGTCGCCTTGGTCGTCTCCTCGGAGATGTCGCGGTTGATCAGGTTGATCTGCAGCTGCTGCCGCGTGTTGTCAATCTTGAAGCCGCGCATCAAAGGCTGCGTGTAGGCGGCGACGAGGTTGGTCTGGAAGCTCGGGTTGAACGTCGAGAACGTGTTCGAGGTTTCGAGACGCGAGTTGGTCCAGTTCACCGTGTAACTGCCGCCTAATCGGTTAACGCTTTGCGAGAGGCCGAAGTTGTAGGTGCGCGTGCCGTTGTTGACCTTGGTGCCGCCGTTGAGGCTCGAGGTTGGCAGCTGGTACTGGTCGCGCAGGCCGAGCGTCGTCGAGAGCGACGGCCGGTAGAGGTTCTGGAAGCCGGCAATCAAGAAGTCCGACGACTGCGGTTCGAGCTTGGCCACCTGGATGTCGAGGTTCTTTTCGAGCGCGAGGGCGACGGCGTCCTCGAGTCGCAGTTCGTGAAGCGCATTCGACGATCCACCCGGTTGCACCGCGGCGGCTTCAGCGGCCTCTTTGAGGCCCCGCAGTCCCGTCTGGTACGTTTGGACGGCCTGCCGGACGACGGCGTCTTCACGGGCGGCGTCCGAACGGGTTGACGGTTGCGCGCCGGCCGGGACGGCAAGCGCAAGAACGGCGAGAGCGATGAGCGAGCGTGTCATTTCGGTATGAACCCTTACGGCCTGTTACTGCGGCGACTGTGGCTGCGGTTTGCGATCGCGATCCTTATGCTCGTGATCGTGCATTTCATTGAGCTTGGTGAGTTGGTCGGGATTGAGCACCCGGCGGATGCGGAAGAGCATCAGCGTGCGAGTGCGAGTCATCTCGTTCCGCGCGAGCTCGAGGCGATCGGTCGCCTGCATCACCGCGGCTTCGTCGGATTTCTGGTCGGCGATCACCTTTGAGAGTTTTTCCTCGTGACGATCCACGGCCTGCTTCTGCGCGCGCAGCTGCGGAGAGGCCGCCTGGAAGATCGCCTCGATTCGCGAGATCTGATCGGGCGTGAGCTTCAGCTCTTTCTGAAACCGTTCCGTCTGCCACCACTTGAAGTTGAACCCCTGTGCCGCGGCTGGCACGGCAGAGGTCACAATCAGTGACAACACTAGACAAATGAATAACTTACGGAGGGTTTTCATGGTTCCTTAGTAGCCTTACGACCAGCTGGCGGCTGGTGTTTACGACCGAGGCGGCTACTTGGCTTCAGGCAAGGGGGTAAAGGCGTCGAGGGCCCGCAGCTCCGACGCCGCACGCACCTGCATCGCCATCTCGATTTCATCGAGCAGGTCGTCGTCAGCCGGCGCTGAAACCTCGAGAATTCCCGGGCGCAGGGTTGTCGATTGGGGAGCGACAGCGGCGGTATTTCCCGCGCGTCGCGGTTGCTGCGGCATCAGGTGAACCAGCTGGCCGCCAAGAAGGCCGACGATCAGACCGGCGGCTGCTGCCGCGCTGATCCAGCGGCGGTTGACGCGGCCGCCCGGCAGTTCTCCGGCCGGGGCCTTCGGGAATCGAATGACTTTGGCCGGGTGGCCAAGATGGGCCAGCTTGTCCAGGATCTTGTGCCGCTGCAACTCGAGGGCGCGCTCGTCGAAGTGGGCATCGGCCTCGGCGCAGGCAGCCGCGCGGTACGCGTCGAGAAGCGCGCGCTCGTCGTGCTCGCTGTGGTTGCGTGGACTCATGCCGATCTCCCCAACACTCCCCGCAGTTTCCGTAACGCCCTGAACAGGTGGACCCGCACGGTGGCCTGACTCATCCCGGTCGCGGCGCTGATCTCCGCCGGCGTCTGCTCGTCGAGATGACTCAGCGTAAACACCAAGCGCTGCCGCTCCGGCAATTCCGTCGCGGCCTTGGTTACCTGGCCCCACCGCTCCTGCGCCAGCAGCCGCCGTTCCGGCGACGCCTCACCAGCGGCGACTTGTTCGACCGTCCGGCCTTCATCTTCGTCGGTCGCCTGGCTGATCCACCGTTGCTGGCGTCCCCGCGCCTTCAGCTTGTCGAGCGCGGCATTCACCAGGATTCGCGTAAACCAGACGTCGAACGGTAACTCCTGACGGTACTGATCGATGTGCAGAAACACCTTGATAAAGGCATCCTGCACCGCTTCATCCGCGTCGGCGGCGTCCCGAAGGTACTGGAACGCAATCCGAAGGGCCCGCCGCTGAAGCAACGCTACAAGGGCGCCGAACCGTTCCCGGCCCGCGTCGCGATCGCCCGCTT
>CAZBYY010000406.1:0-2901 GCA_964495855.1 uncultured Acidobacterium sp. | reverse complement strand
CTGCCGCTGACTGAGTTTTTCTGTTTTTCGCCATGTCAAATCTTCTCCAGCACTCGTAATTGCGCGCTGCGGCTGCGCGGATTTTCCGCCAATTCCGCTGCGCCGGGCTTGATCGCCTTGCCGCCGGGCATGTTCTCCGTCATGGGCACGACCGCGATCGCGCGGATCGGCAGTTGCTGCAGCGCGATGGCCCGCAAGGCTGCCAC
The DNA here is from genome assembly GCA_964495855.1 of uncultured Acidobacterium sp. Classification (GTDB taxonomy): domain Bacteria; phylum Acidobacteriota; class Vicinamibacteria; order Vicinamibacterales; family UBA2999; genus 12-FULL-67-14b. The sequence goes on along the minus strand of CAZBYY010000406.1, from coordinate 2,695 downwards.
CACAGTGGCGCCGCCGGCCATGTCGTCCTTCATGCGTTCCATGCCGTCGGATGGCTTGATCGAAATGCCGCCGGTATCGAAGGTGATGCCCTTGCCGATCAATCCGAGTGTCTGCGATCCGGCAGCCTGGGGCGGGGCGTATTTGAGAACGAGCAGGCGCGGTGGTTCTGCGCTGCCACGAGCGACGCCCAACAACAGCCCCATGTTGAGGTCGGCGATCTTCTTCTCGTCGAGTACCTCGACACTGACGCCGGGCACCGACGCGAGGGTTGCGGCCTTCTCGGCCATCACGCGCGGCGTCAGGTAATTGCCGGGCTCGTTGATCAGCACGCGCGCCGCGTTGACGGACTCGCCGATCACGCGGCCAGCGGCCACGGCAGCGTTTGCATCGGCTGACGTGCAGACGACCACGTCGCTGATGAAGAAGGCATCGTCGTGACGGCTCTTGTGAAGGCCGTTGTCGAAGTTGGCCAGGACGATGCCCTCGGCGATCATCTCGATGCGTGCCGCGTCGGCGAGCGTGCCCGGCTCGACGTCGGCCCATGCGACGCGCGCGCGTTTGTGCCGACGCGCGGCTTGTGCGCCGGCGACGGCCATGCGGCGGATGCGCTCGGGCGTGACATCGGCCCGCGGACCGGCCCCGACGAATACGACGCGACTCGCGCGCCACTCCGCCGGCGGCCTGGCCACCAGGATCTCGTTCGCCTTGCCGCGGAACTCACCGCGCTCGAGCGCGGAGGTCAGCTCATCGCCGAGCGGTGCTTCATAGCGCGCCGCCGCCGCTGCGGTTTGGTCTTGCGCGATGGGGATGACGATGAGATCGGCGTCGACGTCGCCAAGGCGCGCGTTGCTGACGGTGAGTCGGGGAACTTCGTACGGCGAATGCATGTTGGGTTAGAATTCTCGTGCGCCCTGCCTGTTCAGGGGACCTTGCCATGAAACATTTGCACCCAGGCGTCGCTCAGGCTGTTGTCCTGGCGGTTAGCGCAGCTCTCCTCTTCCACGCGTCTGCCCTGCAGGCCCGCGAACAGGGCGGCAGCAAAAAGGCTAGCTTATCACTCAAGGCGACGCCGGCCATCTCGTTTGCGCCCGCGCGCATCGTGCTCGTGGCTGAGTTGAAGGGCGGCGACGATTCAGAGGAACTGTACTGCCCCACCGTCGAATGGGAGTGGGGCGATCTGACCACGTCGGTCAACGAAGCGGATTGCGACCCCTACGTGCCGGGCAAGAGCGAAATCAAGCGCCGTTATACGGTCGAACACCAGTTCAAGAATCCCGGCTCGTTCAAGGTGAGCCTGCGGTTGAAGAAGGGACAGAAGATCGTGGCCAGCGCGAACACGCAGGTCTCGATTCGCGCCGGCCTCGGACAGGAACCGTAGGGCGCCCCACCGACAGGGCGCGGACGCTCAGGCCTGTGTCGAACTGGCGGTCACCATCGGCGGTGGCACGACAGTGATCGGCGGCGGTGCGGTATACCACCGCCCGAGCCCCGTCGTAATCGCCGCCCCCAGCCCCATCGTCCACGCGACAAACTCGACGATCATTCCGACGGCGACGAGCGGCATCGTCAGCGGCCAGGCCGCCGCGATCGCCACGTTGACGAATCGCGCGATCAGCGTCGGGCCGACCAGGATCAGCGCGCCGATCGCCGTCGCGACGAAGGCATTGCCCGGCTGCCAGCCGAAGCGATCCTCCACCCATTCGCCAAGCCGGCACGCCAGCGCCGTGAATCCAAGCAGGAAGGCGAACACCAGCATCGCGATCGACACCGGTACGAGCACGGCGACGAAAGGAATGCCGATGATCGTGATGGCGAGACCGATCGACGTCGCGATCAGCAACGGGACGAAGAACACTTCGGCGGCAAGGCCGATGAGGAAGTTACGCACCGGTTGCGCGACCGCGGCGCGGCCGACGCGCGCGACGGGTGCGCGCGCGATCACGAGCAGCATCAGCATCAGCACAGCGAGCGCCGACACCCTCGCGAGCGTACCGGCAAGCAGGAGCCAACGTCCGAACTCGCCAAGCCGTATCGACGGCCACCAGCCAAGCTCACGCGACCACCACTGCCCGAACGACACGTAGTTGGTGCCGCCGCTGTGCCTGGCGCCAGGGTCGCGGGCGATGGTGCCGCCGACGACGGTGATGTCGCCGCGCACTTCCGCCGTGGATGAGAGCCGGAGGTCGCCGCCGACCACGACGACGCCGTTGCGCACGCGCCCATCGACGGTCAAATTCCCGCCGACGACAATGGCGGCGTCGGTGACCTCCTCGTCGCGCTCGACCCGAACGTCCTGGGCGATGGCCAGGCGCATGCCGGTCAGGCGGTAGGTGGTCGTGTCCTGCGGAGTTTGGGCGAGGGCGGGCGACGGGACGAGCAGCCCGAGCGCGCCGGTCAGGAACCACGTAGCCAGGGAGAGCTTGCGCATCTGCACCACCTCTCCCTTTACGGACGCTAAAACCGTCCCAGGGGTTCCGCAACGGTGAGTGTCGCGCCCGTGGCGGCCATCACGTCGTCGAGCGTGGTGTCCTCGGCAATCTCCTTCAAGAGCAGCCCCGAGGGGGTCACGTCGATGACCGCGAGCTCGGTGACGATCTGGCTCACGACCTTCACGCCGGTCAACGGCAGCGTGCACTTCTTCAGGATCTTGTGGCCGCCGTCCTTGGTGGTGTGCTCCATGGCAATGACCACGCG
>CAZBYY010000405.1:0-2915 GCA_964495855.1 uncultured Acidobacterium sp. | reverse complement strand
TTTCGTTGATCACCCAGACGCGCCGCTCGGGATCGTACGGGCTGATGCGAATGCGGTGCGGCCCTGGGCCGGACGATCCCTCACAGAGCGAGTCCCACTGCGTCCATCGCTCCTTCACGCGCCCGTCGCGATCGAGCGTGTAGAGGCAGTTGCGCCACACGCGGCGATCCACCAGCGTCAGCACGTTCATCTTGAGCGAGCCGGCAAACCCCGCGTACTCGGCCGGCAGCGGATCGGGCAGTCGAAACTCTCCGCGCTGCGCAATGAAGATGCGATCGGGCGACTCCGCAAACACGCCCGAGTTACCGCCGAACGCAAAGCCAGGCTCGGCGAACGGTTTCTGCCAGCCGCGCACGATGGTGTAGGGACTGGGCCCGACCGGGCCATCGACGCTGGCCGACTGCGTTTGTGCGTGGAGGGCGATGGTGGCCAGGAGCGCGGCGGCGGTCAGGAACCTCAGCATGGCGCGCATTGTGGCACAGGTGTGCGCTCGTTATGGTAGTATTACCTCGTTATGGCACGCGCCACCTTCTCGCTCGACGAGGCGACGATTGCCGAGATCCGCCGGACCGCTGAACGGCTCAAGAAGCCGCAGAGTCACGTCATCCGCGAGGCGGTCGCCGACTATGCCGCGCGTGCCGACCGGCTGAGCGAGACCGAACGCCGCAGGGTCGTCGCCCTCCTCGAGCGACTCCGCATCGCCAAGCCGACACGCAGTGAACGCGACGTCGACAAGGAACTGGCCGAGATCCGCGCGTCCCGGCGCAGCGGCGGGCGTCGCCACGCCTCGTGACGGTCCATCTCGATACCTCGGTGCTGATTGGTGCGCTGACGGGTCGGCGGCGCTCGCTGGACGCGCTGCTCGCGCTGTCGCGCGAAGGCCATCGATTGGCGATGTCGACGCTGGTCCTGTATGAGTGGCGGCGTGGGCCTCGCACCAGAGACGAGATCGACGCCCAGGAAGAACTGCTCCCTGCCGAGTCGGCGGTGGCATTCGGCCCCGTGGAAGCGACGTTGGCGGCGGATCTCTACAAAAGCGCGCGGCGTGCGCGTGGCCGGGAAATCGATCTGGCGATCGCCGCCTGCGCCCTGGCCAACGACGCGGCCCTGTTGACGCTCAATCCCGAGGACTTCAGGGATATCCCCAACCTACGCGTGCTCTGAGCGTTTCCTGGCGTCATGTCTGCCATCCGGAGCGGCGAGCAGCCCGACAACAGATCCAACTAGCGCCGCAGCGCGGCCCACACCAGGTGCGGCGAGTGCCGCCCCATCCGCACGTAGCGCACCCACAGCAGCGTCATGTGTTCGAGGTGCAGCGCCTGCTCGATGCCGCCGACGTCGAGCGGCTCCCACCCGAGTTCCGCTATCAACTTCCCGGCGATGCTCTTGGCATCAGCGTCGTTGCCGCAGAACATCATCGCCGGCTTCACGTTGTAGGCGGGATATGACGAGTTCTCGAAGTTCTCGTAGCCGTAGATGGTGAACGCCTTCACCACTTTCGCCGCCGGCACGAGCGCCTGGATCATCTGCGTGGCCGATTGCGCGTTGTTGAGGCCGTGCGTCAGCCCCGGACCCACCGGGTTCGTGCAGTCGATCAGCACCTTGCCGGCCAGTTCGGACGCGAGCGGCGTGAGCGCCGCTTCAACGGATTGAAAGGGCGTGGCCACGAACACCACGTCGGCATTCCTGACCGCATCGGCAGGCGCGCTCACCTTGAGCGCGGCGTTCTTGCCGAGCGCCTCTTTCACCTTGTCTGAATTCGGATCCCGCGCCGCCAGCGTGACCTCGTGCCCGGCGCGCTGAAGATGATCGGCGAGCGCCCCGCCGACGTTGCCGTAGCCAATGAATGCGATTCTCATCGTGCCTATGATGCCGCAAAAACAGCAAAGGGCACGGCACGGCGCCGTGTGTCTTCCGGCGCCACGTGCGGCTTCCGGTGCGGAATGGACGTCGCTTCTGACATGGCGTCCGCCACCGCAGCAGAAAACACGCCCGCCGACGCGGCCGCGTGTCCCGAGGTCAGCGAGCGGAGCCGAGGTGAGCCGGCGCGCCGGCTACTGGCGTCCGTGCTTGTGGGTGACGATCTCCTGGAGCACTGTGCGCGCGAGGCTCTCGTTATCGGCGCCTTGCGCGACCATCTTGCTGGCACCCTGGTAGGACACCACCAGGTTCTCGTGCTCGAGATGGTACTGGCCCTTGTGCGTCCGGCCATCAAACAGCACTTCGACGTCGTGATTGGCCGGTTGAGGCTTGAATTGCGGGTTTGTCATCCTCCGAGTCTAGTCCCCTGCCCAGGCCCGGTTGTCACAGCACGGTTGAGCCCGAAAGCACAAAAGGCACGAAAGCCAATCGGCCTTCGTGCCCTTTGTCGTGTTTCGCGGTGAGAGTTACTCGACTTCGGTAATACCGCGGTCGAGCGCCTCTTCAGGCTCCACGAGGTATTCCATCTCGCGATCGAGCTCCAGCTCATCATCACTCGGCTGCTGCACCGGCGGCGGCGGTGGCGGCTCGTCCGCCGGGATCTCCACGTGGCGATACCACCAGAAGCCCGTGCCGGCGGGGATCAAGCGTCCCATCGTCACGTTCTCCTTGAGGCCGCGCAGGTAGTCGACCTTGCCGCTGATCGCAGCTTCGGTCAGCACGCGGGTCGTTTCCTGGAACGAGGCCGCGCTGATGAACGACTCCGTCGACAGCGACGCCTTGGTGATGCCGAGCAGCAGCGGCTGCGCGGTAGCCGGGCGGCCACCGTTGCTGATGACCCGCTCGTTCTCTTCCATGAAGCGGAACTTGTCGACCTGCTCGTCAACGAGGAATTCCGTGTCGCCCACGTCCTCGACGCGCACCCACCGCATCATCTGGCGCGTGATCACCTCGATGTGCTTGTCGTTGATGTTCACGCCCTGCAGGCGGTAGAC
>CAZBYY010000404.1:0-2932 GCA_964495855.1 uncultured Acidobacterium sp. | reverse complement strand
AGCGCAGCGCGTGGCGCAACGCCTGCAGCGTCTCGTCATGCCGGCCCTTCACCGTGGTGCTCGCGACGAGCCACACCATGCTCACCGCAACCGGATCGCCGCGATCGATGGCCGGCTCGAACTGCATGCGATACGCCTCGTTCAGCATCGCGTTGACCTCGGGGCTGCCGGGGCCGGAGTTCAGGACTTCCACGCCCTGGACGCGGCCTTCGCGCGAGACGACTGCCGACAGGGCGTACTCGGCGTCACCGTCGCCGTCGGCGAACTCGATGGCGACATCGGTCGCGGCGCGCGGCGCCATCATGGCGTAGTTCAAGCGCACAGGGTTGTCGTTCGAACCAGGGCTGGCGAGCACGGAAATCGCGCGCGCCATCGAGTTCGGACGCTCGTGACTCGCCGCCTGCAGCACGCTGGCGGAACCGACGACGCAGATCAGCGTCGCGACCGTCGCGCCGATACCGGCCCACACGAGGTGCATGTCGGAGAACCAGTCGGCGATCTGCGCGCGGATGGACAGCGCCTCCTCGACCCGGACGCGCTCGAGGACGTTCTTCGAGATGCGTGACGCGTCGGTCGAGTCCCGCTCGGCAATCTCGGCGGCCAGGTCACGCAAGCTCGATCCGAGGTTCGCGATTTCGATCGACACGAGGCTGCAGGCGACACATTCGCCGAGGTGATTCTGGATGGCGGCGCGCTCGTCGAGGGACAGCTCACCGTCGTGAAATGCGTCGAGGTGATCCTGGACCTCTGCGCACGAATGCTCGTGCATCATGGCCGCACCTCGCGGAGTTGCTCGCGCAGGGTCTGCCGCGCGCGCGTCAGGCGTGACTTGACGGTCCCGACCGCCACGCCCAGTGAAAACGCGATCTCGTCGTAACTGAGCCCGTCGATCTCGCGCAACACGATGACCGTGCGTTGATCGAATGGCAGGTTGTCGAGCGCAGACCACAGCCGGTCGGCCATCTGCTTGCGCGCGTAGGCACGGCCCGGGTCGGTGTGATCGCCCGGCTGCCGCAGGTCGCCGTGTGCCGCCACGTGCTGATCGAGCGACACCTGGTCGCTCTTGTGGCGGCGCCGCCACCAGCGCTGGCGGTTGCGCGCCTGGTTGACGACGATGCGGTAAATCCAGGTTTTCAACGCGGACTGCCCGCGGAAGGTGTGAATGGTGCGGAAGACGCTGAGGAACACCTCCTGCGAGAGGTCCAGCGCATCGTCGCGATCGCCGAGGAGGTGCAGGGCGAGCTGGTAAACCATCCGCTCGTGACCGGCCACGAGCTCAGCGCACGCCGTCGGTTCACCCTCGACGCAGCGTTGGATCAACGCGGCTTCGTGGTCCTCGACCGTTACCCATCCGAGTGCCCCGGCGTCTTTCATGATCGATTCGGCGACGGTTAGAAAGCTCATGACGAGTGTATCAAGGTTGGACCCCGTCTTGCGCCGTTTGTTCCCGGGCGCCCCATTTTCCAGCCCTTTCTCCGGCTTCGGCGCCCCTGCTACCATTCCCTTCCGTGCGCCGAACCATCGCAGCCGTGATCCTGGTCGCCATTGTCGGCGTCGCCGGCGCGCTGGCGTTTACGGCGTTGGCCAACGAGCGGGAGTTCGATCGGCTCATGGCCGAGGGGGACCAGGCGGTCGCGGAGGAGCGCCCGTTCCAGGCGATCGAGTTCTACAGTGGCGCCATCACCCGCAATCCGGATTCGGTCCTCGCCCACTTCAAGCGCGGCACGGTGTACCAGTCGCAGAACGAGCTCGAGGCGGCATTGCGCGACCTGCGCAGCGCCGCCGACCTCGACCCCGGGTCGCTTCGCGTCATCGAATCGCTCGGCGACGTGAACGTGGCCCTCGGTCGGCACGAGCGCGCCGTCGAAAAATACGAAGCCTACGTGGCGCTCGACGATCGCAATGCGCGCGTGCTGTACAAGCTTGGACTGTCGCGGTACCGGATTGGCCGGGCGTCCGCCGCGGTGGACCCGCTGCAACAGGCCTTGGCGATCGACCCTGAGCTGGGCGAGGCGTATTACGTCGCCGGCCTCGTCGAACGCGATCTCGGTCACGGGGCGACCGCGCGGAAGTGGCTCGAGGAAGCGGCGCGCCGGTTGCCCGCGAGTCACACCGCTGCTCGTGAAGCCCTCGCCGAGGTGTATCTGGCTGACGGCGATTACACCAAGGCGATCAACCAACTCGAGGCGCTCGCCGCGCTCGAGCCGGGCAAGCCGGAACGGATTGTCGCAGTTGGACTCGCGCAGGCCCGCGCCGGACGCGGTGACGCGGCGGTGCTGACGCTTGGCCGCGCCGTCGAACGCTTCCCGGATTCGCCGCAGGTCTTCGCGGCACTCGGGCACGTATGGCTGCTCGAGGCGCAGCGCCGTTCGGACCGCGTAGCGCTGAACAAAGCGGTGGAGGCGCTCGGCCAGGCGGCCGGCCGCGCCGATGCCTCGAGCGACACGCTCGCGGAACTCGGAAGGGCGTATCTGCTTGCCGGCGATCGGAGTGCGGCGGAGCGTGCCCTGCGCCAGGCGATTGCACGCCTGCCGGTGCCGGCCGACGCCTACTTGAATCTCGCGGACCTCACCGGGCGCGACGGCCGCATCCAGGACGCGCGCGATGCGTTGTTGAAGTACGCGACGCTGATCGGTGACGACAAGCCGCTCACCGCTGTCGCGATTCACATTGGGGAATACTCCGTGCGTCTTGGCGAGCCGTCGCTGGCCGTGCGGTGGTTCGATCGTGCGCTCGATGAGGGCGGTCCCAACCCTGCCCTGCAGGTCAAGCTCGCCGATGCGGCGTTACGTGCCGGCGACGTCGTCCGGGCGCATCAGGTGATCGACGACGGCCTTGCGACGGAACCGGGCAATTCGGCGCTGCAACAGCTCAAGCGCCGCCTGCCCGCGCGCTAGTTTCCCCGGCGGGGATCGATCGTGTCGCGCAGACC
>CAZBYY010000403.1:0-2936 GCA_964495855.1 uncultured Acidobacterium sp. | reverse complement strand
GCGATCGACGCAGCCTCGCCGCTCTTCTACCTGCCCGACGCCATCACGCCCTGGCCGGATCAAACCGCCGGCTGGGCCCTCGAGTTCGCGGAAGGTTTCTTCGCCGCGCCGCCCGGGCTGCGCGAGCGCATCATCGACGTGCTGGCGATTGCGCCGTTGTTGCACCAGCGCATGGCGCACCTGTCGAAAGGCCAGCGTAAACGCACCTTGCTCGGCGTCGCGCTGCTGACATCGCGCCCTGTGGTCTTCGCGGACGAGCCTTTCGATGGACTCGACCTGAAGCAAACACGAGACGTCGCCGCGGCGCTCCGCACGTTCGCGGCCGACGGCCGCACGCTGGTGCTGTCGATCCACCAGATCAACGACGCTGCGCGCGTGTGCGACCGGTTCGTGCTGCTGAGCGGCGGAACGGTGAGGGGGATTGGCACCGCCTCGGAGCTAATTGCACAAGCTGCGGCGCACTCAGGCACCTCCGGCACCTTAGGCACCCCAGGCACCCCAAGCACCCCAAGCACCCTAGAGGAGGCGTTCCTTGCGCTCACCTGAGGCCTGGCTGTTTGCGAAAGAGTGGCGCGAGCTCATGGCCTCGCGCGCGTGGTGGGTGCTGCTGCTCGCGATCGGTCCGCTCGTTGGGATGTCGTTCACTAGTGCGGTGACGACCTACGGCGAGCTGAGCGGCGTGAACGGCGCGGCCGCCGGGGTCGGCGAAGCGTTCTCCCCGCTCGTGAGCATCTGGGCGCCGACGTTCAGCGCGTGCGAGCTGGCCGCGGCTTTTCTGCTGCCGTTCGTCGCCATTCGACTCGTGTCCGGCGACAAGCAGAGCGGCGCGCTCAGGATCGAACTGCAGCAAGGCCTTCCCCCGCTCGCGCGCCTGTCGATCAAGGCGGGTGTGCTGCTGTGCGGATGGCTGATCGTCACGATCGCGCCGTTTGTGGGCGTGGGACTGTGGCTGGCGTACGGCGGGCCGGTGTACGTGCCGGAACTCGCCGGCATCACGGCCGGCCACCTGCTCAACGGTGCGCTGACGATCGCGCTCGCCGCTGCGGCTGCCGCCCTCACCGATCATCCGGCGACGGCAGCCATCATGACGCTGACGGTGACGGTCGGGACCTGGCTCCTCAACTTTGCCGCTGCGATCAATGGCGGCTGGTGGGAACGCGCGGCTTCGTTCACGCCGACGGCGATGGTCGGCGAGTTTCAGCGCGGCCTGGTGCGAGTTGATGTCACGATTGCCGCCGTTGCGCTCACGGGCGTTGCGCTGGTGATCGCGTCGGTGTGGCTGAATCTCGGCTGGCCGATCCGCCGGCGAGTGCAGCATTCGTGTGCTGCTGGACTGGTTGCCATGGTCCTCCTCGTCGCAGGTTCGCAGCTCACGACGAGCTGGGACGTCTCCGAGAGCCGCCGCAATTCGTTCTCGAACGCGGAAGTGGCTGCGCTGCGCGCCTTGCCCGGCGACCTGCGCATCGTCGCGCACTTCGCACCGGAAGATCCTCGCAGGGCCGATCTCGAGCGCAACGCATTTCGAAAACTGCGCCGCGCCCTGCCGCGCACCCGTATTGAGTATCTTTCGGCCACGTCCACGGGATTGTTCGAGCAGACGGCAGATAATTACGGTGAAATCGAATACATGCTGGACGGTCGAGCGGCCACGAGCCGTGTGACGACGGCTGAAGGCGTACTCGAAACTGTGTTTTCATTGGCGGAGGTCGCGGCGATCGCGCCGGCCGACGAACCGGTGTTCCGAGGCCATCCGCTTGCTGCTCGCCCTGTAGGAGCGGCGACGGTGTTTTACCTCGCGTGGCCCGCCGTGATTGGCGTCTTCGCGGCATTGACCAGACGGAGCAGAGCATGAAACGTGCATGGGTTGGAGTTCTCGCCGCGGCGATGGTGGTGACGCTGTCAGCGGCGGAAACGAAAGTCGATTTGAGCAGGGAAGTCGTCGGTCGTCCGCCGACCACCTTCACGCCGATGGTCGGCTCCTGGCTGATCGCGCAGGACGGCGCCGAAAAAGTGGTGATGGTGGACGGCCGCCCGTGGGTATCGGCCAAGGACAATCCCACGAGGTTGCTGATCGAGAGCGCGCGCCGGTTGTACGGCACCTCGAATGAAGACCTGATGGACAACGCGAAGCAGTTTGCGTATTACCCGGTCGCGGTCATGAAAAACTCACCCGTGTTCTCGGACGGGACGATCAGCGTCAAGTTCAAGACGATCTCCGGCGAGGCGGATCGTGCGTCGGGCATCCTGTTCAACGTGAAGCCGAACGGCGATTGGCTGGCGGTTCGCTACAACGACACCGAGTACAACATCGCATTGTGGGAATTTCATAACGGGATCCGCCGCCGCGTGGCCGGCACGCGAGAGGGGCTTTACAAGCTGGATCGCGCCGCGTATCACGAGTTGAAACTGGTGGTCGATGGCGCGGCGCTCAAGACGTACCTCAATGGCGAATCGGTGCTCGATTACACCCTTGGATCGCAGCCCGGTCCCGGCCGCGGCGGCACGCCGCCGCATCCTGACCTGATCCCGGCCAACAATCCGGTGCTGCAGCCGCCGGTGAGCGGCCAGGTCGGGTTGTGGGCCAAGACCGACAGCACCTCCTACTTCAAGGACTTCGTCGTCAGCGCCAGGTAATGACGCGCATTGGTATACTGAGCGCATGATTCGTCGCCTGATACTTGCGTCAGCTGTCCTGCCGTTCCTCGCCGCTGCGGTCTCCGGCCAGGCGCCCTCGAAGACGACCAATGACGGCGTCTACACCGCCGCGCAGGCCGAGCGAGGGAAGAAGGCGTTCACGACCAGCTGCACGACCTGCCATGATACGGACCGGTTCAGCGGGGCGTCGTTTGCGGAGGCGTGGACCGGCAAGCCGCTCAAGGAGATCTGGGACGTGGCGAGCGGCAAGGAAATCCGCCGTTTTGAGGGCCATCGCGGCG
>CAZBYY010000402.1:0-2964 GCA_964495855.1 uncultured Acidobacterium sp. | reverse complement strand
GCGACCGTCGCCAGGTGCATCGCGCGCGAAATCAACAAGGACCTTGCCACGCCGAAGCGCACGGGAATCGAATGCAGGCCGTGCGCGCGATCGAACTCGAGGTCCTGGCAGGCATACAGGATGTCAAAGCCGCCGACCCAGAGACCGATCGCCAGGCCCAGCAGCCACGGCTCGGGCGCGCCCGGACGGCCGCCCGCCGCGAGCCACCCGCCCACCGGCGCCACCGCCATGGCGAGTCCCAGAAACGCCTGTGTGTACGACGTGAACCGCTTCGCCAGCGAATACCAGAAGACGATCGCGAGCGCGACCGGCGAGAGCCAGCCGCAGATCGCGTTCAGCTGAAACGCCGCAAACACAAACAGCGCCGACATCACGATGACGAATGCCGTGGCCGATTGCCGGCTCAGCGCGCCGCGCGGAATCTCGCGGATCGAGGTGCGCGGATTGAGCGCATCCATGCGCGCGTCCACGAGCCGGTTGAACCCCATCGCGGCGCTGCGCGCGGTGACCATCGCCACGATCACCCAGAGCACCTGCCGCCACTCGAACGCCGCGGTCTGCCACGCCAGCAGCGCGCCGGTCAGCGCAAACGGCAACGCGAACACCGAGTGGCTGAAGCGGATGAACGAAAGGTAGGTGGTCAGGCGACCCATGTGACCTGCGACGGCTGAATTCCGCTCACGAGGAACTCCTCGACGTTGTCCACGCGCGGCGGCAAAGCGACGGCAATCATGGCAGCTCGCTTCCCCGCCGTCAACGAACCCAGTTCATCGTCGAGGCCGAGCGCGCGCGCGCCGCCGAGGGTGGCGCTCGCGAGGAGCGCCGAGGCCGGCACCTCGGGCGCGAGCCACCACATCGCCTTCAGCTCCGAAAAGAGGTTCAAGTCCTCGACACTCGCCAGGCTGTCGGTGCCAACGGCGATGTTCGCTCCCGAGCGATAGAAGCGCTCGACCGGCGGCGCACCGACGCCGACCCACTGGTTGCTGCGCGGACACGTCACGATCGTGGCGCCGATCTCGGCGACCCTGTTGAGCGCGCGATCGTCGAATTGAACGCCATGGGCGAGGAGCGTGCGCGCGTCGATGAGCCCATGACGATCGAGATAGCTGACCGGATCGCAGCCAGGAATCTGCCAGTCGTCGCGCCACGCGCCGATCATTTCGAGCATGCCGCGCCATGGTCCGGTTCCCGAGGCAAGCAGCTCCATTTCCTCGGGTGACTCGCCAAGATGGACGCTCATCACCGGATGCGGCGAGGCGTCGACAGCGCTGCGGATCGCGCGAAACAACTCCAGCGACGTCGAGTACGGCGCATGGGGCGCCAGCGACACGCGCGCGCCCGCCGCCATCACCTTCGCCCTGGCCTCTCGCGTGGCGTCTACAAGCGCGCCGTCACGCTCCTTGAATCCGAGCAGCTCATGAAACACCACGCCATCCAAACCGGCCCGCTGCATCGGCTCAACCGCCGCAAGCGAGTTGGTGATGTCGCCGACCGCGACGGTCCCCGACGCCTTCGCTTCCGCAATGGCTGAAGGGATTGCGGCGATCTGTTCCGCGGTCATGCCGCCATCCGGCCGGCCTCGCACGGCAAACAGCGTCTTGACCCAGTCGGTGAACTTCGATGCAGGCGGCACGCGTCCGCGCATCCACGAGAGTTCAAGGTGTGTGTGGGCGTTGATCAGACCCGGCAGCAGCGCGACACGTCCGAGGTCCACAACTGCCTGCGGCCGGGTGCCGTCAGCCGGGTGCCGGATGCCCGCGATCCGCCCGTCCTCGACATCAACCACGCCGTCGGCAACTGGCGGGCCGTCGATCGGTAGGATCCAGGCGGCCGCAAACGATTTCATGAGACGGGCGAAATGGGCCGCGACCGCTGCTTCTTTCCTGCCGCGCTGCGCGCTTCGTAGTTCATCAACTCCGCTGGCACCGAGGTGTCGCCGGCCTCGCGTGCCGTTGACAATTCCAGCATGCGCTGCACGTCGTGATCGCGGAAGAACGGATCGCCGAGGATCTCGTAATGCATGTTGCGGCGCTTCGGGATGAACCCGGCGTCCTCGACGTTGCGCACGATCTCGACTTCGTCCATGCAGTACGACGCACCGGCTGCGCGCACGACGTTTTCTTCGATCATGACGCTGCCCATGTCGTTGGCGCCAAAGGCGAGGCTCAGCTGGCCAACCTTGCCACCCTGCGTGACCCACGAGGACTGCAGGTTGTCAAAGTTGTCGAGGACAAGACGCGCCATCGCCAGCGTGCGCAGGTAGTCGATGCCGGAGGCTTCGATGATCTGGTGCGCCGTGCCGAGCTCCGTATGATCGGGCTGGAAGCTCCAGGCGATGAATGCGGTGAAGCCGCCGGTCTCGTCCTGCAGCGCCCGCAGGCGCAGCATGTGTTCGAGCCGCTCTTCGTCCGTCTCGACGGTGCCGTACATCATCGTGGCCGTCGTTCGCAGCCCAGCGCGATGCGCGTGACGCATCACGTCGAGCCATTCATCTGCGGTGGCCTTGCCGTAGCAGTTGAGCAGCTTGCGGACGCGATCGACGAGGATCTCCGCTCCGCCCCCTGGAATACTGTCCAGACCGCACTCGACCAGTCGTCGAATCACCTCAGCGACCGGCAGCTTCGACATCCGGGAGAGATGAATGACCTCGGGCGGCGACAAGGCGTGCAGCTTGAAGTCGGGAAAACGCTGCTTCACAGCACGGAACAGGTCTTCGTACCACTTGATCGGCAGGTCGGGGTTGTGGCCGCCCTGCAGCAGTAACTGCACGCCGCCGAGCGCGCGCGTCTCCTCGATCTTCTTGAAGATCTCCTCGAACCCGAGGACGTAACCGTCGCTGTGACCAACTTCGCGATAGAACGCGCAGAAGTTGCAGCGCGCGACGCACACGTTGGTGTAGTTGACGTTGCGGTCGATGATGTAGGTGACGACGCCATCCGGGTGCTTGCGTCGTCGCACCGCGTC
>CAZBYY010000401.1:0-2971 GCA_964495855.1 uncultured Acidobacterium sp. | reverse complement strand
GATATAGCGCTGGATGGCGCGGCGCAACGGGCGGGCGCCATACGACCGGTCCTTGCACGTGATGTCGATGATCCAGTCGGCCACTTCGGGCGACACGATCACCTTCATGCGGCGATCCTGCAGGTTCACGTTCAGCTGATCGACCAGCAACGACAGGATCTTCCGCAGCTCATCGTCGGTCAGCGCGTCGAAGACGATCAGCTCGTCGACACGGTTGATGAACTCGGGATTGAAGGTGCGCTTCACTTCGCCGAGCACCATGTCCTGCACGCCCTTCTGGTCGGCCGCTTCCGTCGTCTGGAAGCCGAGCGACGCCTTCTTCTGGATGAAGCGCGCGCCGATGTTGGACGTCATGATCAGGATCGTGTTCTTGAAGTTGACACGATTGCCGAGCCCGTCGGTGAGGTGCCCATCTTCAAAGACCTGCAACAGGATGTTGAAGATGTCGGGATGCGCCTTCTCGATTTCATCGAGCAGCACGACCGAATAAGGGTTGCGCTTCACCTTCTCGGTGAGCTGGCCGCCCTCTTCATGGCCGACGTATCCCGGCGGCGAGCCGATCAGCTTCGACACCGAGTGCTTCTCCATGTATTCGGACATGTCGAAGCGAATGAGCGCATGCTCGCTGGCGAACAGGAACTGCGCGAGCGCGCGGGCCAGCTCCGTCTTGCCGACACCCGTCGGCCCGAGGAACATGAAGCTGCCGACCGGGCGGTTCGGGCTCTTCAACCCGGCGCGCGAGCGGCGAATGGCGCGCGACACCGCGGAGATGGCGCGTTCCTGGCTGATGACGCGCTTGTGGAGGTCGGCCTCCATGCGGATCAACTTGTCGCTTTCGTCCTGGTTGATCGACGCCAGCGGCACGCCGGTCCACTTCGAGACGACTTCGTCGATCTCGGACCGCGACACGACCACCTTGCGCGCGCTGGAGCGCACGTCGAACTTCTCGCGCACGAACTGCAGGTTCTCGCGGGCGACCTGCTCCTGCTCGCGGTAGAACTGCGCCTTGTCGAAGTCCTTGGCGGTGACCGCGCTTTCCATCTGCTCGACGGCGACGCGGATGCTCTTGTTGATCTCGCCGAACTCTTCGCTGTAGCCCGCCTCGCGCAGCTTGGCGCGCGCGCCGGCCTCGTCCACCAGGTCGATCGCCTTGTCAGGCAGGAACCGATCGGTGATGTAGCGGCTCGATTGGTACACCGCGGCTTCGATCGCCTCGCGCGTGTACTCGACGTGATGGAACTGCTCGTAGCGATCCTTCACGCCCAGGAGGATCGAGATCGTCTCGCTCTCGGAGGGCGGATCGACCTTGATCGCCTGGAAGCGCCGCTCGAGCGAACGATCCTTCTCGATGTACTTGCGGTATTCCGCCGGCGTCGTCGCGCCGATGCAGCGGATCTCGCCCCGCGACAGCGCCGGCTTGAGGATGTTGGCCGCGTCGAGCGAGCCTTCCGCCGACCCCGCGCCGACGAGCGTGTGCAGCTCGTCGATGAACACGATGATGTTCGGGTTGTCGACAAGCTCCTTCATGATCGCCTTGAGGCGCTCTTCGAACTGGCCGCGATACTTGGTGCCGGCGACGATCAACGAGATATCCAGCGCCAGCAGGCGCTTGTCGGCGAGGAAGTGCGGCACGTCGCCGTAGACGATCTTCTGCGCGAGGCCTTCGACGATCGCGGTCTTGCCGACCCCCGGCTCGCCGATCAGCACCGGGTTGTTCTTGGTGCGGCGGCACAGCACCTGCTGCACGCGCTCGAGCTCGTAGTCGCGGCCCACCAGCGGATCGAGCTGGTTCTTCATCGCCGCCTCGGTGAGGTCGCGGCTGAATTCCGCCAGCAGCGGCGTTTCCTTCACCCGCGTGAGCGACGTCTTCTCGTTCAGCAGCTGGACGATGTCTTCGCGGACCTGGTGGAGGCGCATGCCTTTTTCCATCAGGATCGTGGCGGCGACGGAGCGCTCTTCGCGGAGGATGCCGAGCAGCAGGTGTTCGGTGCCGATGTAGTTGTGCAGCAGGCGATCGGCCTCTTCGGCCGCGTACTGCAGCACGCGCTTGGTTTCGGCGCTGAACGGGATTTCGACCGACGTCGAGACCTTCTCACGGAAAACCGTGCGGCCTTCGATGTCTTTCCGGATGTTTTCGAGGGACAGGTGGGAGCGCGCAAAGATCCGGCTGGTCAGGCCTTTGCCTTCGCGAATCAGCCCAAGCAGCAAGTGCTCGGTCTCAATGGAGATGCTGCCGAGCTGGCTCGCCTCATAGCGGGCAAAGAAGAGAACCCGCCTGGCTCGTTCGGTGTAGCGTTCGAACATTCGCCTCCGCCTACGGCATCGGCGCAAACAAGTTCGCCTCCGCCTCTAGAAGGATTATACGGCCATTCGGGCAATTCGGTCGGGTCGGATTCCGCTAAGTTGAACCAGCGCCAAGACTTCGGAGTTTTGGATTTCCGGCTCATCCGCCGTCGTCTGGGGCACCGGCGCCACGGTTGGCGTGTTAGCCTCCCCGGATGCACGGACCCCGACTCTGCGCCGCCCTGCTCGCCCTCCTCCTTTTGATGCCGGCCGCCCCCGCGGGGGCCGCGGTGACGCGCATCGCGATCGCATCACGGGCGGTGGTCGCAGACGGGATGTGGTTTGGAGCAGCGGGTCCGTACGAAAAGATCAGCGGGACCGTCTTCTTCGAACTCGATCCCGCCGACCCTCACAACAAGATCATCACGGACATCGACAAGGCACCGCGTAACGCACGCGGATTCGTGGAATTCTCCTCGGACATTTTCATCCTGACGCCCAAGGACCCGGCGCGCGCGTCGGGCTCGATGCTGTTCGAAATCTCAAATCGTGGGAACAAAGGGCTGCTGACAACCTTCAATCGCGCCACCGGCTCGGACGACCCGATGCAGCCCGAGCACTTCGGCGATGGCCTGCTGATGCGCAACGGCTTCACGCTCGTGTCCGTCGGCTGGGAGTTCGATGTGAC
>CAZBYY010000400.1:0-2979 GCA_964495855.1 uncultured Acidobacterium sp. | reverse complement strand
GCTCGACCAGTCGCGCTCGATGAACTTCGGCGACGGGATCACCAAGTTCGACTACGCCAGGACGCTGGCGGCGTGCCTCGCGTACCTCGCCAACTCGCAGCGCGATCGCGTCGGCATGATGACGTTCGACGAGGACGTAGTCCATCACATCCCGCCCTCGGCGAAGCACCTCGACGTCGTCCTGCATACGCTCGACAAGATGGAAGCGAAGAAGCAGGGCCACCTCGTGGCGCCGCTCAAGAAGCTGGCCGAGTTCTTCGGGCGCCGCGGCGTCGTGGTCGTGATCTCGGACTTCTATGCCGAGCCATCGGAGGTGTTCGAGGCCGTCGGCCCGATTCGCTTCCGCGGCAACGACGTCGTGCTGTTCCACGTCCTCGATCCGAAGGAGATCGACTTTTCCTACACCGACGCGTCAAGCTTCGAGGACATGGAGAGCGGCGACCAGATGCCGATCGTGCCGCAGAAGCTCGCGGCCGATTACCGGGCTCTGATCCAGGCGCATATCGACACGCTGACGAAGGAAGCGAACCGGAAGCAGGTCGACTACATGCTGCTCAATACCACCACACCGCTCGACTTTGCGCTGTTCCGGTTCCTGTCGATGCGCGAGCGGCTGGCGCGATCCAGGTAAGCGATGTCGTTTCTCACGCCATTGTTCCTGCTCGGGCTCGCCGCGCTGGCGGTGCCCGTCCTGATTCACCTGACGCAAAAGGAGCGCAAGTCCGTCGTCGCGTTCCCGTCGTTGATGTTCCTCCGCAAGATCCCGTACGAGTCGGTGCAGCGGCGGCGCATTCGCGACTGGTTGCTGCTGGCGCTGCGTCTGGCGGCGATTGCGATGATCGTGACGGCATTCGCGCGGCCGTTCCTGCGTGGCTCGAACGTGGCCGCCGCTGCCGGTGGCGCGCGAGACATCGTCGTGCTGCTCGACCGCTCCTACAGCATGAGTTACGGTGATACCTGGTCACGCGCGCAGCGTGCGGCGGTGCAGGCCATCGCCGATGCCACGCCCGCAGATCGCATCTCGCTGGTCCTGTTTGCTGACACGGCGGAAGTGACCGTGCGATCGACGCCGGATCGCTCACGTGCGCAGGCGGAGATCAACGCCTCGAAGCCAGGCGCCGGATCGACGAAGTTCGCGCCGGCGATCAAGCTCGCGAGCAGCCTGCTGTCGGAATCGTTGCTGCCGCGCAAGGAAGTGGTGATCGTCTCGGATTTCCAGCGCGGCGGCTGGCAGCCGGACGACACGTTGCGCCTCCCCGGAGGCACGACGATCAAGACGTCATTCGTCGAGGGCGCGCAGGGCGCGAACCTGGCGCTGACCCCCGTGTCGTTACTGCGCACACGCGAGGGCAACCAGCCCGAGCGCGTCACCGTCACCGCCGGTGTGCTGAACCGCACCGGGACGGCGGCCAACGACGTGCCGATCGCGCTCGAGATCGACGGCCGCGTCGTGCAGGACTTGAAGATCAGCGTCGCGGCGAATGCGTCGGCGTCTGTGTCGTTCGCGCCGCTGACCGTGCTCAATGCGAACACGCGTGCGACGGTGAAGCTCGGCGGCGCCACCACGCCGGATGCGCTGCCGATCGACAATGTCTTTCACTTCGTCCTCACCCCGGCGGCGCCCGTGCCGGTCACCGTCGTGTCGCAGGGGACGGCGGACACGATGCTGTATTTGTCGCGCGCGCTTGCGATCGGCGAGCAGCCGCGATTCGATGCGTCGCTGCAATCGCCGGAGGGGCTGGCCGGCGACGGGACGAATCGCGCCCGCGTGATGCTCCTCAATGACGTGCCGGTCGGCGAGACGCTCGCGACGCGGCTCGTCGCATTCGTCGAAGGCGGCGGCGGACTGATGATCGCGACTGGTCCCCGCGCGAGCTGGCCGAGCGGCCGGGCGAACTGGCTGCCCGCGGCGATCGGCCAGGCGGTGGATCGCACCCGCGGCGCGGCGCGGCTGAGCGGCATGGATTTCGGCCACGAGATCTTCGAGCCGTTCCGCGCGCCTCGGAGCGGCGACTTTTCGACGGCGCGGTATTACTCGTATCGCGCCCTCACGACGGCGAAGGGCGCATCGGTGCTGGCGCGCTTCGATACCGGCGAGCCGGCGCTGGTGGAAAAGACCGCCGGTCGCGGCCGCGTCGCGGTGTATGCGTCGACACTCGACTTGAGCTGGAACGACCTCCCGTTGAAGCCGATGTTCCTGCCGTTCGTGCATCAACTCGGCCGTCACCTGTCGGGATTCAAGGAGCAGCCCGCGTGGCTGACGATCGGGCAGGTCCTCGATGTTGATGCGGCAGAAATCGCCGCCGGCTCGACGTCCGGCGCTGCCGCACGGGCAAACCCGCAGCGCACCATCCTGACGCCGTCGGGCCAGCGCCGCAGTCTCGACGCTCCGGCCGCGACGCCGAACGGCAGCGCGCCTGCGGCGGCGCTCGAAATGACCGAGCAGGGCTTTTACGAGATCCGCAGCGCGGTACGAGATGCGGGACAAGTGGTGGTCGCCGCGAGCAACGTCGCGCTTGCCGAGTCGAACCTGGAGCGCATGGATCCGCAGGACCTGGTTGCGGCAGTGACCGGCAACGGCACCGCCGGCTCGACGCAGGGCGGAGACGTCTTACCCGATGAGGCGCAGGAACTGGCGCAACGGGTCTGGTGGTATCTGCTGTTCGCAGGTATCCTGCTTTTGATCGGCGAGACGGCGTTGGCTCACCGGTACTCGAAGGCACGAGCGTAAGAGCGGACGGGTTCGTCCGCACGAGGAGAGCATCGAATGGGTGAATTCACGGCCCGCGCACGGCTGCTCGACGTTGTCCGCCAGGTGCGCCGCAGGTGGCGCATGAAGCTGGCGCTGCGCGGTGCGGTCGGCTTCCTCGTGGCCGGCGTGATCGCCATGATCGCCATTGCCTACGCGCTCGAGGCCCTCAAATTCTCGCCCGGCGCGATTCTCGCGTCCCGCCTCCTGACGTTGCTGGTGTTTGTCGG
>CAZBYY010000399.1:0-2995 GCA_964495855.1 uncultured Acidobacterium sp. | reverse complement strand
CGCCGCCGTACGACCGGGGTCCCCGTCCTCGCCCCCGGCCGACGCGAGCGCCAGCAGAAAGCGGTGCTCGGCTGCGGCCTCCGCGCTCCGGCGACGTTCGAATGCGGCAAGATCCGCGTCACGGCGCGCACGATGCGCCGCCTCGATCGGTTCGGGACCCGATCTCTCCACCTGATCCTGCTCTGCGCGGCGGCCTGCGGCCACTGCGGCCACCGCATCGTCAAACGCGCGGTAGGCCCGGGCCGTTGCCGGAACCTGCCGCAGTTCGCGATCGCGGTCGACGCTTGCGGCAAACAGTTGCTGGTCGCGGCGTTGTGCCAGGTGAGACAGGCGCTGTGAATGGACCCGAGTGATGTCGGCGACTGTGGCCATACGGGTCCGTTCTATACCCGTGCAACGACCGCGGCAACGGTGACCGGCCAGAATGCGTGCAGCCTAGGAGGCCGCGGGCCCCTTCTGGAGCCTGCGGCCGACGGGCGGCCGACCGACACGCGTGCGTCGCGCTAGAAACGGAACAAGCGCGTCATCTTGACCACGAAGGCGCGATTGCGCAGGGCCGTCCTCGCGTGCGGATCGAGCGGATTGGTATCCTGCTCGTCCGTCCACACCACGAAGAACTCGCTGCCCGGCCGGTACTCCCAGCGGAAACGCACGTTCGAGCTGAACGTGTGATCGGCGGAGCTGTATTGCAGCAACGCGCTGGCGAACATTCTCGGCGAAAAGCCGTAATCGGAACGCGCGCCAAACTGGCGCGTGGTGAAGGCGCCGCCGGGAATATCGATCTGCGTGATCGTCATTCTCGGCTCGACGGAAAACTGCTTCAGGATCGCGTAGCGCCCCTGTGACAGCGACAGCAGCCGGTACGTGCCGTTGTAGTACTGGCCGAACTGCGTGGTGATGTTTCCAGAGAAACGGCGCTGCTGCCCCATGTTGTAGCGGACCAGCATGTCGTTGTACTTGTAGGTGCCGACCGGAATCGGGTGGCCGGGCGAGGGCGAGAACGGCGTCACGAGCAAGTCGTAATTGATGTTGCCTTCGACCCGGAACGTATCGCTGTTGTTGAACTCGACGCTGAACGCGCCGGTCGCCTGTCGTGACTCCACGTTGCCCGCACCGTTCTCGTAATACTCGTAACTCAATAGCGACGTGTACTTGCGGACCAGCTTTGAATTCCTTGGACGCGGGCTGAAGCGCGCCGACGCAAACGACCGCGTGAAGTCGGTCCGCCGCAGGAATCCCACTTCCGGATTGAACGCCTTGCCGACCTTGAGGTGCTCCGCGCTGAGGCCGTAGCGATCCGGATCCCACGCGGCCTTGGCAATGTAGCTTTCGTTGTCGCCCTTGAGGTTGCTGGTGTCGGTGCGCGCGTAATAGCCGCCGATGGCGACGTTCTGGTAGAAGCCGAACGCGGCGTCCACACCGAAGGCCCGATTGTCGCCCGGCTGATTCGACGTGAGCCTGGTCCGGTTGGTGAACATCGCACCGATCGTGCTGCGGCGCAGGATGTCGCGCTTGACGCGGACGACGGTGAAGTTGGTGGCGGGCGTCGCTGACACGCCTTCATCACCGGACTGGATGTTCATCAAGCCAACGCCGAAGGCGCCGACCTTGCCCGTCAAGCGGCCGCCGACGTCGATCGGGATCACACGACCCCGATTGAGGCCGATGCGGCGCGTGTAGAACAAGTACGGCGTGTCGCTGCTGCCGCCCCCGCTAAAATCGCCGCCGCCGCCGCCCGTCGACCCGCCGCGGCCGAAGTCGAACAACCCGCGGCCTTCGAGGAAGAACTCGCGCTTCTCCGGCAGGAACAGGTTGAACCTGGTCAGGTTGACCTGCTGCTCGTCGATCTCGACCTGCGCAAAGTCCGTGTTCACGGTGAGGTCAGCGGTCAGGTTCGCGGTGACGCCGTATTTCACGTCGCCACCGACGCTGCCATCGCCCTTGTTGGAGAGCGGCGGCGTGGTCAGTCGGTCGGTCGTCGCCTTGCCGAGCGCGTAGGGCTTCACTTCCAGATTGCGGCTCGCGGGCGGCAGGTCCAGGCCGACCAGCGTGCCGAACGCCGACACGCGATTGAGCGCCTGCGGGCCGGCCATGTTGCGCGGCACCGGCGTCCAGTACGCCCACTCGTTTTTCCGGCGCACCGACCGGCGGAACTGGATGCCCCACACCTGGTCGGGCCCGGACGTGTAGCGCAGCGTCTTGAACGGGAACTTCATCTCCAGCGTCCAGCCGCCGTCAAAGCGCCCAGTGCGCACGTCCCACACCGGATTCCAGTCGGTGTTCGGCGCGCCTTCGTCGATCACCGAATAGTCGGCAAAGCCGCCGAGCGGATTGGCGTAGAACATGAAACCGCTGCGCCGGTCGTAGAAGGTGTCGAAGCCGACGCCGAAGTGATCGTTCTGCCGCATCTGGTTGGTGTCGCGGCGCAGTTCGTTGGCGATCCACTTGTCCGGCGGCGCGCTGTCGTACAGCTTCGCTGCCACGTAGATGTTCTCGGTGTCGTACATCACCCAGATGTCGGTCTTCTCCGTCGAGTCGACGTTGTAGCGCGGCGCCACCTGCACCATGCCGCCGAAGCCCGGATATTGCGAATAGACCTCGTCATCGAGGCGGCCGTCGAACTTGATCGGCGCGCGCAGCTTGATTGCGCGGACGGTCTTCTTGCCGGTGGCCGTGTCGAGCGTCATCACGTTGGGCGTGTCGGACGGCGCCGGGCCGTCGATGGTGACGCTCGCGGACGCAGCGCCGGCCCGGGCTCCTTGGTCAGGAGCCTGGGCGAACGCTGAGTTGATGGAGAGAAGGATGCAGAGCGGAGCTAGCAGGAGACGCACTTATGGTTGTTCTTTGCTCCGAGCTTTTCGAGAAGGGCGATGGTCTCGGGAAACGGTTGAATACGCTGCACGGGCCCGTTGGCCATGTCTACCGTCGTTCTCCCCTCGCGATCGACGGCCTTGACGGTGGCTGGCAATCCGCTGCGCAGCCCCTGCGCGCCGGT
>CAZBYY010000398.1:0-3039 GCA_964495855.1 uncultured Acidobacterium sp. | reverse complement strand
CACCACCATCGCCATCGCGTTCCAGCGGACGATGCTCTTGATGCGGCGCTCGATCTCGCGGCTGCCGGGATACGGCACCTGCTCGTCGGCGTTGATGGTGTTGATGTAGGGCGTGTTTGCGGTGAACGGGAGGCGAACACCCTGTTTCTGCGCGTGGATGCCGAGCTCCCGAAGCAGGGTTCCGACCCGAGCCGGCCCTCCATGCTTCAGCACATCGTCCAGCGAATCGAGCCACTCGCGAGTTTCGAGGGCTTCGAGCTGGGCGGCATCAGTTGGTGCGGTATTTCTCATGGCCGATCTGGACCTTCCTTATACGAAGTGCATTCGCGATTAAGCAATCGAACCATTCTAATGGGACGAGGGTGGAATGCAAAGCATGTCCGGCGCGCATATCGCCTGTAACATGTTGTAGCCACAACACATGAGCGCTGTCCGGGACACCCGTCCCCCCTCCATTTCGGCCGTTCGGGACGCCATCATTACCTGCAATCGGTGCCCCCGCCTGCGCGGATATTGCCGGGAAATCGGCAGGACCAAGAGGGCGGCCTTCCGAAACGAGGTCTACTGGGCGCGCCCCGTGCCCGGGTTCGGAGCCGCCAACGCCCGGGTGTTGCTGCTGGGCCTGGCGCCGGCCGCTCACGGGGCCAACCGGACCGGCCGGGTCTTCACGGGCGACGGGGTCGGGGCGTCCGGCGATTTCCTCATGGCTGCGTTGCATCGCGCCGGCTTCGCGAACATCCCCACGTCGCACCGCCCGGACGATGGGCTGGAACTGACCGATGTCTACATCGCCGCGACCGTGCGCTGCGCACCGCCGGCGAACAAGCCGCTGCCCGAAGAAGTCACGCGCTGCCTCCCCCACCTGCTCGACGAAATCGACGCCTTACCGAACCTGCAGGTCGTCGTCGCACTCGGCAAGATCGCGTGGGATGCGTGGTTGAGGGTGCTGTCGACACGCGGCGTGCCGATTCCGAAACCCCGCCCGAAGTTCGGCCACGGAACCGTAGCGCACTTCGCACCCGGCACCTCCGCACCCGGCACCTCGGCACCCGGCACCTCGGCACCGATGCACCCTGGCACCTTGATCGGGGCCTACCATCCTTCGCGCCAGAACACCAACACCGGCGTGCTCACGCCGAAGATGTACGACGCGGTGTTCAAGACGGTGAGACAATCGCTGCGCTGATGGCCCTTTCGGACGTCCAGGGTCAACCCGAGCATCGTCGAGGGTTGAACGAGCGCCACGCGCGGATCACGATCGCGGTCGTCCTGTTCGCATACGTGCTGTGGATGCGGACGTTCGACGTCGCAACGACGTTCCTGATGCTCGGCGAGCAGGCGCGTGACTGGGCGATTGCGCTGGGCGGCATCACCGACCTTCCGTTACTCGGAGCACCGAGCACGGCGGGCGGTCGAGGACTCGGTCCGGCGTACTACTGGACCTTGTGGCTCGGGCGCATGTTGCTCGGCCCCTTCATGGACAACCTGCCGCATGCCGGCGGCGTGATCGTCGCACTGCTCCAGTCGATCGGAGACGTGTGGCTGTTCATTGCGCTCTCGCGGCGCATGCACTGGGGACTGGCAGCCGCCACCTGCCTGCTGCTGGCGTCCGGGCCGTTCGATATAGCGATCTCGTCGGTGATCTGGAATCCACCGGTCGCTGATGCGTTCTTGAAGATGGCCATCGCGAGCGCGCTTTCACTGGACACGCCCATCCCTGCCTGGCAGATCGCGCGAACGACGGCGCTTGCGTGGCTCGCGGTGCAGTGCCATCTTTCGGCGGCGTTTCCTGCGGCCGCTCTCGTCGCGGGCATGCTGATGCAGTCGTTCTCCGAACGCTCGACAAACGTTCTACGGGCGTTCTCCGTCCGGTCGGCGGTGGTTCTCGCTGTCGTCCTCGTGCTGCAGGTCCCGTTCCTGATCGCCGTCTTCACGCAACCGGGCTCGCCGGCTGGACCGAGTGCGGCGATTGCGAACATCACCAGCGGGCAGGCGTTCCGTCCGTTCTTCGGGCTCGATACGGTGACGGGCGTGGCCGGCAACCTATTCCTGCCGATGTCAGAGACGTTCAAGTTCTGGATCCCGACGGTCATCTGCGGCGCGATCGTGATCGTGAGATACCGACGCGACCTGATCGTGATCGGCGCATCGATCGGCGGCATCGTGGTCGCGTCACTGGTCTTCTCGACCTGGACGCGCAGCTACGATGGCTACTGGTTTCTCGCGATGACGAGCGGGCTTGCGCTGACGTTCGCCTTCACCATCGCCGCGATTCCGTCGGCGCGCGCCGTGCAGTGGACCGGCGTCGCGTTGCTGGCGTGGTTTGCCACGTGGCAGCCGTCACGCATCGACAGTTCGAAGCGCTACTTCGAGTACCCGCAATACGGAACGATGGTGCGCGGCTCGCGCGCATTGGTGGCGCGCGCGCCGGTCGTTCGCGACGTGCGGGTGTCCTTCGAGGTGCATCCGACGATGGACCGCCAGTTCGTCTACAAGATCCTCGGCGGTCGCGTGGAGTCGACCGCGCGCTACACCGCAACGATCAACGCCGACGGCAGCGTGAGACTCGACGAGTGACGCTCAGCCTGGTGATCCCGGCTTACAACGAAGGCGGCCGCATCGGCGCCACGGTGTCGCACGTCTGCGCGTACCTGGACCAGCAGCCGTACGATTGGGAGTTGATCGTCGTGATCGACGGCGGCACCACGGCTGCCGGCGACGAAGCGCGTGCCGCGGCGGGTTCGCGCGCCAACGTGCGCGTGCTCGACAACGGCCTCAACCGCGGCAAGGGCTACTCGGTTCGGCGCGGCTTCACCGAAGCCCGCGGCGATCGGCTCGCGTTCATCGATGCGGACCTCTCGTTGCCGATCGAAGGCCTGGCCGGCATGATGGCACGCTTCGACGACGGCGCGGATGTGGTGATTGCGTCACGCACCGCGCCTGGCTCGCGCGTCGAGGGCGACGCGCCGGCGATGCGACACCTGATGAGCAAGGTATTCAACCTGGCGGTGCAGGCGATTGCGGTGCCCGGGCTGGGCG
>CAZBYY010000397.1:0-3046 GCA_964495855.1 uncultured Acidobacterium sp. | reverse complement strand
TCGCGTCGCCCGACATGATGAAGTACGTCGGCAAGCTCGGTAAGGTCCTCGGTCCCCAAGGCAAGATGCCGTCGCCGAAGGCCGGCACCGTGACGCCGAACGTCTCGCAGGCGGTCAAGGAAATCAAGGCCGGCAAGGTCGAGTTCCGCGTCGACAAGACCGGCATCGTCCATGCGCCGGTGGGCAAGACGTCGTTTGAGCCGCAGAACCTGGTCGACAACGCCGCGGCGCTGATCGACAGCATCGTCAAGGCGAAGCCGGCGGCGGCGAAGGGCAAGTATCTGAAGAGCATCACGGTCTCCTCGACGATGGGACCCGGCGTGAAGATCGACGAGACGCACCTCGAAGCGGCGTCGGCGAAAGCGAAGTAAGGAATCATGGCTGTCACCAGAGCAGACAAAACCACCGAGCTCGAATCGCTGCAGGGGGCCTTCAAGGGCAACGAAGTCGCGATTCTGATCGACTACAAGGGCATCAACGTCCCGCAGGTCACGCAACTGCGCAGCGAGCTGCGCAAGGCGAAGGCGCAGTACAAGGTCGTCAAGAACACGCTGGCCAAGCGCGCGTTGCAGGGCACGCAGTTCGAGTCGCTGTCGGCGCACTTCGAAGGCATGACGGCGGTGGCCTACACCAAGGACGATCCGGTCGCGCTGGCGAAGGCGCTGACGGCGTTCATGAAGAATGCGCCGACGCTGCAGATCAAGGCGGCGGTGGTGCAGGGCACGGCGATCAAGGCCAACGAAGTGGCGGGCCTGGCGACGATGCCCGGCAAGCCGGAGTTGTACGCGAAGCTGCTGTTCCTCCTCCAGGCGCCGATGGTGAACCTGGTCCGCGTCCTGAACGCGGTGCCGCGGGATCTCATGAGCGTCCTGGTGCAGGCGGAACAGAAGCGCGCGTAAATCGAGTTTATTTTTCTGACGGGTTTAATTTAAGGAGAGAGCAATGGCCGAAGTGAACCAGCAGCAGGTGATCGATTACATCAAGGGCATCAGCGTGATGGAGCTGTCGCAGCTCGTCAAGGCGCTGGAGTCCGAGCTTGGCGTGTCGGCGGCGGCAGCGATGCCGATGGCCATGCCGATGGCGGGCGGCGCTGCGCCGGCGGCCGGCGGCGGCGCAGCGGCTGAAGAGCAGACCGAGTTCACCGTGACGCTGACTGACGTGGGCGGCAACAAGATCAACGTCATCAAGGTGGTTCGCGAAGTGACCAACCTCGGCCTCAAGGAAGCCAAGGACCTCGTCGAGGGCGCGCCCAAGCCGATCAAGGAAGGCGTGTCGAAGGACGAGGCTGCGAGCATCAAGAAGAAGTTCGAAGAAGCCGGCGCCAAAGTCGAGATCAAGTAATCGATCCCGACCGTCACAGCAAGGGTTGCACCGCGCACTGGGGATGAGTCTCCGGTGCGCGGAGCATTTGTTTTTTCTTTGTCCCGGACTTCGAGTTACGCATGTACAGCCTTCCAAAGAACGTTTACCGCGAGCGTAAGGACTTCTCGAAGATCAAGACGACGGTTCCGATCCCGAACCTGATCGAGATCCAGCGGAAGAGCTACGAGCGCTTCCTGCAGATGAATCGCCTGCCCGCCGAGCGCGAGGACCAGGGCCTGCAGTCGGTGTTCAAGTCGGTGTTCCCGATTTCCGACTTCCGCGAGAACTCGTCGCTTGAGTTCATCGAATACTCCATCGGCAACTGGGAGTGTAAGTGCGGCAAGCTGCAGGGCCTGCACCACCTGCGCAAGCCGTGCAAGAGCTGCGGCCACACGCTGATCTGCGACCCGTATGGGGACAAGGACGTCCTGTGCCCGAAGTGCGGCACCGGCAACCAGGCGCGCGGCGATGTCTGCGACATCTGCGGCCACACCGTTGCGCTGAAGCTCAAGTACGACGTCGACGAGTGCCAGGAGCGCGGCATGACCTACGCCGTGCCGCTGAAGGTGACGATCCGCCTGGTGGTCTGGAACAAGGACCCCGAGACCGGCGTCAAGACCATCCGCGACATCAAGGAGCAGGAGGTCTACTTCGGCGACATCCCGCTGATGACGGACAACGGCACGTTCATCATCAACGGCACCGAGCGCGTCATCGTGTCGCAGCTGCACCGCTCGCCGGGCGCGTTCTTCCACTCGGAAGACAAGAACCTCTACGTCGCGCAGATCATTCCGTACCGCGGCTCGTGGGTGGAGTTCGAGTACGACACGAAGAACCTGCTCTACGTGCGCATCGACCGCAAGCGCAAGTTCCTGGCCTCCGTCTTCCTGCGCGCCCTCGGCCTGCGCGGCGGCGACGAGATCATCCGGACCTTCTACCAGGTCGACCGCATCAACCTGCGCGACAACGCGCTCTACTGGTCGGTGGGCGAAGGCCTGACGTCAAGACCGGCGACGCCTCGATCAGCGAAGGGAAGAAGATCACCCGCACGCACATCGAGGGCCTGCGCAAGGCCGGCGTCAAGGACATTGCCATCACCGACGAGGCGCTCGAAGGCGCCTACGCGGCGGCCGACATCGTCGATCCGTCGACTGGTGAAGTGCTGCTCGAGGCCAACGAAGAGCTGACGCAGCGCGTCGTGGCGATGGCGCACGAGAAGGGCGTCGACAAGATCGACGTGTTCTTCCCCGAGCGCGACGAGGTCGGGCCGATCATGTCGGCGACCCTGAAGAAGGATCCGATCCGCACGCACGAAGAGTCGCTGATCGAAATCTACCGCCGCCTGCGGCCCGGCGATCCGCCGACGCTCGACAGCTCGCGATCGCTCTTCGAGAACATGTTCTTCAACCCGCAGAAGTACGACTTCTCGCGTGTTGGACGACTGAAGCTCAACACCAAGCTCAGCCTGACGACGCCGCTCGACGAGCGCATCCTGCATCCGCAGGACTTCTACGAAGTGATCAGCTACCTGCTGAAGCTTCGCAAGAACACCGCGAACGTCGACGACATCGATCACCTGGGCAACCGCCGCGTCCGCTCGGTCGGCGAGCTCCTGGAGAACCAGTTCCGCATCGGCCTGGTCCGCATGGAGCGCGCGATCAAGGAAAAGATGTCGGTCTACCAG
>CAZBYY010000396.1:0-3047 GCA_964495855.1 uncultured Acidobacterium sp. | reverse complement strand
AGCCAGCGCACGCAGCGCCGCGTCGCACTCGTTCGGATCGAGCAGCGCCGGCAGCGCCGTGATTTTCACGCTGTCGCCGCCGAATTCCTCGATGTCGAATCCAAAGCGCCCGAGCGCCTCGGCCTTCGACAGCAGCGCCGTGCGTTCAGCAGGAGGCAATTCAAGGACGACGGGAATCAACAACCGCTGACTCTCCAGTGACTCCGTGGTCAGCCGTTCCATGATCCGTTCGAACAACACGCGCTCGTGCGCAACATGCTGGTCGATGATGCACAAGCCCTCATCGTCCATCGCAATGATGAACGTGTCGCGGAACTGACCGAGGGCGATCATGGGCCGAACGTTCGACGGTCGTTCTACATCGTTCGACGGTCGTTCGACATCGTTCGACGCAGGTGCTTCGTCGGTCGAGGCTCGAACGGTCGCAGAACCCTCGGAGAACCTGTTCGGAGAACCAGCGTCGAACCCTTGCCCTGGCGGCGCCCATCGGCTCGGGAAGCTGGCACCGCTCAAGGCACCTGGAATCGAGGGCTGCATCGGACGGCCGGGCATGACGTCGCTGGTTCGCAAGGTCAGTTCCGGCGCAGGGCCCTTGCCGAGCGCGTCGCCGAGCGCGCGCCTGACCAGCTCATGGATCAGCGACTGCTCCTTGAAGCGCACTTCCGCCTTTGTCGGATGCACGTTCACGTCGATGCGATCCGGAGGCACGTCCAGAAAGAGGTGCACTTCCGGGCTGCGTTCCTTGTTTGTCGCCACGCTGTAGGCGTCGAGGATCGCATGCGCGATGGTGCGATCCTTGACGATGCGGCGATTGACGAAGACGTGCTGCGGTCCGCGCACCGGTCCCTGTTCTGCCAGGGCGGCGATGAATCCGTGCAGACGCACGCCGCCGAACTCGCGCTCGACCGCCACCAGGTCCTGCCGATCGCCGTAGAGCTGATACAGCCGATCCGACAAGCTCGTCACCGGCGGTACCGCGATCACCTTGCGTCCGGAACTCACGAGTGTGAAACCCACTTCCGGATAGCACAGCGCCAGTTGGGTCACGAACCGCGACACTTGCGCCGCCTCGGCACCGTCTGACTTCAGGAACTTGCGACGCGCCGGCAGGTTGTAGAACAGGTCGGCCACCTCGATCAGCGTGCCCTCTGGGCCTCCGGCCTCGACCGCCGATTCGACGATCCCGGCGTTGACGCGAATCTCGGTGCCGCTCGCACTGCCCCGCGCGCGCGTACGCAGCCGGAAGTGCGAGACGGATGCGATCGACGGCAGCGCCTCGCCGCGGAAGCCGAGCGTCACGATCGCGCCGAGGTCGTCCGCCCGCGTGATCTTGCTCGTCGCATGCCGCTCGAGGCACAGCCTCGCATCATCCGGATCCATGCCGATGCCGTCGTCTTCGACCCGGATCAGCTTCTTGCCGCCGTACTCGGCGGTGATCGTGATGCGCGTCGCTTGCGCATCGATCGCGTTCTCGATCAACTCCTTGACGACGGAGGCCGGGCGCTCGACGACTTCGCCAGCGGCGATTTGATTGGCGAGATCGTCAGGCAGCCGGTTGATGCGGCCCATCTACCACCAGCCCGATCTCTTGAACCACGTAAACAGTCCGGCGCTCGACACGAGCATCAGGACCATGATCTCCCAGAACTGGTACTGCGGATTGCCGAGCAACGACGGCAGCGGCACGTTCATGCCAAAGACGCCGGTGATCACGGTCAGGGGGCCGAAGAGTGCCGCCACCACGGCCAGCACGCGCGACACATCCGCCAGACGATTCGACACGCTGGCCAGGTGCGCATCCAGGATGCCCGTCACGCGATCCTGATACACGATGGCGTCCTCGGCCATGTGCGCGAACTGGTCGTAGACGTCGCGGAAGCGATACGCCATCTCCTGGTTGATCAGCTCGAACTCGCGCCGCGCCAGCCGGCCCACCACGTCACGCTGCGGCACGACAATGCGGCGGAACATGGAGATGTCGCGCTTGATGGCGAGGATGTCGCCGGTGAGGGACTGCGACGTGCGCTCGATCACGTCCTTCTCGATCTCTTCGAGACGCTCTTCGATCTCGTCGACCTCGGGCCGGTAGTGGTCGACCATCGAATCGATGATTCGGTGTAGCAGCGCCACCGTGCCGTCCTGCAGCACATGATTGGCGCGCGTGCAGAGATCCATCACGTGCGCCAGGCTGCGGCGGTGGCCATCGTGCAGCGTGATCAGAAACTTGGGGGAAAAGAAGAAGTCGGTTTCGTGCGTGTCGAAGCGGTGTTGCTCGGCCCTGAAATTGATCCCGTGGAGGACGATGTAGAGATACGAGCCGTAGCTTTCGACCTTCGGCTGCGTCTCGCGCTGCAGCGCCGCCTCGACGGCGAGCTCGTGAATGTGAAACACCTCACGCAGCACGGCGCCGTCCTCGTCGGTCGGCTCGCTGACGTCCGCCCACACCACGACGTCGTCGACGTCCGGCGACGTCCCGCCCGCCATGGCCTTGGCGACGGCGGGGTCGAGGCGGTCAACACGTTCGGTGTGACCGCCCCTGTGGACGAAGTACTGGATCAATCGCCGACCTTCACGCTCAGTGCGGCCTGGGCCGCGGCAAGACGCGCCACCGGCACGCGATACGGGGAGCAGCTCACGTAGTCGAGGCCCACCTTGTGGAAGAAGTGCACCGACGCCGGATCGCCGCCGTGCTCACCGCAGATGCCGAGCTTGAGGTCCGGCCGCGTCGCGCGCCCCTTCTTGACCGCGATGTCGACCAACTGGCCGGTGCCCGCCGCGTCGAAGCTGGCGAAGGGATCCTTCTCGAGGATCTTCTTGTCCTGGTAAATGCGCAGGAACTTGCCGACGTCGTCTCGCGAGAAGCCGAAGGTCATCTGCGTCAGGTCGTTGGTGCCGAACGAGAAGAACTGCGCCTCCTTGGCGACCTCGTCGGCCGTTAACGCGCCGCGCGGCACTTCGATCATCGTGCCGACCAGGTACTTGATCTTGATGCCCTGCTCCTTGGTCACCTCGGCGCAGACCCGATCGACGATCGCCTTCTGGTCGCG
>CAZBYY010000395.1:0-3056 GCA_964495855.1 uncultured Acidobacterium sp. | reverse complement strand
GTCAGGGACTAGGGAGTAGGCATCAGGGATGTTTGCGGCAAAGGATCTTCGGCCGATGCTCGCGACGCTGCCGTCGTCGCCACCCCGGCTCGACGATCCGGCCTGCGTGTACGAACCGAAGGTCGACGGCATCCGCGCAATTGTCGAGGCCATCCCCGGGTCGCCCGTTGCATCGGTGCGCTTCTGGTCGCGCAACGGCAACGAGAAGACCGCGCAGTTCCCCGACATCGTCGCCGCGATCGGTGCGTGGTTGAAGAAGATCAAGGCGCCGGTCGTGCTCGATGGCGAGATCGTCGCGCTCGATGAAAAGGGTCGTCCGGCAGGATTCCAGCGGCTGCAGCATCGCATCCACATCACGGTGCCGGGTTTCAATTCGCGCAAACCCATCCTGCCACCCGACCAGCAGCCGGCCGCATTCGTCGCCTTCGACATCCTGCGCGATGGCGACGATGACCTGCGCAACCGGCCGCTGATCGAACGGCGGAAGCGGCTCGAAGCGATCTTCACATCGCACAAGCCGCCCGCGTCTGGCGGTGTTCGCATGACAGCGCAGCTGGTTGGCAACGGTGAACCGCTGTCGAAGCAGGCGATCAAGGAGAACTGGGAAGGCTTGATGGTCAAGCTGGCGCGGTCGCCGTATCGAACAGCGAAGCGCAGTCCTGAGTGGATGAAATACAAACTCAACAAGCAGGACGAGTTCGTGGTGTGCGGCTGGACGGATCCCGGCGGCGCGCGCCTGCATTTCGGGTCGTTGATCCTTGGGGCGCGCGGCAAGGACGGACTCGCCTACGCCGGCGAAGTCGGCACCGGATTCAGTGGCGCCGAACTCGAACGCGTGATGGGCCTGCTCAAGAGGCTCGAGACCGACAAGAGCCCTTTCGATCCGAAACCCAAGCTTCTCTCCGCCAAAGGCAAGCCACACTGGGCCAAGCCGCGCCTCGTCGCGCAGATCCGCTACACAGAGATCACCGACGATGGGCGACTGCGGCATCCTGCATATCTCGGGCTGCGCGACGACAAAGACGCCGCTGAAGTAGCGATGCCAGACGAAGCCAGGGTGACAAAGGTTCCAGCGGTTCCAAAGGGTTCCAAGGGCAGCGTTCGGAAGGCTGTTCCAAAGGGTGCGTCGCCAAGTGGCGACATCGAGATGGTCGTGATGCAGCTCGACGAGCTCGAGCGCGCGCGCAAGGATGGGCGCATTCGGCTGCCTGACGGCGATCAGCTCGACGTCAGCAACCTGCACAAGGTGTTCTGGCCGGCGATCAAGAAGACCAAGGGCGACCTGCTGCGCTACTACGCGAAGATCTCGCCGTACATCCTTCCGGTCATCGACAACCGGCCGCTCGTGATGAAGCGGATGCCGAACGGCGTGGACAGCCCGTTTTTCTACCAGCATCGCGCTCCCGACGCGCCGCCTCCGGGCGTGCGCTTCGAATCGCTGCCGAATGACGACGTGCCGGCGCGGTTGATCGGCGGATCGCTGAAGACGCTGCTCTACATGGCGCAGCTTGCCTCGATCTCGATGGACCCGTGGTTTTCGACGATGGACGACCTCGACAGCGCCGACCAGGTCGCGATCGATCTCGATCCTCAACCGGGCGCGACGTTCGATCACATCCTCGATTGCGCCGAGTGGGTTGAAGAGGCGCTCGACCGCGTGAAGGTCGACGGCTTTCCGAAGACGTCCGGCTCCGAAGGGCTGCACGTGTTCATTCCGCTGCCTCCCGGCACGCCGTACGAGGCCGGCATGCTGTTCTGCCAGATCATCGCGACGATGATCGCGGCGAAACATCCGAAGGTGGCCACGGTCGAGCGGATGGTCAAGCGGCGCAAGAACGGCACGATCTACGTCGACTACCTGCAGAACATCCAGGGCAAGACGCTCGCGTGCGCCTACAGCGCCCGCGCCAGCGCGTTTGCCGGCGTGTCCGCACCGCTCACGTGGAAGGAAGTGCGCGAGCGGCCGCGGCCGCAGGACTTCACGATCGACACCATTCACGCGCGCGTCAAGAAGGTCGGCGACCTGTGGGCGAAGCTGCGCGCCCATAAGGGCAATGACCTGCTCAGCGCGATCGAGAAGCTCAGGAAGTGACTCGTCCCTGTAACATCTCCCCCGTGACTGCAATCATCCTGTGCGGCGGACGGTCGATTCGCATGGGGCGTGACAAGGCGTCGATGCTGTTTGCCGGGGAGACGATGCTGTCGCGCGTGACGCGGGTCGCCGAAGAGGTCGCTTCCAGCGTGATCATCGTCGGCCGCCGCGATCAGCCATCGACGACGTTGCACGATGAAGTTGAAGATCAGGGACCGCTGGCCGGGATCGCCGCCGGCCTGGCGGCGAGCACGACCGACGTCAATCTCGTCCTGGCCTGCGACATGCCGCTGATCAAGGCGGCGGTGCTGCAGCGGCTGGTCGATGCGCTCGGCGACCATGACGCGTGCGTCGCGATCGTGGGCGGTTATCCCAGTGCGTTGTGCGGCGTGTATCGATCGCGCATGGCGACGGACGCGCGGGCGCTGCTCGATTCGGGCGAACGGCGCGTGACCGCCCTGCTCGACCGGGTACAAACGAACCGGGTCGATGCCGCGGCGTTTCGCGACATCGACCCGGAACTGGATTCGTTTACCAGCGTCGATACGATCGAGAAGTACGAGTGGGCGATCAGAAGATCACGCGCACCTCGCCGATCACCTGGCGCTTGAGGATGTCGCCGAACACGTGCGACTGGATGTCCTCGTTCAGCAGGTTGATCGCCTTGATCGTCGTCTGCAGCGAGTTCTTCAGGAACTTGAACCCGAAGGCGCCGTTCACCTGCGTATAGGCCTTCGTCGGTCCGGCAAAGCGCGCATCGAGCACGTCCTGGAAGAACGCCTCGTCCACGTAGCTGACCGAGAGGTTGCCCAGCGTCCGGCCCTGGCTGAAATTGAAGCCGGCGTTGAAGCGGTTGCGCGGCGGCAGGTTGATCTCCGACTTGTCGAAGTCGGGCACCGGCTCCGCCTGGTAGGAGTAGTTGGCGAAGATGTTCAACGCCTGCGACACGGCGCCGTCGACGCCG
>CAZBYY010000394.1:0-3062 GCA_964495855.1 uncultured Acidobacterium sp. | reverse complement strand
GCGATGCCAAGGAACCGCGCCACGCGCGGGTCCATCCGGGCCTGCCCCATTCGCCCAGTGGCGACCCGTCAAAGAAGGAGGGCATGCTCGCCTTCCCCGGGACCAGCAGCCTCACCGATGAAACCTACGGCATGGTGGCGCGAGACATCGTGCTGAGCGCCGCGACCGCGGGTTTCAAGGACATCATCCTGATTGGCGACCACGGCGGCGGGCAGGATGTCCTCAAGCAGACCGCTGCGACACTCGATGCCAGGCTGCGGCCCTCCGGCGCCCGGGTCTTCTACTGCGACGACCTGTATTTCAAATCGCGTGACGAGTTTTCCAAGTATCTCCACGACCACAACGTCACCGGCGAGGGCCATGCCGGCGTCGAGGACACCTCGGCGATCCTCTATGTCAAACCCGAATGGGTCCGGAAGGACAAGATTGCGGGCAAGGATCCGGCAAAGGGCGTCGAAGGCGATCCGCGCCAGGGACGCGCGGAACTCGGCAAGGTGCAACTGGATCTGAAGGTCAAGGTGGCGGTCGCGCAGATCCGGTCTCAGGTCGCCGGCCACAACAAGCAATAGCAAGACGCGCGCCGCGGCATCGGTGCCGCGGCGTTTGTACCGTCGAATGACCTACTGCGGCGCGAACGCGAGCAGCACGTTGCCGCCGGCGCCGAAGCCGAGATACGCGTAGCCCGAATTCATGAACACCATGCCGCCGGCAATCACCGGGCCCGGGCCGTTGAACGAGCCGCCCTTGCCGGGCACGCCGTTCACCGTCGTGTAGGGCTGGTTCGCGTCGTAGGTCCACAGCACGCGGCCGTCTTTCGTATCGTAGGCGCGCATGATGCCGGTGGTCGTGCCCGAGAAGATCACGCCGGGCATCAGCGAGACAGCCGCCGACTGCGCTTGAACGCAGTTGCGCGGGTCCTTGCAGTCGGCGCGCGGCGGACGCGCTTCCCACAGCGGTTCACCGGTGTCGAGCTTCAACGCATGCAAGCCGCCGGCAGCTTCCTGGCCGAGCAGCATGTCGGAGACAGGGAAATATCCAACCGTCGCATCCGCCGCCGATCCCCACTCGATGCCGCCGAGCGCGCTGCCCTTGCCGACGCGGCGTTGCCACACGACCTTGCCTTTCGCGTCAGGATCGAGGCCCCACGCGACGCCGGATTTCTGTCCGATCACGATGATGCCCTTGCCCCCAGGAAGGTCGCGCAGGATCGGCGAGTTGCCGAAATCGAAATCGGGTCCCACATCGTCAGCGTTCGGACAGTTCTCGCGCTGCGCCGTGCAGCCGACGACGTAGACGTCTTTCGGCGTGACCTGGCTGGCCCACGCGATCTTGCCGGTGTCGAGATCCATCGCGATGACCGCGTCGCTGTAGGGGCCGCCTTCACCGGAGTATTCGTTGCCGGTTGCCACGTAGAGGAGCTTGCGTTTCGCATCGACCGTCGGCGCATTCCAGATCGCGTTGCCGGAGGGCGCGTAGAGCTGCGTGCCCGCCTTGTTCTTCTTCGTCGGCTTCGGCGCATCGATCGTAAAGGTCTGCCACGCGAGCTTGCCGGTGTTGGCGTCGTAGGCGGCAACGCTGCCGCGGAACGTGCAGCATTCGTACGCATCGTTCGAGCCGGCGCCTTCCTCGAATGACGAGACCGGCACATACAACTTGCCGTTGAACAGCGTCGGCGCACCCGTGATGCGGGCGAAACGATGCGTATCGGCGCGCGCCGTCCAGATCTGCGCGCCCGTCTCGGCGTCGATCGCGAAGACGTTCGCCTTCAAGTCACCGAAGTACACCGCGTAGCGCGATCCGGTCGCGGTCTTGATCGCGCCGATCGAGATCGCCGTGCGCACGCCGCCCTTCGCTTCAAACGACCAGTACACGCAGCCGGTTGCGGCGTCGATCGAATAGACGAACCCGTTGTCGGACCCGACGAACACGCGCCCGCCGGCCACGGCCGGCTGGCCGAAGGCCGACGATCCATTCGGGAACCCGAACGCCCATTTCAACTGCAGCTTCGGGACCTGCGACGCCGTCAGCCCCGCGTTCGTCGCAGTCTGCGCGCGCGAGTTCATCACGTCGTTGCCCCAGCCATTCCACGACGGCCCGGCGAGCAGATTGCCGACCGGCTTCGCCTCGCATCGATTCGTCATCGTCGATGCGGCGCCCGACTTGGTCGTGCCCACCGGGCGTCCGGTCAGGAACTCGGCCATCGCGCGCTTGGCGGCATCGCTCATGCCTTGCGCCTGCGCCTGCATGACGCCGGTCGTGAGCGCCTCGAGCACGCGATCGGCGCTCAGCTCCGACAGCGCTTCGCGCGTCGGGGCGCGCCGCTCGGCGGCGTTGGCGCCGTGGCACTGCGCGCAGCGCGCCTCGAAGTTCTGCATGGTCTGCAGCAACTGCGCGGCGCTGGTGGACGGGAAGAGGGCAACGAGACCGACAGCGAGAGCAAGGATCGAAAGCCGTGCCCTGAGCGAGCGAAGCGAGTCGAAAGGTTTCATCTCTGTTTAACCTGGATGGTGTCGTCCTGGACGTCCACGAGCACGTGGTCGCCGTCCTTGACGTCGCCAAACAGTAACAGATCTGAGAGCGGCTTCTTGATCGTTTTCTCGACGAGGCGGGCCATCGGCCTGGCGCCAAACGCGCGGTCAAACCCCTTCACGGCCAGCCAGCTACGGGCGGCGGGGGTCAGTTCGATCGTGATCTTGCGGCCGGACACGAGCGCCCGCAGTTCATCGAGGTGCTTGTCGACGACGCGCTCGATTTCGGTGGTGCCGAGGGCGGCAAAGTGAATGATCGCGTCGAGGCGATTGCGGAACTCGGGCGCGAACATGCGCTCCAGCACGCCCGTGGCCTTGCTGTCCTGCGGCGCGTCGAAGAAGCCCATGCGGCGGCCAGACAGGTCGCGCGCGCCGGCGTTGGTCGTCATGATCAGGATGACGTGGCGGAAATCGGCGTGGCGGCCGTGCGTGTCGGTGAGCGTCGCGTGGTCCATCACCTGCAGCAGGATCGCGAACAGGTCGGGATGCGCCTTCTCGATTTCATCGAGGAGCAGCACGGCATGCGGCGACTTG
>CAZBYY010000393.1:0-3066 GCA_964495855.1 uncultured Acidobacterium sp. | reverse complement strand
CTCTCGTGGGCCGCTCGCTGTGGCCGACGCTGTATTCGGCGCAGACGGGCGATGCGCTGGTCGATGGCGTCTTTGCGCGAACGGGGTACGAGTGGCGGTCCATCGTACCGGCCTTCATGCTCTTACCCTCGAGCCTCGGCATCGACTTCGGCACGAACGGGCCGCTCTGGTCACTGGCCTACGAAGTTGTGTATTACGCCCTGTATCCCGCGTGGCTTGCGCTGCGCCGCACCAGTCCTGCCGCCGCCTACCTCGTCGTGCCCGCCGCGTGTTTGATCATGGCCCTGGTGCCGCCACTGTCGTTCCTGAGCAGCGTGCTGGCGTTGTATCCGGTGTGGCTGATCGGAGCGGCCCTCGCCGAAATTGTGGAGCGGCGCGATGATCGCATACCGATCGCTGCGGGTCTGTCGGCATTTGCCGCAGGCGCCGTTGTGCATGTCGTCCCAGGTCCTCCGGTACAGGCGGCTCTTGCAGCGATGTTGTACGGCGGCGGGGCTGTCGCCGTGTTTTCGTCGCTGCCGCAGGATGTCAATGCGCGCAACCTGTCCCGGGTACTGGAGTACCTAGGGGTGCGCTCGTATTCGATCTACATCACCCATTTTCCCTTCGTGGCGTTGATGAGCGCGATGCTGTTTGCGTCGGGCGGCCGGCCCTACGCCGGGTGGGTGGCACTTGCCGGGGCCGTTCTGTCGCTTGCGTTCGGCTGTGCCTGTTTTGCGGTATGTGAGCGGCACTTCGTTCACCATCGCGCTCCCGCAGTGGCGTCACCGGCAGGATGATGAGCGGTTCGTGGGTGTGTTGTCAGCTTGGCGCACGCGAGCACTACGCCGTGGCGAGGGCGGTGCACAGCCGCGGAGGTCTGCAGGCGTTGGTGACCGACGCATGGGTGCCGCCGGGCAGCGCGTGGAACTTGGTCCCCGGGGCCGAGCGGCTGCGCGAACGCTACTCGGCTGACCTGGCCACGGCATCGGTCGTCGATTTCACTTCAGCACTCGTCCGCCGTGAGGCCGTGTGGCGGTTACGGCGGCAGAGTGGCTGGCCCTTGATGATCGCGCGGAATGAATGGTTCATGGCGAGGGCGGCCGCGGCGGTCTCGCGGATGGTGGACGTGCCGGTCGTGTTCGCGCACAGCTATGCGGCCTTGCAGATCTTCACGGCCGCGAAAGCGAAGGGCGCGCGGACGATTCTCGGACAGATCGATCCCGGTCCGCGGCATCTCGACATTCTTCGCAACGTGGCGGCCCGATGGCCTGAATTCGGTCCGGCCCTCCCGGAGCCGGAGACGGCCTACTTCGACGCCTGGCGGCAAGAATGTCGCCTTGCCGATCGCATCGTCGTCAACTCCGAGTGGTCGCGGGCACTGCTGATGGAGGCAGGCATCGACAGCGGCAAGATCGCCGTTGTGCCGCTCCCGTACGAAACCGATGAGGCGGAGGGGGCGTTCGAACGCCGTTACCCTGAGGCATTTTCGCCCATGCGTCCCATGCGGCTGCTGTTTGTAGGCAGCGTCGCGACGTTCAAGGGCGTGCCGTCGTTGCTCGAAGCGCTCGAACTCTTGACCGATCTGCCGATCGAGGTGCGGCTTGCCGGCCCGATCGCCGCCACAATACCGGATCGATTCGCTGGTGATCGTCGCGTCCGGATTCTTGGCGCCCTGTCGCGGAGCGCGGTCATGGCGGAATATCGCGACGCGGACGTGCTGGTATTTCCCTCGCACTCCGATGGGTTCGGCATGGCGCAGGTCGAAGCGCGAGCGTGGCACTTACCGGTGATTGCTTCGCCATTCGCCGGCCGCGTCGTGGAAGACGGCGTCGACGGCGTGCTGTTGCCGGAGATCACCGCGACGGCCATCGCCAGCGCGATTCGCCGGTTGCATGCCCCCCGCGTCCTGACCCAACTCGCCGGTGGCGCCACCCATCAGCAAACCCTCGCGGCGTTCGGCGAGGCGCTTGTCCGACTGGCCGGCTCGCGGTGATCGCCCCGAGACTCCTCGAGTTGTTGCGTTGCCCGATCGACGGGACGCGTGTCGCTGCCGCGCCTGAGGGTTTGCGCTGTGTGAACGGCCATGCGTTTCCCGTTGTCGACGACGTGCCGGTGATGCTGGTTCGGGGGATGGCGTCGACCATTGATTTGGCCGACGCGTCCATCGCACGAGCGGAAGGCACGTTGATCGACTCACGCGCGCCCGAATTGTTTCTGGAGTCACTGGGGATCAGCGACGAGGAGAAGACGGGAGTGCTTGCCCTGGCCGCCACTCGCCCCAGGATCGATCCGGTCGTGGCGTACCTGGTCGCCGCGACCAATGGCCTCATGTATCGCCACCTGGTCGGTCGTCTGCAGTCGTACCCGATTCCATCCTTGCCCTTACCCGACGGCGCAGGACGCGGGTTGCTGGACATTGGCTGCAGTTGGGGGCGCTGGACGATCGCCGCCGCGCGCAGCGGTTATCGCCCGGTCGGAATCGATCCGTCACTCGGTGCGGTCATGGCGGCGCGCCGCGTCGCGCGGGACCTGCGAGCCGATACGTTGTTCGTTGTCGGCGACGCCCGTCGTCTACCATTTGCGGATGGGCAGTTCGACGCCGTGTATTCGTACAGCGTGATCCAGCATTTTTCGCGGGCGGACGCGGCGGCCGCCGTGGCCGAAGCGGGCCGAGTGCTGGCGCAGGGCGGGCATGCCAAGATCCAGATGCCAACCAGGTTCGGTATCCGGTGCCTGATGCACCAGGCCAGGCGGGGCTTCCGTGATGGCCGTGGATTCGACGTTCGCTACTGGTCACTGCCGGCGCTCCGCCGCCTCTTCAGTGACCGCATTGGCGCGACGCGCATTACCGTCGATGGCTTCTTCGGGATCGGCCTGCAGGGCGCGGACGCGGCGTTGATGTCACCGCCGCTGCGCGCTGTGTTGCGCGCTTCTGGCTGGCTGACGGACCTCAGCAGGCGCATTCCGCTGCTGGCGTGGCTTGCCGACAGCGTGTTCGTGGAGTCAGCGCGGGTGCGCTGATCTTCGGCTATGTGTGGCATCGCGGGCTTCATCAATCTTTCCGGCGAACCAGCCGACGCGCTC
>CAZBYY010000392.1:0-3078 GCA_964495855.1 uncultured Acidobacterium sp. | reverse complement strand
GAGCACAGCGCGCCAGGTACTGGTTGGCGCGCTGTCGATTGCAGTGTGGTTCACGGTCGCCGCCGGCGGCCGCTGGATCGGATTTTCCTAGCGCCACGTAGGGGCGCACTTCAGTGCGCCCGGCACCGGATGGCGCCGTGATTGCTTCATCCGCAATCCATGGCCCAACCCAGACGCCTGGATGGCATTTCCTACAACCTGCTCGCGTCGTACTTCGTCACGTCAGTGACGCTCAACCGCGAGAAGGCCTTCACCGATCAAGAGTTCGCGCAATTTTGCGAGGCGGCATTGATTGACACTGCCGCGAACTTCTACTTCGCGATTCCTGCGTACGTGTTGATGCCCGACCATGTCCACCTCGTTCTGACCGCTTGTCGGGAGGGCGCTGACTTCACCAGCTTTGTGAATCGATGGAAGCAGCAGACGGGATTTGAATGGAGCCGACGGCACCGCCGAAGGCTTTGGCAGCGTGGCTACTGGGAGCGTGTCTTACGAGACGATGAGGCCGTGCTCTCCGTGTGCCGCTATGTCTTCGAAAACCCCGTGAGAGCCAAGCTCGTCGCGCACTCGCGCGATTACCGCTTCTGTGGTTCGACCGAGTACACCGTTGACGAGATCTGCTCGGCGGCGCAGATCAAGGGATGGTGGAGTGCGTGAGGGGCGGAGAGAAGTCCGCGCCAACATGAATGGGGCGAACTAAAGTTCGCCCCTACGGAAGCCGTCAGGCGTAGGGGCGCACTTCAGTGCGCCCCCACGGCAATCGTCTTAACGCCCGCCGGGCTTCTTGGGCGTCGGGGCGCCGGGCTCCGTCGGGTCGCGGCCGTCGCGCGGGGCGCCGGTGCCGGAGGATCCCATGAACAGCTTGCGGCCGTCGGTGAACGTGATGTCG
The DNA here is from genome assembly GCA_964495855.1 of uncultured Acidobacterium sp. Classification (GTDB taxonomy): domain Bacteria; phylum Acidobacteriota; class Vicinamibacteria; order Vicinamibacterales; family UBA2999; genus 12-FULL-67-14b. The sequence continues at coordinate 2,189 of CAZBYY010000392.1, read as the reverse complement.
CGGCCGTTCGCGCGCTTCAGCGAATGGTCCTTGGTCTGGTAGCCGTCGACGATCACTTCGGTGCCGACCGCCACGCTTTCACGGGTGATGCCGCGCCGCAGCAGCGTGTTGGGCGTGCCGCCCTCGACCATCCAGGTCTCGGTCTGCCCGTCCTTGGTCACCTCGACGTGAATCCAGGTGTGCGGGTTCACCCATTCGACCCGGACGATCTTGCCCTGGATGCGAATCGGCGCGTTCGGATCGAACTCGGCGCCGAACGCGTGATGAGCGACGACCGTGCGGCTCGCCAGCGCGAGGCCTGCCACGACAATGAGCGCGCCAATGATTTTTCGCATCGATTAGTTCTCCTGCTTCGTTCCGAGCCGCTTCTCTTCGTTGCGCGCGCCGCTGAGGACGTTCGAGAGCGCGTAATTGCCCTCGTGACACGCGTATTCATAGATTAACTCGTCCATGGCCCGAAACGGAATCTCGCCCGTAAACGGCGCCGTGAACGTGGTGGGGTCATCAACCGTGAACCGGTAGTTGATCGTCGACGCGTCGGCGCGCCGGAAGCGTTCGACGACATGAAGGTTTTCCGACGATCCGCGAAAGTTCTGCTGCGCCGGGAAATTGGTGGTGTCGACGACGAGCGTGTCGCCTTCCCAGTGGCCGACCGAGTCGCCCATCCACGGACGAATGTGTTTCGGCAGGTGCGTGCCGCCGATGCGGACAATGCGGGCGTCGTGCACCATTTCCATGAGGATCATCACGTGATCCGGCGTCTGCACGATCTGCAGGTTGTTGTTGTAGAAGTAATTCGGCACGAGCGGCGTCGTGGGGCCGAACGACAACAGGCAGCGTTCGGCGAGCGGACGATACTCGGGATGATCGTACTGGCCGCGGCCGGCCATGGCCTTCGCCCGCGCCGCTTGCCGCGCGCGAGCTTCCGCGGTGAGGGGAGGCACGTGCCCGTCCGGCGGATCGATGATCAGCGAACTGCGGCGCTGCCCGTCGACGACCGCGACCCGCTCGCCGGGATCGAGCCAGAAGTTGTTGTAGCCGCCAACGTTGCCCGCCGCGCCCGTCGAGCCGTCTCCCCCTTGCGGCGGAGCCGGACGATTCGGATCGCTCGGCTCGTTCAAGCGGTCGCGCCGCGCGATCACCGCGCGCTCCATCCGCGCCGCCGCGTCGTCGCTGAGGACGAGATCCTTGATGCCTTGCGGACGCTCGAGCGGCGTGAGCGTCGCGTTGCTCCAGATGCCTTGCAGGTCGGGCTTGCCGTCCGGCGTCCGCGGAAGCGGTTTGGCCGCAGGCTGCTGCGCCACCAGCGTTGCGGCAGCAATCACCGCCAGGACGGCGCCAGTCAGCACCGAACGTTGAACGCTGAACGCCGAACGGCGACCGTTATTGGACTGGCGTCTTGCGAAGTTTTCCATACATCAACTCTTCGACGAACTCGACGCACTTGAACTGGTTCAGACGCGCATCAGGATTGATGTGGCGATACAACGGAAACTTGATCTTCCACGGCCGCGAGAACGTCGCCGGATCTTCGATCGTCGCTTCGTACCACAGGTGATCGGGTCCTTGCGGCGTGTAGCGCTCGACGACTTTCAGCTTCTCGCTGTGATGGTTGCCCGCGCGGTCGAACCACGACTGATCGTTGAAGCCGGTGACGGTCACGACGAAGGTGTCACCGTCCCACGCGCCGACCGACTGCCCCATCCACGAATCCACCGGTGCGGGACCGGGATCTTTCAGGTAGATGTTGCGCACGGCGCCCGCGTATTCATACGCGAAGAACACGGCCTTGTCGCTGTGCAGGATCTGGAACGGCATCGCCATGTAGTTGGCGCGCGGCACGCCGGGCAGGTAGCACTTGATCTCCGGATCGCGCTCGATCCAGTTGGCCTCGTTCTCCTTCTGCTTCTTCGCGGCCTCGGGCAGGTACGGAATCTCATCGCCTTCGACGATGCCGTTGCCGGCCGGCACGCTGCCGACGGCGCCGAATGCGAGCACCGGCGCGGCGGGCACGGGCACGACTGGCCCAGGGCGCATCTGCAGCGCGGCCTTCGCCGGATGCGAGAGCACGTTGTAATTGGCGGTGTTCAACGCCTGCCAGATGCCGTTCAGATTCGGGTGGCCGGCGACGCGCGCGGGACGCGCGCTCTGCGTCTCGGCGGGCGATGCCATCAGGAACGCCGCCGCCA
>CAZBYY010000391.1:0-3085 GCA_964495855.1 uncultured Acidobacterium sp. | reverse complement strand
GGCACAGCGTCCGCTCCGCGGATCCTCTCGGCGCCGGCGAGCTCAACACCTGGATCCTCGTCACGCCCGACAACATCGTCACCGTGTTGGTGCCGCACTGCGAAATGGGACAGGGTGCGCAGACGGCGCTGGCGATGATGGCGGCGGAAGAAATGGACGCGGACTGGAATCTCGTCCACATCAAAGAAGCACCGGCGCTCGATCAGTACGCCAACGCGTACATTGGCCGCGCGTTCATCGGCGTGCCAGGTCCGCTCGAACGCGGATTCGATTACGCCACGTATCGGCTGGCGCGGCTGGCCGGCTCGCAGATTACGGGCGGCTCGCTGTCGGTGCGCAGCACCGGCCACTACGGCATGCGCATCGCCGGCGCTGCGGCAAAGGAGATGCTGGTCGCGGCCGCCGCCACGCATTTTGGCGGGCGCGTGTCCGACTGCACCGTCGCCGCGTCACGCATCACGCATGCGCCGTCGGGCCGATCGGCAACGTTCGGCGAGCTCGCTCGCATCGCCGTGAACGAGACGGTGCCGTCAAAACCGCGATTGAAGGATCCATCGACCTACACGCTGCGTCGAACGGCACAACCGCGACGCGACCTCAGATCCAAAGTTGATGGCAGCGCGATCTACGGCATCGACTTCCGCATACCCGGCATGCTCTACGCGGCCGTCGAGATCGCACCGGTGTTCGGCGGCAAGCTGATCTCGGTTGACACCACGCCGGCGGAAGCCATGCCCGGCGTGAAACAGGTCGTCAAGCTGGACGACGCGGTGGCGGTAGTGGCCGATTCGTACTGGCGCGCGCAGGCGGCCGTCGCGAAATTGCGGCCGAAGTTCGATGATGGCGGCAACGGCGCGGTGACGAGCGAGACGATCTTCAACGCGTTCGACAAGGCGCTCGGCGCGGCGCCGGCGATGCCAACAGGTGCGGCGACGATCGTCAGCGCCGATTACAAAGTCCCGTTCCTGCATCACGCAACGATGGAACCGATGGCCTGCACCGTGCGCGTCACCGGTGATCGCGCCGAGGTGTGGGCGGGCACTCAGGATCCGCTGAACGCACGCGGCACGGCAGCGAAAGCGCTCGGCATCAGCGCCGAGAACGTCACCTACACGAATCTCGCGCTCGGCGGCGGCTTCGGACGAAAGCTGCCGGGTTATCACGACTTCGTCGGCATGGCGGCGCGCATCGCGAAGGCGGTGTCGCCAACGCCGGTGAAGATGGTCTGGAGCCGGGAAATCGACGTGCAGCACGGCTATTACCGGCCGGCGGCGATGGCGCGTTTCGCGGGGGCGCTCGATCAATCGGGCACGCCCTTGGCCGCATCGTGTTTCTACGCTGGAGGCGGCGACCGCGAATCGACGTTCATGCCGTACGCGATCAAGGAGATGAAGGCGACCGCGCGCGAGGCCAAGCATCACGTTCGCACCGGTGCATGGCGATCGGTGCTCAACTCACAGCACGGCTTCTTCAAAGAGTCGTTCATCGACGAACTGGCCCACGCCGCGAAGAAGGACCCCTTTCAGTTCCGCCGCGACCTCATGGGAGACCATCCGCGCTTCAAGGCCGCGCTCGAGCGGGTGGCCGCGATGGCCGACTGGGGGTCGCCGCTGCCGAAGGGACAAGGACGCGGCATGGCCATCACCGAATGCTTCGGTTCGATCGTCGCCGAGGTCGCCCGCGTCACGATCGACGGTGGCGTGCTCAAGGTCAACGACATGTTCGCCGTGGTCGATTGCGGCGACGTCGTCAACATCGATACCGCGCGCGCACAGGTCGAAGGCGGCATGCTGTTCGGCTTGGCCGCCGCGTGGCTCGGGGCCATCACGATTCGCGACGGTCGCGTCGTCGAAAGCAACTTCCACGACTTCCGCACGCTGACGCTGGCCGATGCGCCGGCGGTGCACGTCGACTTCATCCAGTCAACGGCGCCGCCCGGCGGCCTCGGCGAGCCGGCGGTCCCGCCGGTCGCCCCGGCGGTGGCCAACGCGATCTTCGCCGCGGCCGGCGTGCGCGTCCGTTCGTTGCCGTTGAAGGACGCGTCTTTGTAGGGCGGACCGCAGACGACCGCGAACCGACGCACTACTTAGTTCATGCGCGTAAACGACAGCAGGCCTCTCGATGAGGTGAGCGTCAGGGCGGAACCGCTCAACGCGATCTGGCTGTCGCCGCTGAGGATCTGCACGTAGGCGTTTTCGAACGCCATCGTGGGGCACGCAGCGCGCGTGCACGCGAGGCTCGGGCCGGCGGTCAGCGTGGATCCTGAGATCGAGTAGCTGCCTGTGCACTGATTGCAGTCGGCGCGTGTCGACAGTCGACCATCTGAAAACGAAACCATGTAGTTCGCATCCGCAGGACGATTCTGCCGGGCCTGGCCGGAGGGCTGGATGGAGGTCAGCGTCCAGGAGCCGGTGAGTGTGGCCGACGGCGATGTCAGCGACGAACCGCACGCGACCGTCAACGTAGAGATCGCGAGCAGCGTCGACAACGAGAACAGGTGGGTATGCATTCGCCTACAGATTAGCAAGCGATGTGCCGCGCGCCTACGCGCGCATTGTCCCGGTGCCTGCCTGGCGCTGCGAGTTGCGCGAGCGCCGGCCGGCCTTGTCGCGATACATGCGGACATCGCCGGCGGTGAGCAGTTCCTCGAACGTGCCGCCATCGGCCGGAAAGCGCGCCGTGCCAGCGCTGATCGACAGCGCCATGCGAACACCGAGCCGCGGCTCGAATGGGAAGGCACTCACGGCGCTCTGGATCTCGGCGACGCGGCGCGCCTCGTGGTCGGGACTGCAATCCCAGAGCACGACCATGAATTCGTCGCCCGCGAAACGCGCGCAGAGGTCGGTCTGGCGCACCGTCGATCGCAGCACCGCGCCGACGGCGCGCAGGGCGCGATCGCCCGCATCGTGCCCGTAGGTGTCGTTGATCTCCTTCAGGCGATCGAGGTCGAGCACGACGACCGACGCGGTCGTCCCCGTGGTGGCCGCGCGCGCGAGGCCGGCCTCGAATTGACGATCGAACGATCGGCGGTTCGGCAGGCCCGTCAACGCGTCGGTATGTGATTCCTCCTTGGTGCGTTCGAAAC
>CAZBYY010000390.1:0-3100 GCA_964495855.1 uncultured Acidobacterium sp. | reverse complement strand
AATCACCATCCCGCTCTCGACGTGTCTCGAGCACGCCGGCGCCAGCACGCGCGCGCCTTCAACCTCGACGACGCACACGCGGCAGGCATTCACCGGCGTGAGCGTTTCCAGGTAACAGAGCGTCGGGATGTCGATGCCGAGCGTCTTGCACGCGTCGAGAATCGTCGCGCCGCGCGGCACGTCGACCGGCCGTCCGTCGATGGTGCACGACACCATCGGCACCGGCGCGGGAACCGGCGGCGCGGGGTCGACCGTCGAACGCGGTGGCAGGCGGAATGAGATCGGTTCGGTGCTCATTTGCGCTTCCCGAGGATGTTCGCGAATGCGGATTCAATGGCAGACGACGCCGTCTGGCCCAGACCGCAAATCGACGCGTCCTTCATCGCCAGACTCAACTCAGCGTACGTGCCCTGTTCCCTATTCCCTATTCCCTGATCCCTATCCCCTATTCCCTTGTCCCTAAGGAGTTCCAGCTGCCGCATCGTGCCGATCCGGCACGGCACGCACTGGCCGCACGATTCGTGCTTGAAGAACTCGGCGATGCGCATCAGCGTGTCGTGCAGATCCACGGTGTCGTCGAACACCATGATCACGCCGGATCCCAACGTCGCCCCCGCCGCGCGCGCCCCTTCGAATGACAGCGGCATGTCGAGCGCATCTGGACCCACGAACGTGCCCGCGGCACCGCCGAGCAGGATCGCTTGTAACGACCGGCCGTTGGCAATGCCGCCGGCGCGTGCGATGGCCTCTCGCAACGTCCGGCCGCATTCGATCTCGTAGAGGCCCGGCTTCGCGATGTGGCCCGACAGGCAGAACAAGCGCGTGCCGGTCGATGCGGCCGTGCCGGTCCTGGCCCACACTGCGCCGCCTTCGTTGACGATGTCGAGGACGTTGGCGAGGGTTTCGACATTGTTCACGACGGTCGGCTTGCTGAAGAGGCCCGACTGCGCGGGAAAGGGCGGTTTCGATCGCGGCTCGCCGCGCTTGCCTTCGATCGAGTTAAACAGCGCCGTTTCTTCGCCGCAGATGTAGGCGCCGCCGCCGCGGCGGATCTCGATGTCGAAGGCGAAGCCGGATCGCGCGATGTTCGGCCCGAGCAGGCCGGCTGCGAGCGCCTGCGCGATTGCGTGGCCGATGGCACGCTCGGCCTCCGGGTATTCGCCGCGAATGTAGATGAAGCCGCGCTCGGCGCCGGTGGCAAACCCGCAGATCGTCATCGCCTCCACGATCGCGAACGGATCGTGCTCCATCAGCACGCGATCCTTGAACGTGCCCGGCTCGGACTCGTCGGCGTTGCACACGACGTAGTGCGGCCTCGCCGACTCGCGCGCGACGCTGTCCCATTTGCGCCCGGTGGGGAACGCCGCGCCACCGCGTCCCATCAGCTTCGATGCCGTGACTTCGGCAATGACGCGCTCAGGCCCCATCTCGAGCGCACGGGCCAGCGCGGTGTAGCCGCCGTGCTTGCGATAGTCGTCGAGACTGGAGGGATCGACGCGGCCGATGCGCGTGACGAGTCGCGCAGCGCCGAGCGCGCCCACCACCGGCACCTGAGGCACCGTAGGCACCCCAAGCACAATGAAGCGGCGTTCGGGTTCAACGCCCGCCTTGGTGATGAGCGCCGCACTGCCGCGGTCGCACTGGCCGAGGCACGGCGAGCGTTTCACGTGAAAGCCGTTGGCGTCGAGCTCGCGAATCTGCTGGTCAACGTTGCCCAACCGGCACGCAATGTCGTCGCACACGTGCGCCACCGACGCGGGCTGCGGGTCGGTGGCGAACAGGTGGTAGAACGTCACGACGCCCCAGGCGTCGGCCGGGGGCACAGACAATCGACGGCAGATGTAATTGAGCGCGCCGTGGCTGATCCAGCCGATGCTGTCCTGCACGGCGTGGAACACCGGCAACAACAGGTCGCGCTCGCCGGTCACTTGTCGTCCGCCAAGCGCGGTGCGGCCATCACGTGACACGTCGCGCGCGCCGCCCTCCCAGCCGCTGACCGGCGGCCCGAGCAGACGATCAACCGCCTGCCGCTCGGCCTCCGTTGGTTCGGCGCCGATGATCTTCAGGTCCATGACGCTTCGATCCGCACCGCGGTGGCCTTGAACTCCGCGGTGCCAACGAGCGGATCGACCTTGTCGTTCGTCAGCATGTTCGTCGCCACTTCGTCCGGGAAGTGGAACGTCATGAACGCCAGGCCGGGACGGAGCGACTCGTCGATGTGCACGGGAGCCACGACCGATCCGCGCCGCGATCGCACGCGTACCTGCTGGCCTTCGCTCAGGCCGAGCCGGCTTGCGTCTTCCGGCGAGACGTCGATCGTTTCGCCGCGCCGCGTCGGGTAGGCGTACGCACCCGTCTGGACGCCGGTGTTGTACTCCGCCAGGCGCCGGCCGGTCGTAAGGCGCAACGGAAATTCATCCGTCAACGCATCGATCGGCAGTTCGTGCTCGACGACGGAAAATGGCGCGCGCGGCCCTTTGATCGGCCGCTCCCACAAGCGCGCGTGCAGGAAGATCTCGCCGGGATGCGTGTCGTCGTAGCACGGCCAGCGAATCCCGCCGAGCTGCTCGAGCCGCGAATAGCTCATTCCCGCGTGCCACGGCGAGAGGGCACGCACTTCGTTCCACATCGACTCGGCATCCGCGCGCCAGTCATGGCCCATGCGCCGAGCCAGATCGCAGATGATCTGCAGATCTTCGCGTGCCTCTCCCGGCGGATTGAGCGTCTTGCGCACGCGCTGCACGCGCCGTTCGCTATTGGTCACGGTTCCTTCGGACTCGAACGCTCCAGCCGCCGCCGGGAACACGACGTCAGCGCGCTGCGCCGTTTCCGTCAGGAAGATGTCCTGCACGACGAGGAACTCGAGTCCCTCGATCAGGCGCGTCGCACGATGCTGGTCGGCTTCGGATTGCAGCGGATTTTCGCCGATGACGTACAGCGACTTCAGCTCGCCGCGTTCCATGGCGTCGAACATGCCCGACAAGTGCCAGCCCTTCTTCGGCGGGAGCGTGACACCGTATAAGCGGTTGAACTTCTCGCGCGCGTCGTCGTTTTCGACGTGCTGGAATCCGGGCAGGCGATCCGGCAACGCGCCCATGTC
>CAZBYY010000389.1:0-3114 GCA_964495855.1 uncultured Acidobacterium sp. | reverse complement strand
GTGATCTTTCGCCGGTGCTCGCCGCGCTGGCGAAGTTCCTTGGGAAAGCGCTGATGGCGGCGATGTCGTCGCTATAAAATGCGGAGTGCCTTCACTGACCTTCCTCGGTGCCGCCCGCACCGTGACCGGCTCCAAGCATCTCGTCGAGGTTGACGGCCAGCGCATCCTGATCGATTGCGGCCTCTTCCAGGGGCTCAAGGAACTGCGGCTAAGAAACTGGTCGCCGCTGCCGATCCGGCCGGACACGATCGACACCGTCGTCCTCACCCACGCGCACATCGATCACACGGGCTGGCTGCCGCGCCTCGTGTCGCAAGGCTTCAAGGGGCCGGTGTACTGCACCGCCGGCACCGCCGACTTGTGCCGGCTGGTGTTGCCTGACTCGGCGCACCTGCAGGAAGAGGACGCGAAGTTCGCCAACAAGAAGGGCTACAGCAAACACTCGCCGGCCTTGCCGCTCTACACCGAGGAGGATGCGGCGAAGGCCCTGGCGAGGCTTCATCCGTGTTCGTTCGGACAGAAGGTCCAGGTCGCGAAGGGGATCGAAGCGGAGTTCATCAACGCCGGACACTTGCTCGGATCGTCGTATGTGTTGCTGACGCGTCAGGACAAGAGCGGCGGGCGCATCCTGTTCGGCGGCGATCTTGGCCGCTACTCGCGGCCGATCCTTCCGGACCCGTCGCCCGGTGTCGACGCCGACGTGCTGCTCTGCGAATCGACGTACGGCGACCGCAAGCATCCGGACGAAGATGACGGCGCGACGCTCGCGCGGATCGTCACCGAGACGATCGGTCGTCGCGGCAAGCTGATCATCCCGGCGTTTGCGATTGGCCGCGTCGAAGAGCTGTTGTACTGGCTGTTCAAGCTCGAAGACGAGGGCCGGGTGCCGAAGGTGCCGATCTACGTCGACAGCCCCATGGCGCTCAAGGCGATTCAGTATTACGGGTCGCACAGCGGCGAACTCGACAAGGAGATCGAGTCGATGCGCCGCCGCGTGCCGCGTTTCACGCCTGTGAACTCAGGGATCGAATCGAAGGCGCTCGTCGAGAACGACACGCCGGCCGTCGTCATCGCCTCGAGCGGGATGGCGACGGGTGGGCGCGTCGTCCATCACCTGTTTGCCGGGTTGCCGGACGAGCGCAACACGGTGCTCTTCGTCGGCTTCCAGGCCGCGGGCACGCGCGGACGCCAGATGATCGACGGCGCGCAACACGTCAAGATGTTCGGACAGTTTGTGCCGGTCCGCGCCAGAATAGAGAAGATCGACGGGATGTCGGCGCATGCCGATGCGGGTGAGATCCTACAATGGTTGCGCACGTTCCCGCGCGCGCCGAAGGTGACCTACCTGGTGCACGGCGAAATCGCCGCGCAGGACGCCTTGAAAGCCAGGATTACGAAAGAGCTCGGATGGAACGTAGAGATCCCGACGCAGGCGCAGCGAGTGGACCTCCCGCTGTAACGACGCGTCCGTACCTGCTGGAACAGATCGATGACGCCGCCGTCGTGCAGCTCTACGCCGACGGTTTCAACGAGCTCACGCTTCGCGAGAAGACGCTCGTGTGGCACTTGTACTGCGCCGCGCTCGCGGGCCGCGACATCTATTACGACCAGCGGCATCGCCATAACCTTGGCATGCGTCACCTGCTCGAGCAGATCCTCCGCTTTCCGAGAGGCGTGCCCCCCGAGACGCTGGCAGAACTGACGCGCTACACCAAGCTGTTCTGGCTGAACACCGGCCCGTACAACAACCTCACGGCGCGCAAGTTCCTGCTCAACCTCGATCGAAAGCGACTGATCGAGGCGATGGACATCGCCACGATCAACGGCGCGAACTTCGCGCTTGCCCCTGGGGAGACGATCGCGACGCGCGTCGAAAAATACGCGCGCATGTTCTTCGATCCGGACTTCGAGCCGATGGTCACCTGCAAGACGCCGGGTGACGGGCAGGACATCCTGGCGGCCAGCGCCAACAACATGTACGACGGCGTCACGATGGCCGATCTGGCCGGCTTCGAAGAGCGCAACCAGCTCAACTCGCGGCTGGTGAAGCGCGATGGGCGGTTGATCGAAGAGGTCTACAAAGTCGGCGGGCTCTACGATCGCGAGATCCGCAACATCGTCTCGCACCTGCGCGCCGCCACCGAGTTTGCGAATGAGGGGTTCGCGAAGGCGCTGCGCGCGCTGATCACGTGGTACGGGACCGGCCTCGACGCCGACCGCCAGGCATTTGACATCGCGTGGGTCCAGAATCGCGACGGCGATGTGGACACGATGAACGGCTTCATCGAGGTCTACACCGACGCGCGCGGCATGAAAGGCGCGTGGGAAGGCGTCGTGTATTACGCCAACCACGACAAGACCGCGAAGATCCGGACGCTGGCCGAGCACGCGCAGTGGTTCGAGGATCACTTGCCCGTCGATCCGAAATATCGCAAGCCCAAGGTGCAAGGGGTCACCGCGCAGGCGATCGAAGTTGTCGTCGAGGCTGGCGATTCGGGGCCGATCACGCCGATCGGCGTGAATCTGCCCAACGACCAGCGCATCCGCGAAAAGTACGGCAGCAAGTCGGTATCGCTGTCCAACGTGCTCGATGCGTACGAGCAGTCCACGCCCGACAGCTTCCGCCACGAGTTCGCGTGGGACGATGCGGAAGTCGAGCGATCCAAGAGGTGGGGCGCATTCGCCGGCGAGCTGACCACGGAGATTCACGAAGTGCTTGGCCACGGCTCCGGGCGCATGGCCGACCACATCACCGTCACGCCGCAAGATCTGCTGAAGGAGCAGTATTCCGCGCTTGAGGAAACGCGCGCGGACCTGGTGGCCCTGTATTTCGTCGCCGATCCGTATCTTTCGGAAATCGGCCTCGTCCCGCGCGACGAGCAACAGGCCATCGTCCAGACCGAGTACGAAGCCTACGCGCGCAACGCGCTCGTGCAGTTACGCCGCGTCCGCGTCGGTGCGCAGCTCGAGGAAGATCACATGCGCAACCGGCAGGCGATCGTGCACTGGCTGCTCGCCAACACGCGGGCGATCGACGTGCGGCGGCGCGACGGCAAGACGTACTTCGTGGTCGCCGACACCGATGCATTTCATGCCGGCGTAGGACGCCTCCTG
>CAZBYY010000388.1:0-3115 GCA_964495855.1 uncultured Acidobacterium sp. | reverse complement strand
CGTAGGCGCCGGGCAGCTTCGGATCGATGTCGTGGGCCTCGAACTTGACGGGACCGGCAGCCGGGGCGCCCGACAGCGAGACGACCGCCAGCGAGGCGGCGACCGTTCCCAGGAAGGCAATGCGGTGAGAGAACGCGAACGAGTCGAAGGGTTTCATGGCGGAAATCATCTGCTACGATCGAGTTGTGATCAAGGCCAATCAGGTGATGCCGGCGGTCGTCGCCGACGTCATCCGCAAGGCGCCGTTGACCGACGACAAGGTGGCCTTCGCCTGGCGGCTGGCCGTCGGCCCGACCATCGACAAATCCACGGCGGTCCGGCTTGCCGCCGACGGAACCTTGTATGTCACGGCGGAATCGAACGCATGGATCGACGCCGTGCGGGCCTCGATCGGCTTGATCCGTTCACGCCTCGCCCACTACCTGGGCGAGGATGCCATTAAACGAGTCTCCTATCCTGAGGCCTGAAGCCTGAAGCCTGAGGCCTGAAACCTGTCATGAGAAACGCGTTCATCGTCAGTGCGGTTCGTACCCCAACCGGCAAGTTCCTCGGCTCCTTGAAGGACTTCGCCGCCCCCGAACTCGGCGCCATGGTCGTGCGTGAAGCCGTCGCGCGCGCCGGCCTCGATCCGACGCTCGTTGACGAATGCATCATGGGGAATGTCGTGTCGGGCGGCGTGGGCCAGGCGCCCGCGCGCCAGGCGGCGCTCAAGGGCGGCCTCGATAACCGTGTCGCCGCGCTCACGATCAACAAGGTGTGCGGCTCGGGGCTCAAGGCCGTGATGCTCGCCCACCAGGGCATCCAGACCGGCGACATCGACATTGCCGTCGCCGGCGGCATGGAGTCGATGAGCAACTGCCCCTACATCGTGCCGAAGGTGCGCGAAGGCCTCCGCATGGGCCACGGCTCCGTCATCGACCTGATGATTCACGACGGCTTGTGGTGCCCCTTCGAAAACTGGCACATGGGCAACGCCGGCGAGACCGTGGCTGACGCCTACAAAGTGACGCGCGAGCAGCAGGATCAATATTCAGTCGACAGCCACCAGAAGGCGGCGGCGGCCCAGGCGGCCGGCAAGTTCAACGACGAAATGCTCGCCGTGAAGATCCCGCAGAAGAAGGGCGACCCGATCGTCTTCAATAAGGATGAATCGGTGCGCGCCGACACGACCATCGAGACGCTGCGCAATTTGAAGCCGGCGTTCAAGAAGGACGGCTCGGTCACCGCGGGTAACGCTCCCCCGGTCAACGACGGCGCCGGCGCGCTGGTGGTCGTCGCAGAAGACAAGCTTGGTTCCATGAAGCCCATGGCGCGCATCGTCGCGCAGGCGACGAGCGGCCTGGAACCAAAGATGTTGCTGATGACGCCGGTCGAGGCGACCCGCAAGGTGCTGAAGAAAGCCGGCTGGACGCTCAACGACGTCGATCTGCTCGAGCTGAACGAAGCGTTCGCGGTGCAGGCGGTGGCGGTGATGAACGAACTCGGCGTCGATCCGAAGAAGGTCAACGTCAACGGCGGCGCCGTCGCCCTTGGACACGCGATCGGCTCCTCCGGCGCGCGCATCCTGACAACGTTGCTGTATGCGTTGAAGGACCGCGGCCTGAAGCGCGGCGTCGCTACGCTGTGCCTTGGCGGCGGGAATGGCGTGGCCTTGGCAATAGAACTGCAATGACGATTGGGCGATTCCTTGATTGACGATTGTTGGGCGATTGGCGATGGGCGACGCCAAATGATTTGGCAATTTGAACAATTTCAAATCACCCAACAGTCGTCAATCAAGGAATCTTCAATCGCCGATTTCTCAGCCAACACGCGAGGGCCGCTGGCGGTCCGAGCATGACCACTTCCTTTACGACCGCGTATGCGTTGTGCGTGACGAAGTTGTCCAGCCAGTAGCGCCGCGAGATCGCTTCGAAGACGTAGGCGTGCGCGAAATAGAAGTTTGAATTGATCGGCCACAGCGCCATCACTCCCAGTGGTGGCGTGTCGTCCGATCCCAGCCAGTCAAACAGCACGTGCGACACCCACGCGAGCGTCACGGCGATCGCGAGTCGCGGGTTTCGTTTCCACACGTAGACGGCCGCGCCGGCAAGTACCGCTGCTCCTACGCTATGGGTCTCCATGTTGTGTCGCTGCCAGGCAAAATCGACGTCTGGCAGCACACTGGCAGCCATGCAGAGGAAAAGGGCTGACGGGGTCAACAGCTCCCCGACGATGAAACCGCCGAGGGCATGTCCAACAGGGCTGGGCACGCTTCACCGTACGAGGTTTTCGCCACGGCGGTCAAACGCAGACGCGTCAGAACCTGCAATCAGGCCTGAAAAGGGGCGAAAGTGGTCAATACCCCTAAACTATTGAAAATGCGCGTGAACTCACCTGTCACTACACAGATTTACGCTTGACTTTCGCTTGGCGCGTTTTTAGGATCAATCGCGTCCCGAAAGGACCCATTCACATGCCAATAGACGAACGACAGGAACGACTGAAAGCGCTGGACGCGGCCGTCGGCCAGATTGAAAAGCAGTTCGGCAAAGGCTCGATCATGCGCCTGGGCCAAAACAACATCGTCGCCCCGGTCGAATGCATTTCAACGGGCGCCATCAGCATTGATTACGCGCTCGGCATCGGCGGCGTGCCGCGCGGCCGTGTCATCGAGATTTTCGGGCCCGAGTCGTCGGGTAAGACGACGCTGGCACTGCAGGTCATTGCCGAAGCGCAGAAAAAGGGCGGCATGGCCGCGTTCGTCGACGCCGAGCACGCTCTCGACGCCGCGTATGCCAAGAAGTTAGGCGTCGATCTCGACAACCTGCTGGTGTCGCAGCCGGACAACGGTGAGCAGGCGCTCGAAATCGTCGAAGTGATCATCCGCTCCAACAGCGTCGACGTCGTCGTCGTGGACTCGGTCGCGGCCCTCGTGCCGCGCGCCGAAATCGAAGGCGAGATGGGCGAAGCGCAGATGGGCTTGCAGGCGCGTTTGATGTCACAGGCCCTGCGCAAGCTGACCGGCGCGGTCTCGAAGTCAAAAGCGTCGTTGATCTTCATCAACCAGCTGCGCGAGAAGATCGGCGTGATGTTTGGCAACCCGGAAACCACGACGGGCGGCCGCGCGCTCAAG
>CAZBYY010000387.1:0-3116 GCA_964495855.1 uncultured Acidobacterium sp. | reverse complement strand
CGGAAAGTAGCGGTAGCATGCGGCGAGTTCGAGCGCGCCGGCCAGCACGTCGTGGGCCCGCACGTCGTGGCCGATGTCGACGAGCGTGGCATCGGGGCACACGCTCAGCACGACGCCTTTCAACGTGCCGGCGTAATGATCGCGAGTGCCGAAATCAGTGAGGAGGGCTACGACCGGCCGCGCCATCGCGCTCCGATCAGAGCCGCGGCGCCGGCTTACGGAACAACATCTCGCGCACCTTGCTCTTCATGAGGAACGAGTCGGTGACGCGAAGGTCTTTGAACAGCTTGATGATGTCGCCGTTGAGCAGGCTGCGCTGGCGGGGCCGCGGCGCAGGATAGGGACGATACCGCAGCGTCGAGTCGTCGACGACCACGTACTTCGTGTAAACCGCTTCGCGCGAGTCTGCGGTGCTGAAGAATCCGAGCAGCCAGCCCTCGGGCTTGAGCGACGTCGACAGCGCCGTCGCGAGCGACTGGGCCGCAGGACGATCGAGATAGTCGAGGATGTCCCAGCACAAAATGCCGTCGACGGTGCCGGGCGGTTGCGTGAATCGCTTTGAGAAGAAGTCCGGGAGTTGCTCGACGATGCCGTCCTTCACGTGACGGTCGATGTCCTTGGCCACGTCCTCGACACGCAAGCGGCAGCCGAGCCGTTCACCGAAGAATGTCACGTTGCTGCCGACCACGGGACCGAGGTCGAGCAGCAACGGATTGTCAGTCTGCTGAAGGTTGGCGAGGAACTTGTGCAGCGCCTTCGTCGGATACGAGGCCTCTGCCGACACCGCGACCGTCGCATCGGCCGCCGCCTCCGCCTCGTGCCCGCGGCGCGGCGTCAGGATGCCGAAGAGATCCGTCAACGAACGCGTGCCCTCAGCCATCGCGATCGATCGTTAGGCGCCGACCTTCTGGCCCTGCTGCTGTTGCGGCTGCGGCTGGCCCTGTTGGGGCGCCGCCGGTTTCTGCTGGGGCTTGGCGGCCTGCCGCTGCATGTCGACGCTGCCACGGAAGTGCGCACCTTCCGCAATCGCGACGCGCGGTGACGCGATGTCGCCGTTAACCGATCCGTTGTCGCGAATGTCGACTTTCTCCGAGGCCGTAACGTTGCCAGTGACTTCACCCAGCACCACGACGGACTTGGCGAACACTTCGGCCTTGATCTTTCCGTTCGGACCAATCGTCAGGACGCTGTCCTTGAGATCGATGCGTCCCTCTACGTGCCCTTCGATGGTGAGATCCTCGCTGCCGCTCAGCTCACCCTTGATCACGACCGACTTTCCGATATTCACCATGTCCCTCTCAAGATGGGCACGCGGCTCGCTCACCACCGGCGCGGCGGCAGCTGGCGCCGGAGGCGCGGCCGGTTTTACCGACTCGTCACGCTTCCACATCGCTGAAAACCTCCCCCTCTACTGGAAATCTATTTCGAGGGTGCCACTCATCAAAACCACTATTTGAAACCCGGGGAGTGGGCTTCGGCAGTTGAAGTCCAGCCAGTATAGGTGTGGCCTGAAACCATTGTCTAGTCCTTTTATTGCCGCTAGTTAGCAGGAATGCTACGATCAAGTTTTCACCCCATGCGCATCTACCTGGACCACAACGCGACGACCCCGCTCCACCCCGCGGTTGCCGATCGCATGTCCACTGCGATGCGCGAGACCTGGGGCAACGCCTCCTCCATCCACCATTTCGGTCAACAGGCCAAAGCGGCGTTGGACGAGGCGCGAAGCGCCGTCGCAGGTCTTATCGGCGCCGACGCGTCGGAACTTGTGTTCACGGCCGGAGGCACCGAAAGCGACAACATCGCCATTCGCGGCGCCGCTGAGGCGCTCGAGCCGAGCGGCCGCAAGCACCTCGTGACGAGCGCGATCGAGCACGAGGCCGTGCTGAACACCGTGAAGGCGCTGGCGCGCAAAGGCTGGCGCACGACGATCGTGCCCGTCGAGGCCAGCGGCATCGTGTCCGCCGACCGCATGCGCGAGGCGATCACCGACGACACCGCGCTCGTGTCGGTGATGCATGCCAATAACGAGATCGGCACCATCCAGCCGGTCGCCGACATTGCTGCCATCGCGCACGAGCGGGGTGCGCTCGTCCACACCGACGCCGTGCAGAGCGCGGGCAAGATTCCGATCGATGTGCGGGCGCTCGGCGTAGACATGCTGACGATTGCGGCCCACAAGTTCTACGGGCCGAAAGGGGCGGGTGCATTGTGGGTCAAGCGCGGCCTGCGGTTGATCTCGCCCGTCACCGGTGGCCGGCAGGAGCGCAGCCGGCGTGCCGGAACCGAGAACGTTCCCGCACTGGTCGGCATGGGCGTGGCCGCGCAATTGGCGCAACGCGCGATGGCTACTGAGGCGCCTCGGCTCGCGACCCTGCGCGATCGGCTCGAAGCCGGCATCCTGTCGTCGATCGCGGGGACGGATCGCAACGGCGCCATCGCGCCGCGCGTCCCGAATACCGCAAACATCAGCGTCGATCGGGTTGAGGCGGAATCGCTGCTCATCGGCCTCGACCTGGCGGGCATCGCCGTCTCGTCCGGATCGGCATGCTCGTCGGGCACGCTCGAGCCCTCGCACGTCCTCAAGGCGATGGGCCTGCCGCATCCGCGCACGCTCGGGTCGCTGCGTTTCAGCTTCGGCGCAGCCAACACTGACGCCGACGTCGATCGCGTGCTCGAGGCGCTGCCGCCACTGGTCGAGAAGCTTCGCAGCCTGACGACGGTCGGCGCAAAGAAATAGTCATGAGGATCGTGGTCGCGATGAGCGGCGGCGTGGACTCGTCCGTCGCCGCGGCCCTGCTCGCCGAGCAGGGGCACGACGTCATCGGTGTGTCGATGCAGCTGTACGACAACAGCGCCACCACCGGTTCGGGCCAGCGTGCGTTTGGTACCTGCTGCACGATCGACGATCTCTACGACGCGCGGCGGGTGGCCGCCACCATCGGCATCCCGCACTACATCGTCAATTTCGAGAACCAGTTCGGCGAGCACGTGATTTCGAACTTCGTGCGCGAGTACGTCAGCGGACGAACGCCCATTCCGTGCTCGCACTGCAACAGCGACCTGAAGTTCGCCGAGCTGCTCGACCGCGCGCGGGCGTACGACGCGGAGCAACT
>CAZBYY010000386.1:0-3116 GCA_964495855.1 uncultured Acidobacterium sp. | reverse complement strand
TGATCTACTCGGTGTTCACGGCGGCCTGCGGCCTCGCGCAATCGGTCGCGCAGCTGGCGATCTTCCGCGTGCTCCTTGGGTTCGGGATGGGCGGCGAGTGGGCCACCGGCGTGGCGCTCGTCTCGGAAACCTTTCCAGCGAGGCATCGTGGCAAGGCACTCGCGTTCGTCCAGAGCTCGTGGGCGATCGGCTACGGCCTTGCCGCCGTCGTCAACCTGATCGTTGCGCCGGTGTGGGGGTGGCGTGGCGTATTTTTCGTCGGCGTCCTGCCCGCGCTCTTCACGCTGTGGATTCGCCGCAAAGTCGAAGAGCCAGAGATGTGGCGCCGCACGCAGGACACTGCGCGCGGGCGCATCAGCGACCTCTTCACCCCGGATCGCGCGCGCGTGACCGTGTTCATCGTGGTGATGAACGCGTGCTGCCTGTTCGGGTGGTGGGGGCTGAACCTGTGGGTGCCCGCGTACTTGAACCTGCCGACGGATCGCGGTGGCATCGGCCTGAGCTCGTCGGCGATGTCGTGGTTCGTGATCGCGATGCAGGTCGGCATGTGGCTTGGCTACGTGAGCTTCGGCTACATTGCGGACGCGATCGGCCGCAAGCGCACGTACGTGGTGTTTGTGTTGATGGCCAGCCTGCTGCTGCCGCTCTACGGCAACCTGCGGCAGCCGCTGCTGCTGCTCCTGCTCGGGCCGTTTGTCGCCTTCTTTGGCACCGGCTACTTCAGCGGCTTCGGCGCGGTGATCGCGGAGCTGTATCCCACCTCGATTCGCGCCACCGCCGCCGGCGTCGGTTACAACGTCGGACGCATTGCAAGTGCCGCGGCGCCGTTCGTCGTCGGCTCGATGGCGGGGACGCGCGGATTCGGCGTCGCGTTTGCGATCACCGGCGCGGCGTTCTTCCTGGCGGCGCTGGCATGGGTCGGCATACCGGACACACAGAACAGGGAACTTGCCGCCTGACGTGCATCAGGCTCATTACCCGTAGAATTGGCGCGGAGGTGTGCTCATGAGGTTTCGATGGATGGCCGCGACGGTTGCGGCAGTAACCGTGGCCGCGGTGGTAACGGTCGGCGCACGGCAGCCAGCGGCGCTTTCGAATCGTCCTGAGACACCCTTCAAGCTCGCGACGTTCGAGGCCAAGGGCCGAACGCACGTCGGCATGACGAGCGGCGCACGGCTCGTGGACATCGCGGCGGCGAACGCCTATGTGACCAAGCAGGCCTCGCTCACGTCGGTCAGCATTCCTGGCGACCTGCGGTTGATCATCGAGCAGTACGATCGCGTGGCTCCGCGTCTCTATCAAATCGCCAACTACTTGAAGACCGCAAACATCACGTCGTTGCCGTTTGCGTTCGATCCGGCAGCGGTTACGTTCAAGGCGCCGCTGCTGTATCCGTACAACTTCGTGAACATCGCGGCGAACTACCGCGCGCACGCGGCGGGAATGGGGGAAGCGGGTGCCGGAGGTGGTGCCTCGGGTGCCGGTGCCTCAGGTGCCGGTGCCGCCGGAGCAGGTGCCTCGCGTGCCGGTGCCTCAGGTGCCGGTGCGGCGGGGTTCAATGCCGCAGCCGCTGCCGACATCGTTCCCGATCGAGACGGCCCGATCGTGTTCGCCAAGTCGCCGCGTTCGTGCATCATCGCGACCGGCGATCCGTTCTTCATCCCGGCCGGCAATCAACGCATCGACTATGAAGGTGAGCTGGGCATCATCATCGGCAAGCCGGCATTCAACGTGCCGAAGGAGAAGGCGCACGATTACGTGTTCGGCTACAGCATCGTCAACGACGTGAGCGATCGCGGCGGGCGGCAGCGTCGCGTCGTGTCGATGTTTCCCGGCACGAATTGGTTCGACGGCAAGAGCATCGATCGCGGCGGTCCGTTCGGCCCCTACATCGTGCCGAAGGAATTTATCGACGCCGGCCGCCTGCGCCTGACCACGCGGGTCAACGGTGTCGTGAAACAGGATGCGACCACCGCGGACATGATCTGGGATGAAGCGCACCAGATCGCCTACATCTCGCAGAACATGACGCTCTATCCAGGCGACTTGATTTCCACGGGGACGCCATCCGGAACTGGCATGGAGCGCAATGAGTTTCTGAAGCCCGGTGACGTCGTGACGATCGACATCGAAGGCATCGGCACGCTCACGACGCCGTTCAAGGCCATCGGAGGGAAGTAGGCGCGACCATGTGTCAACGCATTCAGTGTCCGAAGTGCGGCAAGCCCACGTGGACCGGCTGCGGTCGGCACATCGAGGAGGCGCTGCGCGGTGTGCCGACCGCTCAGAGGTGCCAGTGTCCTCGACCTGCGAATAAGTCCCTGCTCGACCGCATCCTCGGACGGTGATGGCCCGGTCAGAGACCGGACCATCCCAATCTACTTCGTCTCGTCCATGATCACCTGCGCATACGCGGTGGCTGCCTGGGCATTGAGGTTCGCTGCGTACCCCTTGTACTCCTCGGGAACCTTCCACTCAGCGAATGCCTGCGCCGCGGACTTGCCGGCTTTCTTCGCACCCTGCACATACGCGACGTAGTCGCCCACGAAATTCGCGTACTCGCGCATGTCGGCGATCGTCGTCGTGCCCGACGGCGTGTGGCCGTTGATCACCAGCTCCGCGCCCTTCAATCCGTTCGCGGCCTTCAAGACGGTTGCCGCAAAGCCGACGCCGGTGCCACCGTTGTCTTTGTCCATGCGCGGAAGCCCCTTGTACGGGAACACGTCGCCGGCATGCACGACATGCGCGGCCGCAAACTCCACGAACGCATCGCCGGAGGTGTGCGCAGGGCCGAAGTAATAGAGGTTGATCTGATCGGCGCCGGACCCGATCGTCATCCGGTCCTTGAACGTCTTCTTCGCCAGGCCCTTGCCGGGATTCTCCTTGAACACGTTCTGCGTCTCGCCGATGCCGGCGATGCTGCCGGTTGTCGGCATCAATCGCGCCGTGTTTTCCTGCGCGATGACTTCCACCGTTGCCGGGAAGGCGACGTTGCCGCTGACGTGATCGAAATGCGTGTGGGTGTTGATCACCGTCGTGATCGGTTTGTCGCTGAGCGTCTTGATCTTGTCGAGCAGCGCCTGGCCCCATCCCGGGTTCTTGGTGTCGACGATGGT
>CAZBYY010000385.1:0-3128 GCA_964495855.1 uncultured Acidobacterium sp. | reverse complement strand
GCGCAACGTCATCGAGCGGTTGATGATCATGGTCGGCGGCGACACGATCACGGCGCAGGACCTGGGGTTCCTCGGGCGAGACGGCGTGCCCGAAGCGGCGCCGCAGCAAGGGCCGCTCGTGCCGCTGTCCGAAGCGCGAGATCAATTCGAGAAGGACTACATCCTGCAGACGCTGGCCGCGCAGCAAGGCAACATGTCGCGAACGGCCGAAGTGCTCGGCGTCGAGCGATCGAACCTGTACAAGAAGCTGCGCGCGTTTGGCATTACGCCCCGGAGCGGGTCTTGAGCTTCGTCTCGAGCACCTGCGCACTCGAGAACCCTGCCAGCTGCAGGTAGTACTCGGCGCACTGGTTCAGCGCCGCCGACGGCACGAGCCCGACGATCTCGCTCTCGAGGATGGAGACGCCGTAGCGTTCTGCTTCACGCTTCACGAGATCGAACACGCGGAAGATCGGGGTCTTCTCGTAGTTCGTGAGATTCATCGACACCTGGACGATGCCGCGATCCTCGAGCGGAATGCCCATCGCCTTCACGTAGCGCAAGCCGCCGCTGCTCATGCGGATTGCCGACGCGATCTTCTTGGCGACGTCGAGCCGGTTCGTATTCAGGTTGATGTTGTAGGCGATGAGCGGCATGCGTGCGCCGATGACGCTGGCACCGCCGCTTGCATGCGGCTGCGCCGGCCCGAAATCCGGGGCCCAGCCGGGCTGCGACATCTTCGCCGCGAGGCCTTCGAATTCACCGCGGCGGATGTCTTCGAGATTCTTGCGTGTGGGATTCGACGAGGCCTCTTCGTAGAGATAGATCGGCACCGCGAATCGATTCGCCACCGCAGCGCCGACTTCCTTCGCGAGGTCGACACACTCTTTCATCGTCACGCCCTCGATCGGGATGAAGGGCACCACGTCCACCGCACCCATGCGCGGATGCTCGCCGCTGTGCGAACGCAAGTCGATGGCTGCGAGGGCGCGCTCGAAGAGCAGGGGAATGCCGATGCGAAGCGCGGCGGCATCGCCCGTGAGGGTGAAGACCGACCGGTTATGGGCGGCATCGGACTGAACGTCGAGCACGTGCAGGCCGTCAACCTGACGTAACGCCGAGGCGATGTTGTTGATGACCTCGCTGCGGCGGCCTTCGCTGATGTTGGGAACGCATTCGATCACGGGCATGGCAAAGTAGCTTAACGTAAGCCCGCCTCCGCGGACCTTGGGTCCGCTTCGGCGAGGTCTCGCCGGAGCTCGCCCCACGAGTTCGCGAGCGCAGGCGGATGCTATACTCCTAGGCACTTACCTATGGCGGACCCGCGGCCGGCCGCGCCTTCCGGCGCCGATGATGACGCGAGGATCGAGCATCTCCTCGTCACGGGTCTTGATCACTATTTCGCTGAAGAGTACGAGCAGGCAATCAATCTCTGGACGCGAGTCCTGTTCTTTGATCGCACGCACGATCGCGCGCGTGCTTATATCGAGCGCGCGCGCAGCGCCCAGGCCGAGCAGCTTCGCATATCCGAGGCGCTGGTGCACGAGGGACTCGATGCGTTCGACAAGGGCGAAGTGGCGCGCGCCCGTGAGCTCCTGAGGGACGCCCTCGACCAGGGTGCTTCACACGATGTGGCCCTTGGGGTGCTGGGCCGCATCGATCGACTCGACGTAGGCGGCCGTGCCCAGGTGCCGGTTGCGCCCGCTCGGCGGCGGCTGCAGAAGCCCGCTGCGGCGGTGGATCCCTCGTCACGCCGGGGCGCGCTGGCGCTGTGGTGGGCGACGGCGGCGTTGATCGTGCTCGTCGCGGTGATTGCGTTCGTGCTGGTTACGCCGGGCGGCCTGGGCGACTGGTTTCCGGCGCAGGCGACCACCGGGACTCCGGCGGCCGCGGTCGTCAGTCCGCAGCCTCTTCCTGTTCCGGCACCGACCGAGGCGTTCGTCGCGCAAGCGCGCGCCCTGTTTGCGAGCGGCAAGTTGCGTGATGCTCTCCGGGCGCTCGATCGGATTCCGGTCGGCGACAGTCTCCGGCCCGAGGCCGAACGCCTCCGCGGCGACATCCAGCGTGAACTACTGGCCATTGCCGGCGCCGAAGCGGCGTTGGCATCGTCTTCAACCCCGTCATCGCCTCCTCGAAACGAATGAAGTGTCCGAAGTGCGGTTACCTCGGATTTGAAACGACGGATCGCTGCCGCAACTGCCAGTACGACTTCTCGCTTGCGCCGTTCAATGCCGACCAGCCGGATCTCGCACTGCGGCGGCGGCAGGATGCGACGCCCGACTTCGAACTGCCGCCGATCAAGCGGCAAACGGATTCGTTGAGCGCCACGGCCCTTGATCTCGATCGGTTGTTCGGCGAAGCCGAGCCGCCTCCACCGCCTGAGACCTTCGATCCCGTGCTGTCGTCCGAACCTGAGTCGCCTCGGGACCCTGAGCCCGAGACGGTGAGCGCGCCTGAACCGGCTCGCGAATCGCCACCAGTTTCAAGAGTCAGGATCGTCGACGAGCGCGACATGATTCCGCCTGCGCCTGTCGAAACTGCGGGCGCGCCGGACGTGGCGTCCGTCGCAACGCCCGCTCTCGAAGCGCCACCGGAGCCTGCATTGATGCACGGCACCCCCGACGAGTCGTCTGCCGGCGAAGAAGCGGTCGCGGAAGACGCGTTGCCGTTTGACGAGGTTCCGCTCGTGCCGCCCCCCGCCGCTCGCACGCCACTGGCGGTGCGGCGCTCAACACCGGACGTCCCGCGTCACCGGCCCCGAACGACCCGGCCCGTCCGACTGAGTACGCTCAACCTCGAAGCGCCGGCGGAATCGGCGCCGGTTGAATCCACGGGCAAAGCGGCCGGCGAGACGATCGCGTCGTTGATGCGGACCCCATCGCTCGGCGTGCGCGTCGGCGCCGGGGTGATCGACCTGGTGCTGCTGCTGGCGATCGACGTCACGGTCGCATACTTGACCTTGCGCGTAACGGGCCTGCAGAACACGCTCGATGACCTGCGCGTGTTGCCACCCGTGCCGTTCTTTGGCTTCCTGGCCATCCTGGCGTTCGGCTACGTTGCCGCATTCACTGTCGGTGGCGGCCAGACGATCGGAAAGATGATGCTGAGTCTCAGGGTGATTGGCGATGACGGCCGACCCGTCGATGCGG
>CAZBYY010000384.1:0-3136 GCA_964495855.1 uncultured Acidobacterium sp. | reverse complement strand
ACGCCGCGTGCGCCTCCGCGAGGCGGTCGAGGATGTCATCGCCGCTCAACGCTTCAACGCGCGCACACGCCGCGACGCGATCGGCCTGCTCCTGCTCCAGCGCGCGGCGCTGCCGCTCGGCATCGGCGCGCGCGGCCTCGTCTGCCGCGAGCCGCTCGCGGACGAGGGTCGACGCGTTCTCGAAGTCCGCCTCGATGCCGGATTGAATGTCCGTGTCTGCCAGCAATTCGACCCAGGCCACACGCGCGGCCGCATAGGCTTCGCGGAGCTGCGTGAAGTCGGCGACCGACGACAGCCCGCGCATGCGGTCGACCAGCTCACGCGCTTTCTGCTGATCGATGTCTTTGTAAGTGGGGCCGGCTTCAGCCGGCGCCGCGACCGGCGCCGCCGTTCGCAGCAAGCTGCGGGCGCGCTTCTGCGCGGCCTTGGTGCGCGCCTTCTCGGTGATCGCGGCGAGGGTTTCGTTTCCGGGATTCGACAACCGGTCGATCGC
Organism: uncultured Acidobacterium sp.; assembly: GCA_964495855.1. Classification (GTDB taxonomy): domain Bacteria; phylum Acidobacteriota; class Vicinamibacteria; order Vicinamibacterales; family UBA2999; genus 12-FULL-67-14b. The sequence goes on along the minus strand of CAZBYY010000384.1, from coordinate 2,643 downwards.
GGCGACGGCGGCGTCGGCATGCTCGCCGCGCAACGCCACGCCTTCGATCTCGGCCGGGTCGCTCAGCCGCTCCAGCGCGACGAGTCGCGCGCCGGCTTCAGCGGCGTGCCGGGCAATGCTGCCGAGCGCCTTCTGGTCGCGCACCGCGGCAATCGCGGCCCGTCGCACTTCGTCCGGACCTGCGGCCTTGGCTACTTGCGCCAACTCGCGTTCGCGCCCGAGCGACGCAAGCGCGCTGACGGCGCTCATCGCACTCGCCGCGTCATGCTTCGACGCCTGGTCGACGAGCTGCGACAGGGCGTGATCGCGCACGCTCCCCTCCGACTCGTTGCGGACGATGTCGGCAAGCACGGACGGATCGCTGATGCGCGCGACCGCCACCCGGCGCACGCGCGCATCGCCGTCGTCCTTGGCAAAGCCATGGAGCGACTCGACGTCGGACGGGTCGAGCTCGTGGATCGCTTCGATGCGGATGTTGGGGTCGGGGTGCGTGGACTTCGATTGAGGACGGAGCTTGTCGAGAATACCCATGGGTGTTTCAGACTCCGGCGGCTATCGGCCGACCGGCGCCTCCTTTACCAGACAGTTAGCGGGCGTCGCCGACGCATTCGGCGAAGCCAGGCCCAATCGCAGGGCTAAGCGCGGCGCAAAGACAGCGATTATGGCACGCGGAAGGGTGCTCGGTGCAAAGGTGCTGGGTGCTGCGTGCTCCGTGCTGAGCAGACCTGCACGTGAGCACCTGAGCACCAGCACGCTTGCACTCAGCACATCCATAAATGTAGATTAGTAGATATGAAGGAGGCCTCCGCGCTCTACCGGCTGCTCGGCGACGAGGCCCGCCTCCGGCTGCTCCGCGTCCTCGACAAAGACCGTTTCAACGTCAAGGAGTTGACCGGCATCCTGGGCCTTGCCCAGTCGGGCGTGTCGCGCCACCTCGGCCTGCTGAAGGAAGCCGACCTGGTCAGCGAGGAACGCGACGGCGCCTACACGTTCTACCGCCTGGCGCCGCGCGTGCGCGAAGACAGCCGCAGCCCGCTCTGGCCCCTCCTCCGCGCGCAGTTCGACGAAGCCGCCGAATCGCCGCTCGTGAAAGCGGATGAGGCGCGGCTGCAGGAAGTGCTGCGGATGCGACGGGAGAACTTCGAGCATCTCGGTCCCGACACGCGTGACGGCCGCCAGCTGGTGCCCGGACGCAGTTGGGCTGCCTGGTCGCGGGCGCTCGGCATGCTGTTGCCGCCGCTGGACGTGGCGGACCTCGGCTGCGGTGAAGGCTACCTGACCATCGAGACGGCGCGATGGGCGCATCACGTCACCGCCATCGATCGCTCCGCCGGCGTGCTGGCGCGGGCCAAGGCGCTGGCCGCGCGCAAGAAGTGCACGAACATCACCTGGAAGAAAGGTGAGCTGGAGAAGCTGCCCATCGACACCGCGTCGATGGACGTGGCGCTGCTCTCGCAGGCGTTGCATCACGCGTCGGAACCTGCCGCGGCGGTGCTCGAAGCGGCGCGCATCCTGAAACCGGGCGGCCGCCTGCTCGTCCTCGACCTGCGCCCGCACGATGAAACCTGGGTGCGCGACAAGCTTGGCGATCGCTGGTTCGGCTTCAGCGACGAACATCTCTCCGGCCTGCTCACGCGCGCGGGGTTCACCGACGTGCGCGTGCAACTCGGCGCGCGCCGCACCCACGATCCATTTGCGGTGCTGCTCGCCATCGGAACCAAATCCAGCGCCGCTCGCAAGCAGCCGCGCGAGTTGCGTCGCGACGGCTCGCCTTCGTCGAACTAAAGGTACTCATGACTCACGTTGATCGCTTACAGAGACTCCTCGCCGAACGCATCCTCGTCCTTGACGGCGCGATGGGGACCATGGTCCAACGCCGCAAGCTGACGGAAGCGGATTTCCGCGGCGAGCGATTCCGGTCGCACCCGAAGGACCTCAAGGGCAACAACGACGTGCTGGTGTTGACGCGCCCGGACGTGATTGCCGACATCCATCGCGAGTATCTCGAGGCGGGCGCCGACATCATCGAGACCAACACGTTCAGTTCGACGTCGGTGTCGCAGGGCGACTACGGCCTCGAGGCGATTGCCTACGAGTTGAACGTCGCCGCCGCACGGCTCGCCCGCACGGTCGTCGACGAGTGGATGGCGGCGCATCCCGGCTCCGAGAAATTCGTCGCCGGGTCGATCGGGCCGACCACCAAGACACTGTCGATCTCGCCCGACGTGAATAACCCGGCGTTCCGCGCGATCACGTTCGACGAGATGCGCGACGCGTTCAAGGAGCAGGCGCGCGGCCTGATCGATGGCGGCTCGGACCTGCTGCTGGTCGAAACGCAGATCGACACGCTGAATGCGAAAGCGGCGCTCGTGGCCATCGACGAAGTGTTCGAGGAGAAAGGCGTGCGCCTGCCGTTGATGGTATCGGCGACGCTGACCGATCGCAGCGGCCGCACGCTGTCCGGCCAGACGCTTGATGCGTTCTACCTGTCGATCGAGCACGCCAAGCCCTTCAGTGTCGGCTTGAACTGCGCCCTCGGCGCGCGCGAGATGCGTCCGTATCTGGCCGAGCTGTCGCGCGCGGTGGACGGCTACGTGAGCTGCTACCCCAACGCCGGCCTGCCGAATGCGTTCGGGCAGTACG
>CAZBYY010000383.1:0-3137 GCA_964495855.1 uncultured Acidobacterium sp. | reverse complement strand
GTCGGACGCCGACAACCCCACGCGCGGCATCGGCGCCGCGCGCAACTGGATCCTCGAAGAAATGCGGCGATCGAGCGAGAAGCTGCGCGTCAACTTCGACACGCACCAGATCGCGCAGCAGGGCCGCATCACGCGGCCGGTCGAGTTGCGCAACGTCGTGGCGATCCTGCCTGGCAAGTCGCCGCGCCGCATCTACGTGACCGGCCACTACGACACCGTCAACATCGGCGGGCAGAACGTCTCGAACGCCGCCGCGCCCGGAACGACCGGCGGTGATCGCCAGACCGCGGCCGGCTTCAACGCCAACGTCGATGCCAACGGCGCCAACGACGATGGCAGCGGCACCGTGCTGACGATGGAGCTGGCCCGCGCGTTTGCCGAGAGCGGGATCCAGTTCGACGCGACGCTGGTGTTCGTGGCCTGGGCCGGCGAAGAGCAGGGACTGGTGGGATCGAACGTCCACGCCCAGGACCTGGTCGCCAACAAGGTGCCCGTCGAAGCCGTCTTCAACAACGACATCGTCGGCAACTCGCTCGGCGGCAACGGATTCCGCGACGCGGAAAGCGTGCGCGTCTATGCGATCGGCCCGGAAGATTCTCCCGCGCGTGCGCTGGCGCGCTACATCAAGAAGACCGCCGCCGTGTACGTGCCGTCGCATCGCATTCGCCTGATGGCGCGTGAGGACCGATTCGGCCGCGGCAGCGATCAAACCTCGTTCACGCTGAATGGTTTCACCGCCGTCGTGTTCCGCGAATCGAACGAGAACTTCGAGCGTCAGCACGGCGAAAACGACAAGATCGACGGCGTGGACTTCGGCTATCTCGCGCAGAACGCGCGCGTCAATGCCGCGGGTGTGGCGTCGCTCGCCCTCGCCCCGCCGGCGCCGAAGGTCACAAGCGATCGCGGCGCGAACATGCTGTCGCGCGATCCGAGCGGCTACGACGCGGCGATGCGCTGGAACGCGTCGCCTGGCGCCGTCGCCTATCGCATCTACTGGCGCGACACCTGGAACAACGACTGGGAGTTCAGCCAGACCGTCGGCAACGTGACGCAGTACACATTGAAGAACGTCAACATCGATGACTTCGCGTTTGGCGTGTCGGCGATCGGCGCCGATGGACAAGAGAGCCTTGTCCGCTCCTACGTGTCGCCGGTGCGCGTCGATCCACCGGTGAAGCGCGTGCAATAGGCCTTGATTACCACCGTTGCGAAGTTGCGCGAGGCCTTCGGCAAGCCGCTGCCGGGCCTCGACGCGCAATTGCGCATGGCTCCGTCGCCGCGCATCGGTTGGGACCCGTTGAAGTTCCCTGAGGGCGCGACGAACGGCGCCGCACTGCTGCTGCTGTATCCACACGACGAGACCGTGCACATTGCGTTGACGGTGCGCGGCTCGGGTCTGCGCAACCACACCGGACAGGTCTCGCTGCCCGGCGGGCGCGTCGACGAGGGCGAAACCTTCGAGCAGGCGGCGATTCGCGAGGCGCGTGAAGAAGTCGGCGTCGAACCGGAGACCGTCGACGTCCTCGGGCGCCTCACGCCACTGCATATTCCGGTCAGCGGCTTCCTGCTCCATCCGGTCGTGGGAATGACGCCGATGCGTCCGGCGTTTCAGCGCGCCGAATGGGAAGTGGCGCGGATCATCGAGGTGCCGGTTTCGATCCTGGCCGACCCCTCGGTGATCAAGCGGGAGACGCGCACCCGCGTGGTCAACGGCCAGTCGATCGACGTGAACGTGCCGTATTACGACATCGACGGCGAAAAAGTGTGGGGCGCGACGGCGATGGTGCTCGCCGAATTCTGCGCTATCCTCAGCGCGTGAAATCCCTTCGACTTGCCCTGCTGGCAACGGTCGCCTGCGGCGTCGCGGCGCTGGCGCAGTCGCCCTCGCCGTCCGACCTGTTGTTCGACAAGTTCTTCGCGGCCGACACTCCTGCCGATGCGAAGGTCATCGGGGACCAGATCGTTGCCGGCGGCGCGGCGTTCGACGATCTCTACGCGCGACTCAAGAAGGGCCGCACTTATCTCGACGAGAAGCGTGGCCGCTATTCGTTGCGGTGGAAGTCGAAGTCCGGGCCCTTCTTCAACAACGCCGTCGACGTTCCGGATGACTACGATCCGTCGCGTCAATGGATGTTGCGCGTGCAATTGCACGGCGGCGTCAACCGGCCGTCGCCAAACATCGAGCGTCACGGGCGACAGCCCGACTCGGCGACCAACCGCATCGCCGGCGAGAAGCAGATCTATCTTCATCCAAGCGGATGGGCCGCCGCGCAGTGGTGGGACGAAGAGCAGGTCGACAACATTCTGCGGGCGGTGGACGCGCTCAAGCGCAAGTACAACATCGACGAATCGAAGATCTACCTGACGGGCATTTCCGACGGCGGTACCGGCACCTACTACATGGCGCTCAAGGAGCCGAACATCTGGGCGTCGTATCTGCCGCTGAACGGCGCACTCGCCGTGCTTCGCAATCCCGAGAACGGCGCCGACGGCGAGATGCACGGCAACAACCTCGTCAACGCGCCGCTCTACATCGTCAATGGCGAAAACGATCCGTTGTATCCGGTGGCCGGGGTGCAGCCGTCGATCGACTGGCTGAAGAAGATGGGTGTCAACCTGGTGTTTCGGCCGCAGCCTGGCGCCGAGCACAACACCAACTGGTGGCCCACCGAGCGCGCGCCGTACGAGCAATTCGTCCACGAGCACCCGCGCGTGGCGCATCCGGACAAGCTGACGTGGGAGACCGAGCGCGTCGATCGGTTCAACCGCAATCGATGGCTGATCATCGACACGATTCGCAACGACGCGAAGAAGAATCCGGACCTCATGGACATGGGGTTCTTCGGTCACAGCAAGCGCTCGGGCCGCGTCGACATCCGCCGCAACGGCAATCGCTTCGATGCCGCGGTGCGCGACGTCGGCGCGTTCACGCTGTTGCTGTCGCCCGACGTGATCGATTTCTCCAAGCCGGTCATCGTCACCGTCAACGGCGCGCCCGTGCACAATGCGGTTGTGAAGAAGGACCCGGCCGCGCTCATGAAGTGGGCGGCGGTCGACAATGATCGCACTGTCCTCTACGGGGCGGAACTCAAGGTGATCGTTCCAAACTGACCCATGTAAATGCCGAATGCCGAATG
>CAZBYY010000382.1:0-3175 GCA_964495855.1 uncultured Acidobacterium sp. | reverse complement strand
GGTCGACCGCCAGCAGCACGAACAGCGCCAGCGCGGTCACTCGGTTCCAGAACGACGCACGCGCGACGAACCGCTGCAACGTCACTCCGGCCAGGATTATCAGAACGGTCATCGGCAAGCTCAGCATACGCGACGTGATCCGCTCGCTCATGATCATCGGCACGCCGGTGGCACGGACGATGCGGAATACCGTGGCGATTGAGCACGCCATCACCGCGAACGTCGGCAGGATCACTTGAGGATACATTGGCTCGCGGTCCCTGAGCCATGCCCACACGCCGAAGTAGACAATCACCGCCGCCCCGATGACCCCCACAAAGTACGTGTATTCGAAGTAGTTGCTCTCGAAGAAAATGAAGTTACCGGCAAGCGGCGCATGGGTCGCACCGAGGTCCTCTCGGCGCAGGTCGATGAGGGCACGCAGCAGGTGCAGGACCGACGGATAGCCGATGACGTCGGACATCCACCCTTCCTGCCCGAACGCGCCGAGGCTGAGTGCCGGCGGCAGCAGCCTGACCGCGCTCAGCAGTCCGGATGCGGCGATTGCGGCAACGATCCACCGCGCGCGAGCCCAGCAGAACGGCAGCAGACACGCCAGGAACATCATCACCCACGTAAACTGGTGCTGCCCGCCGGCGAGCACCATGTAGAACATCAGGAAAGCAAACCTCGCCACCCACGCCCAGCCGGCGTGTCCATCGACCAGATCGAATGTGAGCATCACGACGAAGGGAAAAAGGAAATACGAGGCCCAGGTGAAGTGGCCCATGCTGTAGTGCGCCAGGATGTGACCGTTGAAGAGGAACAGCACGGAGACGACCGCGTAGGTAAACAGCGACCATCCGAATCGCCGCCGCAGCGCGAGCAGGCCGGCGGCACCGGCGGAATAGTGCAGCAGCACGTCGAACAGGATGAAGCGCTGCACGCCGAGCAGCGGCAGCAACAGCATTTGCGGCGTCGTGACGACGTCAGGCAGCGACAGGAATCGGTCCGTGACGTCGTGCAGGCTGTGCGTGTTCAGCATGTGGAGCGGCCAGCGGCCCGAGCTGATCGCAGTGCCGACGAACAACAGGCGCGGCACGTTGATGTCGCCCCAGTCGTGAAAATCGAGCGGCACCCGGCCCCAGCCAAGCAGGTAGGCCCACGCGGCGGCCCCCGCCACATACAACCCCGCGATCCACGCCGTTCGGAGGACGGGATACGCCGCTTCGGCGGCGGGATCGAACACGGCCTCCAGACAGCGGACCACGCGCGGAAAGGTAGGTGAAGTCAGCAAGCGAAGGGTAACATGCTAGCCGTAAATCGTATGCAGTCGTCGATGCCGGTGCGGCCGGCTTACATCGTGTGCGCGCTGATGGTGTGTGCCGCGCTCGCGGTCTCCGCGCTCACGCAGCCGTCGTTGACGGCGGAGAACGGGCTCGGGTGGGACGGCTCGCAGTACGCACGGATGACCGGCCAATGCTGGCGCGAGACGATCAGCGCGCTCGAGCCGTTCGTCTACCGGTTCGGCACACCGTGCATCGCCGCACTCGTTCCGGTCGCGTCGGCGAAGACGGCGCTGCACATCACCAACATCGGCGCCAGCCTGCTGCTGCTCGTGCTGCTGACGCTCCTGCTGCGGCGGCACGTGCCCGACACGATCGTGCCGTGGCTGATCATTGCGTTTGCGTGGCACTGGGAAGCACCGCTGCGCTACACGTGGTGGTATCCGACCTACGTCGACCCGTTGTCGATCTGTGCCATCACCGCCGCGCTGCTCGTCGCCGACCGTCCTGTCCTGTTCACGATCGTCTGCGCAGCCGGCGTGATCGTCCGCGAAACCGGCCTCGTCGTGCCATTCGCATACGTGACCGGTCGACTGCTCGCCGCCACGGATTTCGGCCGCACGTTCGATTGGCGGCGCGTCGCCGCCGACCGCTCGGTACGGACGGCGGTGATTGCTGGGCTGGCCTCACTTGCGGCGTTTGGCGTGACCCATGTCGCCGTGACGCCGGCGACCGACTACTGGATCGCCGATTCGGCCATCGTGTGGCTGTACTCCAAACCGGTACCGGTGTACGTGTTGTCGTGGTTCATCGCCTTCGGGCCGATGCTCGTACTCGGATTCGTGAAGTGGCCGGCGGTGCGGCGCCTGTTTGCGGCATACCCGGAATTCGGCATGCTGCTGTTCGGGATCACGGTGCTCGCGCTGATCGGCGGCACCGACACCGAACGCTTCATGATGTGGGGCGCGCCGGTCGTCCTGCTCGCCGTCGGGGTGGCGGCGGCGGAGATCGACTGGTCGAAGGCGCGAGGGCCGCTGGCCCTGTTGGTCGTGACCCACATCATCAACGGACGCTGGTTCCTGACCACGCCGATCCGCACGGTCGAGGGCCCGCGGGCGTGGCCGATCCTGACGCCGTTCCATGCCAATCGCCTCGAGGACCTGATCTCGATCACCAACGATCACATGGCGAGCTTCGTCGGATTTGCGGAATATACGGTGCTGGCGCTGGTGCTGTGGGTGTGGTTGCGGCAGAGCGGCACCGGCCGCCCCGCCGCCGAAGCCTAGAGCCGGAAGATGTTGTTGCCCGTCACGCCCTTGAGGGCGTTGCGGGTGTCGACGAGCAGCGGGAAGTTCTTCACCATCGCCGAATAATCGAACACCTTGTGATCGGTGACGATCACGCCGCAGTCGATGCCTTCGTGCATCCGCTTCTCGTCGACGCTGACGAGATCGAGATGCGCGTGCTTGAAGTTCGGGAAGTACGGATCCGTGTAGCTGACCGTGGCGCCGCCCTTGTCGAGCAGCTCGAGCACTTCGAGTGCCGGTGATTCGCGCAGGTCGTTGACGTCACGCTTGTAGGCAACGCCGATCACGTGCACGCGCGAGCCGTTGAGCGCCTTCTTCTGCGAATTGAGCGCGTCGATGACGCGATGCACGACGAATTCCGGCATGCCGCTGTTGATGACGCCGGCCAGCTCGATGAAGCGCGCCTCGAAGTTGTACTGGCGCGCCTTCCACGACAGGTAGTGCGGGTCGATCGGAATGCAATGGCCGCCGAGCCCGGGGCCCGGATAGAACGGCATGAAGCCGAACGGCTTGGTCTTGGCCGCCTCGATCACCTCCCAGACGTCGATCCCCATCCGGTCGAACGTCATCTTCAGCTCGTTGACCAGGGCGATGTTGATCGAC
>CAZBYY010000381.1:0-3188 GCA_964495855.1 uncultured Acidobacterium sp. | reverse complement strand
CTGCGCTGACGGCGAGCCCGAGGTTGGAAAGTCGATGACGCTCGACTCCTGTGCCTGTGGCCCGCCAGCTGACACCAGCAGAGCCACAGCGAGGACGATGCCGCGCGCGGTCATAGGGCAAATATAGCCCGTACAAAGAAAACGGGCGGGTCGTTTTCGACCCGCCCGCTTGATGGCCTGATGGCCTCGGTTCGTTAGTTGAACGAATACCGGAAGCTGATCATGAACTGGTAGACGTCGCTCAAGCCGCTCGTCGACTCGTACGACTTGCTCACCAGCTGGTTGTTGACCACCTGCATGCGGTAGGTCAGCGCGCCATTGGCGTCCACCGCCGGCGAGGTGAGGATGTTGTTACGGATGACGCGCTGGCTCACACCCCAGTTTGAATTCAGCAGGTTGCCGAAGTTCTGCATGTCGATGCGGATCTGGCCGGCGTTGCGCTTGCCCTTGACGTTCTTGAACACGTCCTGGGTCAAGCTCAGGTCCATCCTGTGCAGGAGCGGGAGGAACACCGCGCCACGCTGCGCGTATTCGCCGCGATGCTTGCTCAGGTATTTGTCCTGCGTGATGTAGGACTCGAACGCCTGGGCCTGCTGGTCGGCCGTGAAGGTCACGCCGCCGGCGGTGAAGGTCTGGAAGTTCATCTCAGACGTGTTGCGCGGGATGTAGATCAAGTCGTTCGTCGCGCCACCGTCGCCGTTCGCATCCGCTGCGAACACGTAGCTGGTGTTGCCGATGGTGCGCGACTCCCAGAACATGCCGATCGTCGTGGCTCCAAAGCCGAAGTACTGCCTGGTGTACGACGCCGCGGTGAAGAAGCGATGGCCCGGCGACGAGCTCGAGTAACCGAGACCCGGGAGGTTTGGATCCGCCGGCGTCGGATTGCTGTTCCACGAGGCGTTCGCCGTTGAGCCCGGATCGATCGTGTTCTTGGCTTCGCCGTAGCTATAGGCCGTGCGGATATTCAGCCCGTGCCAGTTCGGCCGGTTCGCCGAGAACGCGATGTTCCAGTTGCGCCCGATGTCCTGGTTCTTGAGCACGATGGCCGCCGTCACCTGGTTGCCGGTGACGTTGTTGATGCGGTTGTTCGTCCAGCGCGGGCGCTTGTCCGCGCCGGTGTATGCGGTCTGCGCCGCCGGCAGGTTGGCGTTGATGTAGTAGATGCCGTTGACGTCGCGGTTGTAGATGTATTCCGCCGTGCCCGTCCATCCGCCCGGCAAACGGCGGTCGATGGCGATGTTGCTGCGCCACACCTGGGGGAAGCGGAAGTCGTTGTCGGTGACGTTCAGCTCGTAGCTCGCTGCGGGCTGTCCCGTCGGCGCGGGCTTGTACTTGTCGACGTTCGTCGAGAACGGATACGCGTTCGTGTTGTCGATCGTAAAGCTGCCCTGCAGCATGCCGGTGTTACCGAGCTGGTTGGAGATCCAGACGTACAACGGCTGGCCGGTGAACACGCCCGATCCGCCGCGGATCTGCGTCTTCTGGTCGCCGTTGATGTCGTAATTGAAGCCGAGGCGCGGCGACCACAGGATGTTGGCCGCGGGCATCTTGCCGCTGTTGTACTGAACGGCCTGGCCGTTCTCGTCGCGGAACGTCAGCGCGTTGGCGTTCGGGTTGTTGTAGGCCGTGTTCTCGAAGGCCGGGATGTCGAACCGCAGGCCGGCCATGATCGTCAGGTTCGTCTTCGGGCGCCAGTTGTCGCCGGCGTACAGGCCGCCGTAGAGCGCCGTCAGCGGCTGCGCGGGCTTGTCGAGGCCCGGGAGGTTCATGTAGCGCACCTGGTAACGCCGCGCGGTGATCGGCGATGTGGTGCGGTTCGGGTTGGCCAGTGCGTCGCGGGCGTCGGCGTAGAAGTCATCGAGGCTGTTGTAGACCCACGCACCCTGCTTGCAGCAGTTGAAGAACACGTTGTCCGAGTGGTAACGCTCGAGGCGGCCGCCGATCTTGATCTCGTGCTTGTTGCTGAACTTGACGAAGTCGTTCTTCACTTCGAACGACTTGTAGCGGAGTTCGTTGTTCGGCGTGAACGGCTCGCTGCCGAACGACAGATACGCCGTGCCGCCCTGCAGGATGTCGACGAACGGGAAGAGCACGCTGCTCTGCGGGCGGCTCTCGTCGCTATACGAGTAGGTCACGCGCAGGCTGTTGGACATCGAGTTGCCCAGCACCGAGTTCCATTCGGTGGCCGACGTCTTGCGGTTCTCGAGAATCTGGTAATTCGACCCCGCGTAGTTGATCGCGTCGGTCGCCACCGAGCGGCGGCCGATGCCGGCTGACGTCGAGCCCGACAACTGCACGTCGGTCGTGGAGTTGAGCTGGACGTAGTTGACGCTGATCTTGTTCGAGTTGTTCAGGTTCCAGTCGCCGCGGAGGATGCCGCGCTTCTGCGGCGTGTTCTTCGTCTGCGGATCGACCGACCCGGTGTCGTAGCCGAAGGCACTCTTCAGGAACGCGCTCAACTGCTGCGCGTCGGACGCGAGCACGCGCGTGACGTTGCCGCCCACGGGTTCGCCGCCGTTGTTGGCGCGGAAGTTATAGAGCGGGCGCGCGTCCTTTTCGTTCTCGAAGTTGCCGAAGGCAAACAGCTTGTTCTTGACGATCGGCGCTCCGGCCCACATGCCTTCCTGCTTGGTGTCGAAGGTGCCGGGGTTGAAGGCGTTACCGCGGGCCTCGGTGCCGACGAAGCTGTCGTTGCGGAAGCGGTAGTAGCCAGCCGCGCGGAGCGCGTTGGTGCCGCTGCGGGTCACGGTGTCGACCGAGGCGCCGACGAAGTTGCCCTGGCTGATGTCGTAGGGCGCGATGCTGACCTGCACCTGCTCGATCGCTTCCATCGAGATCGGCGCGACGTTGGTGCGATCACCGGGCTGTCCGCCGAGGCCGAAGGAGTTGTTGAAGGCCGCGCCGTTGACCGTCATGTTGTTCATGCGGTTGTCGGCGCCGCCGAACGAGTTCGTGCCCGAGGTCTGCGGCGTCAGGCGCGTGAAGTCGCTGATCAATCCGCGCACGGTTGGCAGCGTCGCCAGCGTTTCGCGGTTCACGGCCGTGGTGGCGCCGGTGCGCGACGAACTGAACACGGTGTCCGACTGCGCGGTGACGGTCACGGTCTCCTGCACGGAGATCTGTTTCACGTTGAAGACGAGGTCGGTGGCCACGCCGAGGTTGATCTCGACGTTCTCCTGCGTCTCAGG
>CAZBYY010000380.1:0-3189 GCA_964495855.1 uncultured Acidobacterium sp. | reverse complement strand
GGCATTGCCGAGACGCACGTGCGCGCGATCGCGTTGCGCGACCACGGCTTGGCGATCGGCCTTGCGCCGCGCGTAGTCGTCGAGGGGAGCCAAGACACCCATCATAAGTCTGCCGTCCGCAGACTCGCCCAGGGATCCGCATCGCGATGCCCTCGGGGTGGTACACTTCTCTCCTTCCGGAGGATGGCAATGGTTCGGCGAGTTCTGCTCCTGGCGTTGCTCGTGTTGTCGAGCGCGTATCAAGTCACATCTGCACAAACCCAGACAATCGATCCCGCGCTGCTCAACGCCTATCGTTGGCGCAGCATTGGTCCCGATCGCGGCGGGCGATCGATCGCGGTATCCGGCGTCAAAGGACGTCCGCGCGAGGCCTACTTCGGCGCCGTCGGCGGCGGGCTGTGGAAGACGATCGACGCCGGCAACACGTGGGCGCCGGTCACCGACGGACAGATCACGAGTTCGTCAGTCGGCGCGGTGGCCGTGTCCGAATCGAATCCGGACGTCGTGTACATCGGCATGGGTGAGGCCTGCATCCGGGGCAACATCATGCCCGGCGACGGCGTGTACAAATCCACGGATGCCGGCAAGACGTGGGCAAACGTCGGCTTCAAGAACGTCGATGCGATCTCGAAGATCCGCATCCATCCCACCAATCCCGACATCGTCTACGTCGCCGCGTTCGGCCTCTACTACGGCCCGAGCGAGGACCGCGGCGTGTTCAAGACGACCGATGGCGGCAAGACCTGGAAGAAGACCCTGTTCCGCGACGCCAGGACGGGCGCCGTCGACATCGCGATCGACGCCAACAATCCCAACGTGTTGTATGCGGCGCTGTGGGAGGCGTATCGCGTCGAATACCAGATGTCGAGCGGCGGCCCCGGCAGCGGCTTGTTCAAGTCGACGGACGGCGGCGAGACGTGGACCGAAATCACGCGCAACAGCGGCCTGCCGCAGGGGCTGATCGGCAAGATCGGCATCGCGCTCACCAAGGCCGACGCCAACCGCGTCTACGCGCTGGTCGAGAACGAAAACGGCGGACTCTTCATCTCGAACGATGCCGGCGCGACGTGGACGCTGCAGAATGCCAGCCGTACCATCCGCCAGCGCGCGTTTTACTACACGCACGTGTTCGGCGATCCGAGCAACAAGGACGTGGTCTACATGCAGAACACGGGCGTCTATCGCTCGACCGACGCCGGAAAGACGACGGTGCAGATCGGGCAGAACACGCACGGCGACCATCACGATCTCTGGGTCGATCCGGACGATCCGCTGCACGTCATCGACGCCAACGACGGCGGCGGCGCGATCACCTTCGACGTCACCTCGCGCGTGCCGAACTGGAGCACGCAGGACTTCCCGACGGCACAGTGGTACCACGTGGTCACCACCGCTCACCTGCCCTATCACGTGTGCGGCGCGCAGCAGGACAACAGCACGCTGTGCGTGCCGAGCAATCGCAATGCACCGGGCTCGGGATTCGGCGGCGTGCCGCCGGTCGAGCCGTATCAGGTCGGCGGCGGTGAGCCCGGATACATTGCCCCGCATCCGACCGATCCCGATGTGTTCTGGGCCGGCGCCAACAACGGGTCGTTCCTGACGCGCCTGAATCGCCGCACCGGCGAGTTCAAGGAAGTCGGCGCGTATCCGCGATTCTTCTCCGGCGAGAACTCCGCATCGGTAAAGGAACGCTGGCAGTGGACGTATCCGATCATCTTTGCCTACGCCGATCCCAAGGTCCTGTACACGAGTTCGCAGCGCATCTGGAAGAGCACCAACGGCGGCGACACGTGGGAGGCGATCAGCGGCGACCTGTCGCGTCACGATCCAAAGACGATGGGCGATTCCGGCGGGCCGATCACGCACGACATGAACAGCCCGGAGATCTACGGCACGGTGTTCTCCATCGGGCCTGGCAAAAAAGACGTCAACCTGATCTGGGCCGGATCGGACGATGGGCTGATTCACGTGACGCGCGACGGCGGCAAGACCTGGACGAACGTCACGCCGCCGGACATGCCGGACCTCGGCCGCGTCAGCCAGATCGACGCGTCCTCGTTCGACAACGGCACCGTTTACGTGGCCGTCAAGAAGATGCTGCTCGGCGATCGCTCGCCCTACATTTTCCGCTCGAAGGATTACGGCAAGACGTGGACGAAGATCGTGAGCGGCATCGCCGCCAATGATTACGTGCACACCGTACGAGAGGACACGGTGCGGCGCGGCATGCTCTACGCCGGCACCCAGCATTCGGTGTACGTGTCGTACAACGACGGCGAGACCTGGCTGCCGCTGAAGAACGGGTTGCCCGATACGCCGACCGCCGATCTCGTCGTCGAGGACAACTCGCTGGCGATCGGCACCCACGGCCGCGGGTTCTACATCCTCGACGACATCGCGGCACTGCGGCAATACGGCCTCGCGCCGCTGACGGATGTCACGCTGTTCAAGCCGGCAAACTCAACGCGCGGGCTCGACCGGCCGATCGTCACCTATTACCTGAAGAACCAGCCGAAATCGCTGACGATCGACTTCCTTGACGCAAAGGGCGTAGTGGTGCGGTCGATCCAGGGGCAGCCGCCGCGACAGGGCAACCAGCCCGCCGCCGGTGATGACGAAGGCGGGCCGCGAGGACCGCAGGGCGCGCCGATGGCGGCCGGGATCAACCGCTTCACGTGGGACCTGAACTCGACCGGCGTCGTGACGTTCCCCGGGATGATCCTGTGGGGCGCGACGCAGAACGGGCCCGCCGTCCTGCCGGGCAACTACCAGGTACGTCTCACCGCCGATGGCGTCACGCAGACGCAGCCGTTCTCGGTGCTGAAGCATCCGTTGCGCCAGGTCAGCGACGCCGACCTGCAGTACCAGTGGGATCTGGCAAGCCGCATTCGCGACAAGGTGAACGAAGCCAACCTCGCGGTGATTCGCATCCGCCGCATCAAGGCGGACATCGCCGACCGCATCAAGGATGCCCCGGCCGAAGTCCGCACCGCGGGCGAGCAGTTGACGACGGCGCTGGCGTCAGTGGAAGAAGACGTCTACCAGGTGAAGAACCAGAGCGGCCAGGATCCGCTCAACTTCCCGATCAAGACGAACAACCGGCTGGCCTCGCTCTTGCGCGTGGCGGTGTCTGGCGAAGGCCGGCCGACGGGCAACGTCGAACCGATCTTCAACGACCTGATGGCCGAG
>CAZBYY010000379.1:0-3198 GCA_964495855.1 uncultured Acidobacterium sp. | reverse complement strand
TGCGCCAGCCTTGATGGCAACCTGGAGCGGGTGCTGGCGCGCCTGATCGGCCGCCCTCGGCCGCCAGCGACACGGCGCCGATGATCGCCACCGGAATGCCGATCAGCAGCGGACACGGCGTGGCCACGACGAGCACGGCGAGGAAGCGATGCGGATCGCCGCTGACGACCCACGCCACCCCGGCGAGAATCAGCGCAAGCGGCGTGTAGACGGCACCGAGCTGATCGCCCAGCCGCCGCAGTTGCGGCCGCCGCTGTTCCGACTCGCGCATCACCTGCATGATCTTGGCGTACCGCGAATCAGCTGCTCGCTGCTCGGCGCGGATCGTCAGCGTGCCTTCGCCGTTGATGGCGCCGGACAGCACCGCCGCCCCCGCCGCCTTCGGAAGCAGGTACGGTTCGCCCGTCAGGTACGCCTCGTTCATCGTACTGCCTCCCTCGAGGACGGTGCCGTCCACCGGGCAGACCTCGTCGGGAAAGACGGCGATCAGGTCGCCGACGCGCACCTCTTCGACGGCGATGTCCGCAAAGGTGCCGTTCTCGCGGCGGTGGGCGCGCGACGGCATGCGCCGCGCCAGCGCGTCGAGTGCGGATGAGGCGCTGCGGACGGCATAGCCCTCGATCGCCTGCCCGCCCGAGAGCATCAGCACGACGAGCGTGCCGGCAAGCGGCTCGCCGAGAAGGACCGCGGTGACGATCGAGATGCCGGCCAGCAGGTCGGAGGAAAATTCGAAGCGCACGAGGTGCAGCGCGAGTTCCACGACCAGCGGCAAGCCGCCAAGCAGCAGCGCCAGGGCCAGTGGCAGGTCCCACGCGGGGAGGCCGAGCACGGGCGCGCCCGCGCCAACCCCGTACCGCAACACGAGGTGCGCGGCGATCCCGGTCAGCGCAAGCGCGGCGATCACGAGTTCCTTCGTGATCGTGGCAGGCCGGGCGGTGGGCATACGTTCAGTGTAGGCGCTCCGGATGATGGCGGCGAGCAGGACCTGGAGCGGCGCTATAATCGCGGTTCTCGTCGGACTCCCCGGCTTCCGGCCTGAACATCAGCCACCTCTCGTGTCCCGCCCTGCCCTTCGCCGCACGCTGACCGCACGCGATCTCATCGTCTACGGACTGCTGTTCATCGGGCCGCTCGCGCCTGTCGGCGTGTTCGGCGTGCTCGACGCCAGGACAGACGGCGCCGTGGCGCTGGTGTATCTGCTCGCGACGATCGCGATGGCGTTCACGGCGTGGTCGTACGCGGAAATGTCGCGCGTCGTGCCACATGCCGGATCGGTGTTTGCCTACGCGACACAGGGCCTCGGCGCGCTGCCGGGATTTCTTGCGGGCTGGCTCGCGATGCTCGACTACCTGCTGATCCCCTCGGTCGCGTACCTGTTCTGCGGCATTTCGCTGCACGCGTTGGTTCCGCAAGTGCCGGCGTGGGTCTTCACCGTTGCCGCGTTCGCGTTGACGACGATGCTCAATGTTGGCGGCGTGCGTGTCGCCGCGCGGGTTGGTCGCGTCGTCGTGATCGCCGAGATCGCGGTCCTCGTCGTGTTCGTTGTGATGGCCGCATCCGTGTTGATGGCGATCGGCCCTGCACGGCCGTGGGCGTCACCGTTGGTTGGCCTGCACGGCATTGATGTCAGCGTCATCGTCGGCGCCGTGTCGGTTGCGGTGCTGTCGTTTCTGGGCTTCGATGCGATCGCAGGCTTCGCCGAGGAAAGCACTGGTGACCGCGACGTCGTCGGGCGCGCGATTCTCGTGTGTCTCTCGGTCGCCGGCACCCTGTTCGTGCTGCAAACGTGGCTTGCCGCGCTCGTCAGTCCGCTCGACCCGAGCGTGTTGGCGGCGCATCCCGATCAACAAGGCACCGCGTTCTACGATCTGGCGCGAATCGCGATTGCGCCGTGGCTGTCGAGCGTGCTGGCCGTCACCAAGGCCATTGGTCCAGCATTTGCCGCGATGACCGCACAGGCGGCCGCGGCGCGCTTGCTGTTCGGAATGGCGCGCGAGGGACGGTTGCCGCGGGCGCTGGCGCGCGTTGACGATCGCCACGGTGTGCCCCGCGCAGCGTTGTTGACGGCCGCAGCGCTGACGCTCGTCGTCTCGGTGTGGGCGGCCATTCGTCCGGATGGCCTCGACGTGCTCGTGTCGATCGTCGATGTCGGCGCGCTGGCGGCATTCACGCTGCTCCACGCATCCGTCGTCGGCTACTTCGGCTGGCGTCGGATGGAAGCGCCCCGGCTCGCCCACTACATCGTGCCGGTGCTTGGTGCGCTGATCACGACCTGGGTCATCGTCGAAGCACAAACGCTGGCGCACGTCGTTGGCGGCGCATGGCTGGCCGCGGGCGTCATCGCCTTCGTCCTGCACCGCCCTCCGGATCAGCAGCACGATTCGCGGAGTTTGGGGTAGGATGCGCGCTACCAAGGAGCTACGTCCGATGATGCACATGTCCCGCCGACTGTTCCTGCAAGCCGTGGCCGCAGCAGCTGCAACGCCGGCGTTCGCGCAACAAGCGGCAGCATCACGACAGAACCCGCCGCGCGATACGACGCCGCTCGTGCCGCCGTTCGAACCCACCGGATGGAAGACCGTGTGGCTCGATCACTTGAACTATCAGTGCGTCGATTACAAGAAGGCCGCTGCCTTCTATTCAGCGCTGATGGGATGGAAGGTGCGCAGCGACGATGGCAAGCAGGCGTTGCTCGATATCGGCGACAACTCCGGCGGCATCCTGATTCGCGGCGGCCTCCTCGCCCCGCCACCTCCCGCAATCACCGATGCGGGCCTTGGCGCCGAGCGTCCCAAGATTCAAGCGGTGTTCGACGGCTTCGCCTGGGGCATCGACCAGTGGGACGCGGGCAAGGTGAAAGCCGAGCTCGAAAAACGCGGCCTGCATCCGGTGGCCGACAATCACGGCGAGTATCAGAGCTTCGTCGTCAAGGATCCAGACAACTTCACGGTCGCGATCACCAACGGCAACAAGGCCAATCGCCGCAAGACGCCCGCGACGGCGAAGCTGCCCGCGCCGGCGCCGTTTGCGCCGACCGGATGGGAGACGCTTTATCTCGATCACATCTCGTTCGAGGTGCCTGACTTCCGCCGCAGCGCGGCGTTCTACCAGGCGCTGCTCGGATGGGACGTGCGCACCGGCAACGGCCAGCAGGCCTCGGTGCAGATCGGCGACATTGCCGGCGCGATCATTCGCGGC
>CAZBYY010000378.1:0-3200 GCA_964495855.1 uncultured Acidobacterium sp. | reverse complement strand
GTTTGCGGGCTCGTCATCGCCCGCACGCTCGCTTCCGACAACACGCGCGTCGTGCCGACGCGGCCCTTGCCGAGCAACATGCGCGCGAAGATCTGCAGGTCATGCGCGGTGCTGAACAGGCCCGCGTGCCCGGCGATCCCGCCCATGCGGCGCGCGGTGGGATCGTGGACGACGCCGCGGAGTGGCGGCGCATCCGGCCGCTTGCACGGCCACGCATCCTGATCCGCGCAGCGTTCGGTCGGCGCAATACGCGGCAGCAGCGCCTTCGGCGGCAGGAAACCGGTTTCGGTCATGCGCAACGGTCCGAAGACGCGCGCCTTCAGGTACGCATCGAGCGACTGGCCCGTGATGCGCTGGACGATGTCGCCGAGGAGGAAGAAGTTGATGTCGCTGTAAACGAACGCGGCGCCGGGCGCGGACGTCGGCACCTCGTCGATCGCGCGCTGGATCGCCGCGTCGTAGCCGGTCCACGGATCGAGATCGATGTCGGGTCGCAGGCCGGACACGTGCGTCATGAGGTGACGGATCGTGATGCCGGCTTTGCCGTAGCGTTCGAAGCCGGGGATGTGAGACGCCACGGTGTCGTTC
The DNA here is from genome assembly GCA_964495855.1 of uncultured Acidobacterium sp. Lineage (GTDB taxonomy): Bacteria > Acidobacteriota > Vicinamibacteria > Vicinamibacterales > UBA2999 > 12-FULL-67-14b. The sequence continues at coordinate 2,612 of CAZBYY010000378.1, read as the reverse complement.
AGCCGCAGCCGGCCGTCCTCGATCAGCGTCATCACGGCAGTGGTGGTCCCGACGACCTTCGTCATCGATGCCAGGTCGAACACCGTGTCGAGCGTCATCGGCTCTTCACCGGGCACGGTGGCGCGCAAGCCGATCGCCTTTTCGTACAGGGTCTGGTCCCCCTGGCCTACGACCACCACGGCTCCCGGAGTGAGCCGGGCCGCCATCGCCTCCCGCACAAGGTCGTCGATTCGCGAAAAACGGGCACTGGCCGGGGCCTGGGCGGCGGCCGGCAATTGGCAGGAAATGGCGAGGAGAACCAGGCAGGTCCAGGCCAATCGCCTCGGTCCCCAGGCCTCGGGTGGCGCCAGTCTCATCGGGCTAATATACTTAGTCGGTTGTGGTTCTATTCCGCCTCTGCGCAGAGGCGCTTCGGCGAGACCTCGCCGTAGCTCGCTCAGCATATCGCGGCGAGCGTAGGGCGGGCACAGGGAGATACAGGCAATGCGTGATGTGAAGAGAGTCCTTTCCGCGGCTGCACTCGTGACGGCGTTGGTCGTGTCGGCCCTGCCCGCGGCGGCGCAGACCGGTCGCGTCGGCGGCACCATCAAAGACACCAATCAACAGCCGATCAAGGGCGCGACCGTGACGGCAGAAAACCCGCAGGCGTCCCCGTCGTCCTTCACGGCAACGACCGATGACAAGGGCCGCTATTCGATCATCGGCCTCAAGACCGGCACGTGGAAGATCACGGCCGTCGCGCCCGGATTCGCACCATCATCGGGCCAGGTGCCGGTTCGCAGCCTTGGCGCGCCGATGCCGCCGGTGGACTTCGCGCTCGCGCCCGGCGCCAGCGGCCCGGCGGGTGCACTCGCGGGCGTGAACGCCAAGGAGCTGCAGGGCGAACTGCAGAAGGCGATGGATATGGCCAACGCGGGCCAGCACGATGCGGCGATCGCCGCGTACGAAGCGATCCTCGCGAAGACGCCGGCCCTCACCATGATCAACGGCCAGATCGCCTCGGTGAAGCGCCTGAAGAAGGATTACGACGGCGCCATCGCGTCGTACCAGAAGATCCTCGCGGCCGACGCCAACAACGACAAGGCGAAGATCGAGATGGGCATGACGTATCTCGAGAAGAACGACTTCGCCAATGCCGAGAAGACGCTGATGGAAGTGGCGCAGTCGACGAGCGCCAACCGCGAAGTGTTCTACAACCTCGGCGAGGTCAAGTTCGCCAAGGGCGAAACCGACGAAGCCGTGAAGTACTATGAACGCGCCTCGTCGATGGATCCGGCCTGGGGCAAGCCGATCTTCAAGCTGGGCCTCGCGAAGCTGCAGAAGGCCGACACCGCCGGCGCCATCGAATGGATGAACAAGGTCATCACGGCGGATCCGAACTCGCCCGAGGCCGCGCAGGCCAAGGCCTTGATCGAGCAGTTGAAGAAGGGCTAATTGCCCTTCCGCTTTTCCGCTTCAGCGATGAGCTGATCGATGTTGGGGTATGAAGGCTCGAGCGATCGGGCCTTCTTCCACATCTCGACCGCTTCCGAGTACCGCCCTTCCCTCGCAAACAACACGCCCTTCACCACCCACGCAAACGCGTAGGTGGGATCGACCGCGGTCGCCTTGTTCAGCGCGTCGCGCGCGACGATGACGTTGCCGCGCTCGGACTCGAGCCACCCCTTCGCCGCATGATTCGACGCCACGTCCGGGAAGGAATCGAGGCTGACGATGTATTCGTCCTGCGCCTTGCGGAGCGCCGCACCGGCCGCGCCCGGCAACTCGGTGATGCCGAAGGCGACGAGCACTTCCGCCGCCTTGCTGCGCACGATGCGGGCCTGGTCGACGAGCCGCGCCGTGACCGGCGCCAGCGATCGCTGGCGATCGCCGATCGCACCAAGCGACTCAACCGCGGACACGCGGACCATCGGCTCCGGATCGTTGGCCGCGCCGATCAGCGCGTTGATGATCGCGGGCGTCAATTCGACAGTCGGACGTTGAATGGGCGTCGAACGACGGAGAACGTCCGTCGAGCGTTCATTGAACGACGTCTGGCTTTCCGCGCGGCTCTTGACCGTGCCGCCGCGGCTTTCGGTGACGAGCCTACCGATGTACGCCGCAGCACTCGCCCGTATCACGAGGCCCTCGGAGCGATCGAGCGCCAGCTTCGCCAGTTGCGGCAGCACCGCTCCATCGCCCGATCCGGCGCGATACATCGTGTCCGCAATAGAAGCCGCCTTGGCGCGCCGCTCGCGATCGTGATCGCCCCACCACTCGTTCATCTGCCTTGCAGCCCACTCGGGCGAGCGCTCGTCGTGGCACGTCGTGCACGCGTTCGGGATGCCGAACGCCGTCGTGTTTTCGGGCACCGGCGCCTGGAACGTGTGGTCTCGCTTGCGGATCAACAATCGCCAGTTCACGTCGCTCATGTGGCAGTTGATGCAGCGCGAGCCCGCCGACTGCGGCGCGTGGAAGGTGTGCAGGCGAAGCCCCTCGCCGGTGAATGACGCCTGTAACCCGGATGCCGAATCCCCGATCCTGGCTCGTGGCGTTTTGTGGCATTGGGTGCAGAGCGTATCGCCGTCCCTGCCGTTGTGAATGTCGGCCTTCAGCGACGCATCGTACGGCGT
>CAZBYY010000377.1:0-3209 GCA_964495855.1 uncultured Acidobacterium sp. | reverse complement strand
GTGGGAGTACTTCCACGACATTGGCTTCGTCTACTACTGGTGGCTGCACGACTACACCAAGGCGGCGCAGTGGTGGGTCCGCGGCGCGGAGCGGCCTGGCGCGGCCGAGTGGCTGAAGCCGCTCGCGGCGACGACGCTTGCGGCAGGCGGCAACCGGCAGACGTCTCGCCAGTTGTGGTCGGAGCTGGCGAAGTCGGACACCGAATACGTCCGCGCGCAAGCCGAGCGTCGGCTGCTGCAACTCGACGCGATGGACGCGATCGACGCGCTCACGACGGCAGTGCAGCGGTTCATCGAACGTGAACACCGCGCGCCGCGTTCCTGGAACGAACTGGCGCAGGTGGAACGCCTCCCGCGAATGCCCGTGGACCCCGCGGGCGTTGCATTTTCTCTCGACCCATCCGGGCACATCGACCTGTCGCGCCAGTCGCCGTTGTGGCCGCTGCCCACAGAGAGTCCGTCGCCGGCGGGTGACGCCAAGTGAGCGAACACACGTTGATCCTGCTGTTTGCCGGCCTTGGCGGCCTGTGCATCGGCAGCTTTCTGAACGTCGTCATTTACCGGTTGCCGCTCGGCCAATCGCTCGCCACGCCGCCGTCGCGCTGCCGCAATTGCGGATACACGCTGCGATGGTTCGACAACATCCCGGTGCTGAGCTGGGTGTGGCTGCGCGGACGGTGCCGGAAGTGCCGCGTGCCCGTGTCGTGGCAGTACCCGGTCGTCGAACTCACGACCGCGTTGCTGTTCCTGCTCGTCGCGTCGATGACGCCGGTGGGTCCGCTGCTCGTATCACGTCTGTTGCTCGTCAGCATCCTGATCGCGCTGTTTGGGATCGATCTCGAGCACCAGATCCTGCCCAACACCATCACGCTGCCTGGCATTGTCGCGGGGTTGATCTTCAGCGCCATCGCGCCACCGGGCCTGCGCGACGCCCTGATTGGCGCCGTGATCGGCGGCGGCATTCTGTATGCGATCGCGTGGGGCTACTTCCTGTGGCGCCGCGAGGAAGGCATGGGCATGGGCGACGTCAAGATGCTGGCCATGATCGGGGCCTTCCTTGGCTGGAAGGCCGTGCTCGTGACGCTGGTGTTGTCATCGTTCTCCGGAGCGCTCATCGGTGTGTTGCTTCTTTCGCTGCAGAAGGGGGACATGAAATTCGCGCTCCCGTTCGGCACGTTCCTGTCGATCGGCGCACTGGCCGCGATGCTGGCCGGTGATCCGCTGATCACCTGGTACGCAGGGTTCTTCTAATGCCGTCCACCTTGACGTTCGCTAGCCAGGCGTTGCTCGCGGTGCTGTTGGCGATCGTCGTGCTGTTCGTTTACGTGATCGTGCGGGCAGTGCGGAAGTTCACTGCCAACGCGCATCGCGAGGCACGCAGCGAAACGGCGATGCTGTCGATGGCGCTGCAGGAAGCGCTCACCAAACTGAAGCAGCAGGAGCGCGCGATGGCGGCGCGCGCCGAGGCGTCAGAAGCGCTGGCCGACCAAATCGTGCAGGGACTCACGTCGGGCTTGATCGTCGTCAACCGCGCGGGCGCGGTTCAAGCCCTAAATCCCGCCGCGTGCCGGATCCTGCAGATCGCGGACGCCGGCATCGGCAAGCCATTTCGCGAGGCGCTGGCGCCCGCCAGGGCGCTCGCCGATCTGATCGCCGAGGCGCTCGAAGGATCGTCGCCGATCGTCCGGCGCACGATCACGATCGACAACCCGCGTCCGCGTCACCTGGGCGTCACGATCTCGCCGATCATCGGCACAGATGGCGTCCTGCAGGCGTCCGTGTGTCTCTTTACCGATCTCACCGCCGTCGTCGAACTCGAAGAGCAACTGCGTCTCAAGGAAGCGCTCGCCCGGCTCGGCGAGCTGACCGCGGGGCTTGCGCACGAGTTCCGCAACGGCCTGGCGACGATTCACGGCTACGGCCGCCTGCTCGATCCGCAGACCTTGCCCGAACACGCACGGCCTTGCGTCGAAGGCATCCGCGCCGAGACGATCGCGCTTGGCGAGGTGGTGACGAACTTCCTCCGGTTCGCCCGACCCGATCAGCTGACCATGGCGCCGGTTGACGTGCGGGCCGTCATCGCTCGCGCGATCGACGATGTGGCGGGCGCCGGCGGCGCCGTGTCGCTCGAAGGGGAGTTCGGCACGATCAATGGCGACGATGTGTTGTTGCGACAGGCGTTCAGTAACCTGATTCGAAACAGCGTTGAAGCCTGCGAACACGCAGGCACCAGGCCGTCGATCACCATCCGAGGCGAGCTATCCTCCGGCGCCGCGCACGTCGTTCTTGAAGACAATGGCCCCGGTTTTTCCGACGAAGCGTTGCGCAAAGCCTTTCAGCCATTTGCCACGACGAAGGCCAATGGCACGGGCCTGGGGCTGGCGATCGTGCAGAAAGTGATCGTCTCGCACAACGGCCACATCACCGCCGCCAACCGCCCCGAGGGTGGGGCGCAGTTCCGCATCCGACTGCCGCTTCGATAGGTCGCTGCCCGCCGCAGGATTTGCGAGATGCCAGCCGCGTCGGCATGGCGGAAATGGATCACGACAGACTCTATGCCAATCCGGCCGCGCTGATTTCGTCCGAAAAATCGGCAACCCTGCTGCGCGGCAGCCTCGGCAGCCCCATTGCAGCTGGATGGGCATGCGATGCATCACCTCTCCCCGCGGATTCTCGCTGCTCGAAACGGTCATCGCGGTCAGCGTCCTGGTCACCGCGCTTGCCGGCGTGGCCCAGTTGCTCGTGCTGAGCGCGCAGTGGTCACGGACGGCGGCCGGCGCAACTGGCGCGCTGCTGCTTGCGCAACAGAAACTCGAAGAATTGAGAACGGCGCCTTTCACCTACGACGCGTCGGGCAGTTCGCTCACGGCGTCGGTGCTGTCGGTGTCGCCTCCCGAGAGCCTGGCGGAGGATGTCCAGCCATTCTTCGACTGGCTCGACGCTTCGGGGCAAGCGACTGAAGACGCCACGCAGGTTGCGTTGAAGCGACGCTGGCGCGTGAGCGTGTATCGTAATGGACCTCCAGACGCGATCACGATCGAAGTGTGTGTCTTCCGGCCGCATCAGGAGCAAAGCGAGGCATGCCTGTCGACGATTCGCACGAGGCAGCCATGAGCGCGCGCGGCTTCACGCTCGTCGAGTTGCTCGTCTCGTCGGCCATCGTGCTGTTGATCGCGGGTGCATTAGCGGCGGTAACACCTGCCGCACGT
>CAZBYY010000376.1:0-3210 GCA_964495855.1 uncultured Acidobacterium sp. | reverse complement strand
CATGAAAGATGCTCCTTGGGGCGGCGGACGATCGGGGTGTACGGCCGACCAAATTATAGCGAGAACCTGATAGAGTCTGCAACGAACGAACCGCGCGTTCGCGCGATATGACAACGCCATCAACGACTCGGAGGACCGTGATGGTCGCAACGGACACGCCGTTCGTGCGCGATCGCTTCAAGGCCGCGCTCGAGGCCGCAGGCCACCGGGCGATGATCGTCAAGTCCGTCGCGCAGATCCTCGCGCACGTGCGCGCTGATTTCGACGATCTCCACTTGATCGTACTGGACCTCAAGTTGTCGAACACATCCGGCCCCGAGTTGATCGGGCGGATTCGCAAACTCGACAACGGACGGCTGCCGATTCTGGTGTTCAGCGGCAGCGTGATGAGCGTGGAAGACGTGCGCCAGCTCGCGGCGCAAGGCGTCGCCGGCTATCTGAACGAATACAGCGCCGTCGAACACATCCTGCCGTCGATTGCGCCGCACCTGTTTCCCGACACGTTCCACAAGCGCGAACATCCGCGCGTGGTGATGGGCATCCCGATCTCCTATCGCGTCGGAAAGACGATTACCGCTGCGCTGGCGATGGACCTGAGCGCCGGGGGCATGGCCATCCGCACGAACAATCCACCAGTGCGCGGGACGGTCCTCAAAGTGAAGTTCGCGTTACCGGGATCGCGGCGCGAGCTCGAAGCCGAAGGCGTAGTGTGCTGGAGCGTGCACAAGTCCGGCTGCGGCATGCAGTTCAGCAAGGTCAAGACCGCCGACCAGAACGCGATCAACGGATTCGTCGAAGCGCACTTCTTCCGCTCGGGAAAAATCGAATAGCCGCGCCGCGCTAGGTGAAGCGGCGCAACCTGACGGCATTGGCGACGACCAGCGCGGAGGCGCCGGTGTCTGCCAGCACCGCCATCCACAGGGTGGCCACGCCGCTGACGGCGAGCACGATAAAGGCGAGCTTCAATCCGACCGAGAGCGCGACGTTCACGCGAATGTTGGCGAGCGTCGCGCGGCTCAGGCGAATCGCGTACGGGACCTTCAGCAGTTCGTCCGTCATCAGCGCGATGTCGGCGGTCTCGAGCGCGGCATCGCTGCCCATCGCGCCCATGACGATCCCGACGTCGGCCGCGGCGAGGGCGGGCGCGTCGTTCACGCCGTCACCAACCATCGCAACCGCGCCATGCGATGCGCGCAGGCGCTCCACCGCTTCCACCTTGTCGGCCGGCAACTGCCCGGACCGGACCTCGTCGACGCCGAGCTGCGATCCAGTCGCGCGCGCGGCAGCGTCGTGGTCACCCGTGATCATCGCGACGCGCGAGACGCCCTGGGCGCGCAGGTCGGAGATGACCGAGGCCGCATCATGCTTCGGCCGATCCTTTACGCCGATCACGCCGACGGCCTTGCCGTCGCAGGCGACCACGACCGGTGACATGCCTCGTGCGATCACCTCGTTGGCCAACGACGTGACTTTGGGAGTGAGAAGCCGACGCTCGGAGAACAGGCGCGGCGTGCCGCAGACGATCGAGGCGCCGCCGACCATGCCCTCCACTCCAAGTCCCGGCAAGGCGCGAACACCCGACGCTTCGACCGCTGCAAAGCCGCGCGAGCGCGCTTCAGTGGTAATGGCGGCGGCGATCGGATGCTCTGATTGCGATTCGATCGAGGCAGCGATCTTGAGAACATCATCCGCCGTATGCCCGTCGATCGGCTGCACGGCATCGACCGTCAGGCGGCCAGTGGTCACCGTGCCGGTCTTGTCGAACGCGACGACCTTCACGCCGGCCAATCGCTCGAGGTGAATGCCGCCCTTGACCAGGACGCCGTGCCTGGCCGCGCCGGCAAGCGCGGACACGATCGACACGGGCGTCGAGATGACGAGCGCGCACGGGCACGACACCACGAGCAGGACGAGCGCGCGATACACCCACACGTCGCCCGACTGCCCGGAGACAACCAGCGGTACTGCCGCGACCAGCATCGCCAGAATCACGATGGCGGGCGTGTACCACGCGGCAAAACGATCGATGAATTGCTGCAGTGGTGCGCGTCTGGCCTGCGCGGATTCCACCAAATGAACGATACGGGCGAGGGTGGTGTCGGCTCGACGACGGGTCACGGCGACGGTCAGCGCACCATGGCCGTTGATGGTGCCGGCAAACACTTCATCGCCTTCGGCCTTTTCAACCGGCAGCGATTCACCCGTGATCGGAGCCTGATTCACGTCGGACCGGCCATCGCGCACGATGCCGTCGAGCGCAAGCTTTTCTCCCGGACGCACGATCATCATCGCGCCCGGATCGACCTGTTCGATGCTCACGCGCCGCTCGCCGGCCGCGTCGCGCACCAGCACGTCCACCGGCGCGTTGTCGATCAACGACCCAATCGCCTGGCGCGCGCGGTCGAGGCTCTGCGCCTCGAGCCATTGCGCCAGGGCGAACAGCGACACGACCATCGCCGCTTCCTCGTACTGGCGGATGACGATGGCGCCAACCACCGCGATCATCATCAGGACGTTGATGTCCAGCGAACCTCGGGTGATCGACGTCCATGCGCGTTGCGCGGGAAAGACCGACCCGACGATGGCACCGATGATGAAGATGGGGGGGCTCCACGCCGGGAACGGCGTGAACCAGCCGATAACGCAGCCGGCGACCACGAGCGCGGCGGCAACGGCGGTGAACCAGCCGCGCACGTTCGCTCCAGTCGGCGCCGGCGCGTCGGTCTCGCAGTGCGAGCAGCCGAGGTGATCGTGATCAGCCACGGGCGGACGACAGTCGCTTCCCGCGCCGCTGCTGGGGCGCATTCAGCTGCCGCGGCGCCGAGGATTCCTCGACGTGCTGCAACGTCTGCTTGAAGATCGAGATGATGTGCTGGTCGTCGAGTGAATAAAAGACGATCCGGCCGTCACGGCGCGGCTTCACGAGCCGCATGCCCCGCAACAGGCGCAGTTGATGCGAGACGGCCGACTGGCTCAATTTCAAGACGGCCGCGAGGTCGCACACGCACAACTCGCCGTGCGACAGCGCGTCGAGGATGCGGACACGCGTCGGATCGCCGAGCGCGCTGAAGGTATCCGCGAGCCCCTGCACCGCGCTCTCGGCCACCAACTCCGCGCGCAGCTTCCGGACACGGGCCAGGTCGATCTGCACCAGGTCGCACACGTCGTCTTGTTTGAACATATGAGCAGTTATTCATATTTTAGGCGCCG
>CAZBYY010000375.1:0-3225 GCA_964495855.1 uncultured Acidobacterium sp. | reverse complement strand
TGCTGCTGCCCGCCGGACAGCTGGTTGGGATGATGATCGGCGCGATCGGTCAGCCCGACCGCCTCGAGCGCCGCCATGGCGCGGTCGCGTCGTTCGCTGGCTTTGACCACGCCTTGACGCGTGTAGAGGAGCGGCAGCTCCACGTTCTCCACCGCCGACGTGCGCGCGAGCAGGTTGAACCCCTGGAACACAAACCCGATGGTTTCGTTGCGCACGCGTGCCAGTTCGTCTGACGGCAGCGTCGACACATCGCGCGCGTTCAGCACGTAACGACCCGCGGTCGGCTGGTCGAGGCAGCCGAGGATGTGCATGAACGTCGACTTGCCCGAACCGGACGGCCCGACGATCGTGACAAATTCGGCGTCGGCGACCGACATGGAGACGCCGCGCAGGGCGTGCACCACGTGATCGCCGACGTGATATCGCTTTGAAAGGTCCGTTACTTCAAACATGTCAACGTTCGAAGTTGAACGTTCAACGTTCACCGTTGAACGTTCAACGTCTCTTCTTTAGTTGCTCTTCGTCGTCGCGGCGGGTTTTGCCGGCGCGGGCGGGATCTTGCCCGCATACGCGTACAACACCGTCGCCACCGCTTTCTCAGCGCCAGCGAGTCCGTAGACCTTGCCGGCGCCTTCGATCACATAGTACTCATTGGCCGCATGCGCGCGGCCGCCGACACCGGCGCCGCCGGCCGCGATCGGAATGCCCGGCAGCGACGGCGCGATGTCTTCACCGACCTCGCCATTGCCGAACATGTAGGCTGGCCAGTAGCCGCCCGCTGCGGCACCGGCGCCGCCGATCTCGTATTCCTTGTTCAGCTCGCCGTGCGGAATGTTCATCACTTCGTAGGCTCGCTTGAGCGCCTGGCCGATTGCGTTGTCGGAATTCATCTTCGCCCCCGGCACGTCGCCGATCAGCTTCACCTCGACATCCGGGTAGCCGTTCTTGTCGAGCTGCGCGCGCAGCTTCTTGACGATGTCGGGGCCCTTCATGTTGGGAACGTAGCGGAAGTTGTGCTTCGACGTGACCTTGTTGGGCAGCGTGGCGCCGGCGCCGCCCGCATACATGTTGCCGCCCCAGATGCCGTCGAGGTTGAACGAGGTGCCGAAGTTCTGGATCTTCAAGATCTCGTACGGATCGTCGGACATGAAGCGCGCCACGCCCAGGTTCTCGGCCGCAACCTTGAGGTCGGTGTTCTTGGCGCGCCGGCGCAGGTCCGCGTCCTGCTGCGGCGTCAGCGGCTCGATGCCCTCGAAGAACCCGCCGATCTTCGGCGTGTTGCCATCGTCGGAGACGAGCGAGGCGAGCATCTTGATGTGACGCCAGGCCGGGCTATCGACACCGCGCTTGTTCGCGCCGTGAATGTCGGACACCGTCGGGCCGCGGCCCCACTTCGTGCCGCTCGTCGTCAGTTCGACGTAGACGCACCCTTCCGAGCCGCCGCCGTAGCCGCCACCGCCGCTGTTCGACTGGCCGCCGAATCGATACATCGCATCGGCGCCGGCGATCAGGTCCGGGTGATCCTTGACGAACTTGCGGAGGCCGATGTCCATGCGTTCCTCGTCGCCTTCGGCCACGACGATCAGGTTCACCGGCAACTTGCCGTGGACGGCCTTGATGGCACGAAACGCGTTCAGCTGCGCCATCTGCGGGCCCTTGGAGTTGGTGGCACCGCGGCCGATCAACACCTTCTTGTACGGCGCCTGCTCGACGAGCCGCGCTTCAAACGGCGGCGACGTCCACGCATCGGGCTGCGTGATCGGCATCGTGTCGTACATCCAGTAGATCAGGACCGTCTTCTCGGCGCCCTCATCGCACTTGGCGTAGACGACCGGGTTGCCCGGCGACCCGTATTCCGTGACGCCGACGTCGTAGACCTGCGTCTTCTGGCACCCGAGCTCGTCGAAGAAGCCCTTCACCATTTCCGCCGACTCGGGAATGCCTTCACCGGAGTTCGAGATGCTGGGCTGTCGAATCCATTTCTGGAGGTTCTCGACGTGCGCATCGATGTTCTCGTCTATGTTCGCGTAGACCTTCTGCAGGTCCGGCGGGACCTGGCTCAGGTCAGGCGAGATCTCGGTATCGCCGTTCGGGCGGATGCCGAGCTTTTTCGCGGCCGGTGTAGTGTTGGTCGCCGGCGGCGGCGCCGGCTGGTTGCACGCAGCGGCGGCAAGGAGCACGCAGAAACTGAAAAGGGCCCGACGCATGAATCCTCCTAGAATGTGGGGGCATTCTAATGCGAGTTCGCTGTCTCCTGTTGTCATTTGCGCTCTGTGCCGCCATCGGCGCGCCGGCGTTCGCACACCCGGCGCCATTCAGCTATCTCGACGTGCACATCGACGAGCGTGGCATGAGCGGAACGCTCGTGATCCATGACCTGGATGCCGCCCATGACCTTGGCGTCGCCGATGCCGACAGCCTCCTCGATCCGCCGGTGGCCGCACGTTATCGCGACGCGCTTGTCGCGCTGGTCGCACCACGGCTTTCGTTCGCGCTCGACCGCACGCCGGCGTCGATCACGTGGGGCAGCATCGACGTCGTCCGCGAGCGCCAGAGCCTGAGGCTCGCGTTCACGGTGAGCGGACCACGCCCGGCCCACGTCGCGCTGCACGCCTACGTGTTCCCGTACGACCCGATTCACCAGACGTTCATCAACATTTACGAGGACGCGACGCTCAGGCAGCAGTTGATCCTCGACGCGAATCACCAGGATGCGGAGTACTACTCGGGATCGGTGCAGGGCCGGCTCGCCGTCGTGAAGACGTTTGTCGCCTCCGGGATCACCCACATCCTGATCGGCCCCGATCACATCTCGTTTCTCATCGGCCTGTTGCTGCTCGGCGGCTCGCTGGCACGGCTAGCGCTGATCGTGACGTCGTTCACGGTCGGCCACAGCATCACGCTGTCGCTGGCGGCGCTCGACGTCGTATCGCCGTCTCCGCGGTTCATCGAACCGCTCATCGCGTTGACCATCGTCGTTGTCGGAGCCGACAACCTGCTGGTGATCAAGAACCGCAAAGACGCCGCGCACGCCACGGACATTCGCGCGTGGCTTGCGGTGGCCTTCGGGCTGATCCACGGCTTCGGCTTTGCGTATGTGTTGAAGGAGTTCGGATTGCCAAGAGCCGCGCTCGGCTGGTCGCTCTTTGCGTTCAACCTCGGCGTGGAGTTCGGCCAGTTGCTGATCGTCGGCGTCGCGGGACTGGCGCTGCTGCTGGTTCGCCG
>CAZBYY010000374.1:0-3236 GCA_964495855.1 uncultured Acidobacterium sp. | reverse complement strand
GTTCGACGTCTACGGCGCTGATGCGTGGTACGAGCGGCCGGTCGAGGAGTTCATTCCCGCCGGCATGACGTGCGCCGAGTGCGGCGGCAGGGAATTCGAGCGCGAGAACAACATCCTCGATGTCTGGTTCGATTCCGGATCGAGCCACGAGGCGGTGCTGCCGTTCCGCGAGCATCATCACTGGCCGGCGGACATTTACCTCGAGGGCAGCGACCAGCATCGCGGCTGGTTCCACAGCTCGCTGCTCGTCGGCATCGGTACGCGCGGCCGCGCGCCGTTCGACCAGGTGCTCACCCACGGCTTCGTCATGGACGAGCACGGCCGCAAGATGTCGAAGTCGCTCGGCAACACCACGGCGCCGCAGGACGTGATCAAGCAGAGCGGCTCGGAGATCCTCCGCCTGTGGGTGTCGATGGTGGATTACCGCTACGACATCAACATCGGCAAGGAAGTGCTGACGCGCACGGTCGAGAGCTACCGCAAGATCCGCAACGTGATCCGCGTGCTGGTTGCCAACCTCTACGACTTCCACCCGACGGACGACAGCGTGCCGAAGGCGCGCCTGCCCGAAATCGATCGCTGGGCGCTTGCCAAGTACGCCGACGCCGCCGAGAAGATCGTGAAGGCGTATGAGGACTACGACTATCCGGCGATCTTCCAGGCCGCCAACCACCTGATCACCGTCGACCTCAGCGCGTTCTACGTCGACGTGACCAAGGACCGCATGTACACCTTCGGCGCCAAGTCGGAAGCGCGCCGCTCCGGCCAGACCGCGATGTTCATCATCGTCGATGGCCTCGCGCGCCTGCTGGCGCCGGTGCTGTCGGTGACCATGGACGAGTTGTGGCGGCTGCTGCCGGGCGATCGCGAAGAATCCGTGCACATGGCGCTGTTCCCGCGCGACGTGGATCAGTGGAAGGATGCGGCGCTGCTCGATCGCTGGTCGAAGCTGGCCGGCGTGCGTGATCAGGTCAACCTGCAGCTCGAAGAGAAGCGCAAGGACAAGACGATCGCCGCGAACCTGTCGGCGCGGGTGACCATCGGCGCAGACGGCGACACCGCCGCGCTGCTGAACGAGTATCGCGACTTCCTGCCGACGCTGTTTGGTGTCTCCGAAGTCGAGTTGACCGCAGGCAGTGCGGTCGTCGTTGAACGCGCCCGCGGCACGAAGTGCGAACGCTGCTGGCGATACGTTCCCGAGGTGAGCGCCGACCCGGAGCGCGCGGGCCTGTGCCCGCGCTGCATCGATGCGCTTGCCGAACCCGTGAGCCTCTAAGTGCTGCAGTCACGCAAGCTCGAACTGATCGTGGCCGTCGTGGTGGTCGTCCTCGACCAGGTCACCAAGGCGATGATTCGCCCGGCGCTCGCGCTGCACCAGAGCCGCGAAGTGATTCCCGGGTTCCTCGACCTGACGCGCGTGCACAATACCGGCGCGGCGTTCGGCATGTTGAACGGCGTGGACTTCCCCTTCAAGACCGTCGTGCTGTTCCTGATCGCCACGCTCGCGCTTGCCGGGGTCGCGTGGTACGCCGCCAACGTCCCGCTCGCGGATCGGCTGGCCAGGGTCGGCATTGCCGGCGTGCTCGGCGGCGCCGTCGGCAACCTCATCGACCGCGCCACCAGCGGCTACGTGCTCGATTTCGTCGACGCCTACTGGAACGACTGGCATTTCTGGGCGTTTAACGTCGCCGATGCCGCGATCACCGTTGGCGTGATCTTCATGATTCTCGATATCCTTGGTGTAGGTAAGAACCGTGCATCCGATCCTGTTTAGCGCCGGCCCGGTCACCATCTATTCGTACGGCGTCCTGCTCGCCTCGGCCTACCTCCTCGGCCTGTGGCTCGCCGTCAAGCGCGCCCGCGCCGCCGGTGTGGATGGCAACCGGATCATGGACCTCCTGATCTGGGTGATCATCTCCGCGCTTGTCGGCGCGAAGGCGCTGCTCTTCATCGTTGACTTCAATCACTTCACGAGCAGCTGGCAGGATTTCACGACGCTGCTGCGATCCGGAGGCGTCTTCTACGGCGGCCTCATCGCCGCAATCGTGGTCTGTATCTGGCAGCTGAGGAAGCATCGCCTGCCGCTCTGGCCCTCCGGCGACTTGTTCGCGCCCGGCATCGCGCTCGGCTACATGGTGGGCCGCCTCGGGTGCCTGATGGCGGGCTGCTGCTACGGCAAGCCGACGACCGTCGCCTGGGCGGTCACGTTCACCGATCCCGCTGCGAATTTCAACGTCGGGACTCCGCTCAATGTGCCGCTGCATCCGACGCAGCTGTATGAATCAGCCGCGGGCTTGATCATCCTGGCGGCCCTGCTCGCGCTCGAGAAGCGGCCCGGCCATTTTGCGGGCCGCACGTTCTGGAGCTTCTCGCTGCTCTACTCGGTGTCGCGCTTCATCATCGAATTCTTCCGCGGCGACGATCGCGGCATGGTGCTGAACTACTTGTCCACCTCGCAGTTCATCTCGGTGGTGCTCGCGCCACTCAGCTTGTTCATGCTGTGGTATTTGAGCCGCCCGACGACGACGCATGCGGAGCCCGCCGATCTCTCTCGTGGTCCGCGTAAGCCGCGGTTTGTTTAGGGTGCAAAGGTGCAAAGGTGCAAGTGTGCAGTAGTGCTCGGTGCATAGTGCCGCCCACACTGTTCTTCCCGAAGGCACCGCGCACCGCGCACGCAGCACGCATGCACCTCTGCACCTCAGCACCTCTGCGCCCGTGACCCGTCTCGAGTTCACCGCCGAAGCCGACCACACCGGCGAGCGGCTCGATCGCTACCTGACGGGACAGCTTCCCGACTTCTCCCGGTCGCAGGTCCAGCGCCTGATCGAGGACGGCCAGGTCACGCATTCGCGTCACAAGAAGGTCAAGCCCAATAGCGACATGCGCGAAGGCGACGTCATCACCGTCGTCGTGCCGGAGGCGCAGCCCTCAACGGCGCTGCCCGAGGATTTGCCGCTCGACATCCTCTTCAACGATCCCGACATCGTCGTCATCAACAAGCCCGCCGGCATGGTCGTGCATCCGGCGGCCGGCAATCCGACGGGCACGCTCGTGAACGCGCTGCTGCATCACGTGAAGGACCTCAGTGGCATTGGCGGCGAAGTCCGGCCGGGGATCGTGCATCGGCTCGACAAGGGCACGTCGGGCGTGATGGTCGTCGCCAAGAACGACGAGGCGCACAACGAACTGGCGCGGCAGTTTCACGATCGCGAGGTCGAGAAAGAGTACGTCGCGCT
>CAZBYY010000373.1:0-3245 GCA_964495855.1 uncultured Acidobacterium sp. | reverse complement strand
AGCCGCGGTCGCAACTGCAGATCGTCGATCAGCGCGAGCGTCTCTTCTCCTGAGCTCAGAAATCCATTCGGCCCTCGCTCGACGACCCAGCCCTCCTCTGCGATCGTCCGCGCGTGACCTCCCGCCTCCGGCGCGGCCTCAAGCAACGTGACCGTAAGCGGCAGCTGCCGCCGTTGGGCTTCCTGTTGCAATGTGAACGCCGCGGCCAGGCCGCTGATGCCACCGCCGGCGACGATGACGCGACGTGGAGTCATACCGTCCGGCTGAAGACCGGCTTCGGACCGGCGGTACGCATCGGCAAGTACTTATCGAACGCCATGCAGATGTTGCGCACGAACATCCGGCCGAGCGGCAGCACGTCGAGTCGATCGGGCCGCACGCTCAGCAGGCCATCGGCGACCGGCGATTGCGGACCGGTGCTGAGTGTGTGCAACTCGCTCGCGAAATAGTCGGCGAAGTCGATCGCGAACCGGCGTTCCACCGCGCGCAGGTCAAGGGTGAAGTTGCACATCAGTTGGGTGATCACATGGCGGCGGATGTGGTCGTCTTCGGTCAGCTCATAGCCGCGCTCGATCGGGAAGCGGCCCGACTCCACCGCGCCGTAGTACTCCGGCAACTTCTTGGTGTTCTGCACGAAGGCACCGCGCACGTCGCCGATCGCCGACACGCCCATCGCCACCATGTCGCTCGTGGACTTCACGGTGTAGCCCATGAAGTTGCGATGCAGGGTGCGCGCATCCACCGCACGCGCCAGCTCGTCGCTCGGCAGCGCGAAGTGGTCCATGCCGATCTGCCGATACCCGGCCGAGGTGAAGGCGTCAACCGTTTGCGCAAGCAGCGCCAGCTTGGTCTCCACCATCGGCAGCGCCTCGATGTCGAGCTGCTTCATGTGCGCCTTCATCCACGGCACAAACGCAAATGAGTACGCCGCGACGCGATCCGGACGGAGTTGCAGGACTTGCTCCAGCGTCACCGCAAACGTGTCCGTTGCCTGGTGCGGCAGCCCGTAGATCAGATCGATGTTGATCGACCCGTAGCCGATCCCTCTGGCATGCACCACGAGATCGCGCGTCAGCTCGAACGACTGGATGCGGTTGACCGCTTCCTGCACGCGCGGATTGAAGTCCTGCACGCCCATCGACAGGCGGTTGAAGCCGAGCGCGCGCAAGCGGTCGAGATGCTCGAAGGTCGTGACACGCGGATCGACCTCGATGCCGATCTCGGCATCCGTGGTGAACGAAAACTGCGTTGCGAAGTGGGCAAACAGCCCTTCGAGCTGCGCCGGCTCGTAATACGTTGGCGTGCCGCCGCCCCAGTGCATCTGCGCCACCGTGCGGCGGGCAGGCAGGTGTGAGGCGAGCAGGTCGATTTCCTGCTCGACGGCGGACAAGTACCGGGCGGCGACGTCTTTATGCGGCGTGATGACCACGTTGCAGCCGCAGAAGGAGCAGCGTTCCTGGCAGAACGGCAAGTGCAGATACGCCGACAACGGCTCGTCGGCCGCCTCATTGAGCGCCGCCAGGCGGGCTACATACGCGTCGTTGTTGACACCGTCGTGGAATTCGACCGCCGTCGGATACGACGTATAGCGAGGACCCGGGCGGTCGTACCGCTCGATGAGCTGCAGCGTGGAATTCATGCAGCCTCGACCGGGGCCCGCCCATGCGCGTGGACGGTTTCGATGAGGGCTTCGACGGCGGCAATCGGCGTCTCGGGCAGGATGCCATGACCGAGGTTCATCACGTGACCGGGACGGCCGTCCATGCGGCGCAGCACGTCGATGGCGCGTTCCCGGACGACGTCGGCGGGTGCAAACAGCACATGCGGATCGAGATTGCCCTGCAACGCGATCGCCGGACCCACACGGGCGGCAACCTGATCGAGCGGCAACCGCCAGCACACCCCGAGCACGTCGGGCTGCACGGTTGCCGCCACATCGATCAGGTGCGGCGCGCCGTTCAGGAAGTAGATCGCCGGGACGCCGCGCTCGCGAACGGCGTTGACGATCGTCAGCACGCCCGGCAACGCGAAGCGCCGGTAGTCGGCCTCGTCGAGGATGCCCGCCCACGAGTCGAAGACCTGGATCGCCTGCGCCCCGGCATCGATCTGCAGGCGCACGTAGTCGGCCATCGCCGCCGCCAGCTTGTCGAGCAGCGCCAGTACCGTGGAGGGATCCGCGAACATCCAGCGCTTCAACGCGCCAAAGCCCTCCTTGCCTTCGCCCTGCACGAGGTAGGCCGCAACCGTGAACGGCGCTCCGCAAAAACCGATCACCGGCGTCTTGCCTTCGAGCTCGCGACGCAACACGCGCAGCGTCTCGGCGACGTACGGGACCGCTTCCGCTGCCGGCTTCGCATGGAGACGATCGACGGCTTCGCGCGTGCGGATCGGATTGGCGATCTTCGGCCCGGGATCGAAGGTGAGCCCGATGTCGAACGCATCGAGCGGCGTCATGATGTCGGCGAAGAGAATCGCGGCGTCGAGCGGGAATCGGCGCAGCGGCTGAAGCGTCACCTCGGCCGCCAGCTCCGGCGTCCGGCACACCGTCAGGAAATCCGCTCGACGGCGCAGTTCACGGTATTCAGGCAGGTAGCGCCCCGCCTGCCGCATGATCCACAGCGGTGTGCGGTCGACGGGCTGCCGGCGGCAGGCGCGAAGAAAGCGATCGTTCATGCCGCGGTCTCCTTCAGCGACGCCCTGGCGGCGGCAATGGTTTCCTCAATCACGGACGCATCGTGCGCGGCCGACACAAACGCCGCCTCGAATGGCGACGGCGGCAACAGCACACCGCGCGACAGCATCGCGCGGAAGAAGCGCGCGAAACGGTCGCGATCGACGGCGCCGGCGTCGTCCCACGACCGCACCCGCCGGTCGCTGAAGAACATCGTCCACATCGACGCCACGCGCTGGAATGACACAGGCACACCTGCGGCCGCCGCAGCGACCGTCATGCCGGCCTGCAACACGGCTCCTCGCGCTTCGAGGATCTCGTAGAGATCTGCGTGCGCGTCAATGGCATCGAGCATCGCAAGTCCGGCCGCAATCGACAGCGGGTGCGCGGCAAACGTGCCGGCCTGATACACCGGACCCTGCGGCGCGACCATCTCCATGAGCGATCGGCGGCCGCCAAACGCCGCCAACGGCATGCCGCCGCCGACGATCTTTCCAAGCGTGATCAAATCCGGTACCACACCGTACCGCTCGGCCGCGCCGCCGCGAGCGACACGGAAGCCGGTCATCACTTC
>CAZBYY010000372.1:0-3298 GCA_964495855.1 uncultured Acidobacterium sp. | reverse complement strand
CGTGGGTTTGCGCTATGGTGACGGCGATTTTTTGACTCTGAAACGCCGCTGCGACGTTGATGTGCACCGCGCCGCTCGCAACAGGGCTCAAACCCGCTGCGGTTGCTTGACCGGCGGCATTGGTCACGACGGTCAGCGTTTGTGCGCCTCCCGCGAACGCGGCGGAGTTGCCACCGATCGTAAACGTCACTGTGGCCCCGGCCACCGGAACGTTGTTGCGATCGCGGATTTCCACGATCGGAGCGACTGCCGTCTTCTGTTGAATGACGTTGACTGCATCCTCGCCGGCAATCACGCGGATACGAAGCGCCGCATTCGGTGCGGGCGATTGCATGGCGACGAGCGAGAGGATCGCGACGATGGCGAGCATGCGCGATGCTAGCTGTCAGCGCGCAAGCACGTCAATTGAAGTATTGGCCCGCAGACAGGTGGTAGTAAGTTGTTGGGCTCGAGGAACCTGATGAAGGATGTTGTTGACCACGCCCGCGCTTTTGCGGGGAAGCATCGGCTTTGGCCACCGGGTTCCCGCGTCGTGGCCGCCGTCTCGGGCGGATCGGACTCCGTTGCGCTCTTGTTCATCTTGCGCGAGCTCGCGACTCGCGGCGAGATCGTTCTTGCCGGAGTCGCACACTTGAATCATCACATCCGCGGTGCGGATGCGGACACTGATGCCGTGTTTTGCCGTGGGTTGGCCGAGCGGCTTGGGGTGCCGGCGGTGATGGGCGATGCCGATGTGACGGCCGAGGCCGGCGCTCGGGGTGTTTCGATGGAAGTGGCCGGTCGTCATGCGCGGCGCCGGTTCTTCGACGAGGCACGCAAGACGCTGCGCGCCGACCTTGTCGCAGTGGCTCACACGCGCGACGACCAGGCGGAGACGGTGTTGCTTCGCCTGACTCGTGGGGCCGGCGGTGGCGGTCTGGCGGCGATGCAACCGCGGCGCGACTGGATCGTCAGGCCGCTGCTTGAGTGCACGCGCGAGCAGTTGCAGCGCTTCCTTCGCGATCGGGGTGAAACGTGGCGCGAGGATGTGACGAACACGGATCGATCGATCCCACGCAATCTCGTTCGCCACGACGTCTTGCCATTGCTTCGCGCGATCAATGCGCAGGCGGATGCCGCACTGGCGCGCGCGGCCGAGATTCTCCGGGGCGACGAAGAATTTCTCGAGCGGCTCGCGAACGCCGCGTTCCTGAAGTGCGTGGACGCCGAGGAGCGCGGCGGGCCAGATGACACGGCCGGACCGCGCGTCAAAGTTGACGCGGTGGAGTTTGCCAAATTGCCGACCGCATTGGCGCGCCGCGTGGCCCGGTATGCGCTCGAAACCGCGAACCCCGACCGCACGTATGGCCTAGAGGAGGCGGATGAATTGAGCGCCGCGGTGCACGGCGGGATCAGGCCGAATATTCCTGAATTATTCGTGGAACGTTTTGGCTCGACGGTTGTCTTAACTAATAGTCCCCCAGCCCCGGCCGCTTCCGTAGACGACGTCGAGTTGTGGCTGGACATCCCCGGAACCGTCGAGGCGCCGCACGGGGCGTGGTCGCTGACCGCCGAGGGGCCGACGGATGTTTCTGCGAGGGTGCCGACGGATGCGGTGCAGGTGGCGGTGGACGCGACCGCTATCGGGTCGCGCTTGATTGTGCGGCATCGCCGTCCTGGTGACCGGCTCCGGCCGCTTGGTGCACCGGGGCGCAAGAAAGTGCAGGACGTGCTCGTCGATCGCAAAGTCCCGCGCGACGAGCGGGACCTGGTGCCCATCGTCACGACGGAAACGGGCGAAATTGTGTGGGTGGCGGGGCAGGTGTTGGCGGATCCGTTTCGGGTAACCTCGCGTACGACGAGCGTGGTAGTCTTGACCCTGAGACGCTAACGCACCCCGTCAGAGCGTCTGGAGGAAGTGTTGAACACGACAGTAAAGAGCGTCGTTTTCTGGGTGGCGATGATCGTCCTGGTCGCCCTGGTCTGGAATTTTTCATCGCGATTCCAGCGTAACGAGTTGCCGGTCACCTTCAGCGAATTCATCTCATGGGTGGATTCGGGCCAGGTCGCCACGGTCACGATTACCGGAAGCGAGCTCACCGGACAGACGCACGCGAAGGAACTGTTCCGCACGACCCTGCCGGCGCAGTACGACGGCCTCGTCAACCGCCTGATCGAGAAGAAAGTGATCGTGCAGGCGAAGGAGCCGACGGCCTCGCCGTGGGCCGCGTTGCTGCTGTCGTGGGCGCCGATCCTGCTGCTCATCGGCTTCTGGATTTTCTTCATGCGCCAGGTGCAGAGCGGCGGCAACAAGGCGCTGTCGTTCGGCAAGAGCAAGGCCAAGCTGTCGTCCTCGGCGCAAAAGAAGGTGACGTTCCGTGATGTCGCCGGCGCGGAAGAGGCGAAGAGCGAGCTGCAGGAAATCATCGAATTCCTGAAGGAGCCGCAGAAGTTCCAGAAGCTTGGCGGCCGCATTCCCAAGGGCGTGCTGCTGATGGGCCCTCCGGGCACGGGCAAGACGTTGCTGGCGCGCGCAGTCGCGGGCGAAGCCAACGTGCCGTTCTTCTCGATCTCCGGTTCTGACTTCGTCGAGATGTTCGTGGGCGTCGGCGCGTCGCGCGTTCGCGACCTGTTCGAGCAGGCCAAGAAGACCGCCCCCTGCATCGTGTTCGTCGACGAGATCGACGCCGTGGGGCGCCAGCGTGGCGCGGGCCTGGGCGGCGGACACGATGAGCGCGAGCAGACCCTGAACCAGCTCCTGGTCGAGATGGATGGCTTCGAGGCCAACAACGGCGTTATCGTGCTCGCTGCCACGAACCGGCCGGACGTGCTCGACCCCGCACTTCTCCGTCCGGGACGATTCGATCGGCACGTGAGTGTCGACAAGCCCGACGTTGCGGGGCGACGAGCCATTCTCAAGGTCCACAGCCGCGGCAAGCCCCTCGCCGAGGAGATCGACCTCGAGATCCTCGCCCGTCGCACCCCGGGCTTCTCGGGCGCCGACCTCGAGAACCTGCTCAACGAGGCTGCGCTTCTCGCCGCGCGTTCGAACAAGAACGCGGTCGAGATGGACGACTGCGAGGAAGCCATCGACCGCGTGCTGATGGGGCCGGAGAAGAAGAGCCGGCTCATGAGCGACCGCGAGAAGGAGATCACCGCCTATCACGAAGCCGGTCACGCCCTTGTCGCAAAGCTCATCCCCGAGTGCGACCCGGTGCGCAAGGTGACGATCCTGCCCCGCGGCATGGCCCTGGGCGTGACGTGGTCGATGCCGGACGAAGACAAGTAGAACCGCTCCCGCGCCGAGCTGGAGGCCTAC
>CAZBYY010000371.1:0-3306 GCA_964495855.1 uncultured Acidobacterium sp. | reverse complement strand
CGAGCAGTCGAAGTACGCGTTCAATCAGCACACGGGCATCGATGCCGAGCGCTTTTCGTCATTCCACCGTCACCAGTTCGAGGAAAACTACAAGTTCGGTGAGGAACTCTTGAAGGGCGGCTTGATCCTGCCGGCGCTCGAGCACTGCTTGAAGTGCTCGCACCTGTTCAACCTCCTCGATTCGAGCGGCAGCGTCGGCGTGACGGAGCGCATGGCTTACATCCTGCGCGTGCGGCAGTTGGCGCTGGCGATTTGCAAACGCTACACGGAGGAGGCCGCGTAATGGATCGCGAACTCCTTCTTGAAATCGGCACCGAAGAGATTCCGGCAAGCTGGCTGCCGGGCCTGACGACACAGCTCGGGCACGTGCTCGAAGCGAAGTTGAAAGAGGCGCGGCTAACGGCCGACGAGCCGATCGAAACCTTCAGCACGCCGCGGCGCCTGACGGTGCGTTCCGCGAGGATTGCCGAGCGGCAGACGGATCTTGAAGAGCTCGTCACGGGGCCGCCGGTGTCTGCGGCGTTCGCCGCGGATGGCACGCTTACGCCGGCGGGTGCCGGCTTCGTCAAGAAACAAGGCGCCACCCACGACCAGATCGAGCGCGTGACGACGCCGAGGGGCGAGTACATCGCGGTGCGGAAGCATCAGCGCGGCAAGACGACGGTCGATGTCCTGCCGGAGGTGCTCACCAACGTGCTGCGCGGCATGTCGTTTCCGAAGCAGATGCGCTGGGATGCGCAGCTTGAAGACGGCAAGGGCGAATTACCGTTCGGCCGGCCGATTCGCTGGATCCTGTATCTCTTCGGCGGCCGCGTGGTGCCGTTCACCATCAGCCGTTCGCCGCTCGCAGCGGGGTCGCGCGTGCAGGAGATCAACGCGGGACCGAACACGTACGGGCATCGATTCCTGACCACGACCGGCCGTCCGGGTCGCGCCGTGAAGGTTAAGCACTTCGACGACTATCGCAAGCGGCTCGCCGAGCACTTCGTCATCCTCGATCGACGCGAACGACAGGAGCGCATCGCGCGCGAGCTCGACAGCGAAGCGCGCCGCCGCGGCGGGCGCATCGCCCGCTCCTTGGTCGGCCAGGGCATGCTCGATGAGGTGCCGGATCTCGTTGAGTACCCGGTCGTCGTGTCCGGCGGCTTTGACAGCGAGTTCCTGCGGCTGCCTGAGGAAGTGCTGACAACGACGATGATCCATCATCAGCATTTCTTCCCGCTCGCCAACGACCAGGGCAAGCTGATGCCGGTGTTCCTCGCCGTGCTCAACATGGAACCGGATCAACCCGAGGTCGTGTCGAGAAACATGGAGCGCGTGTTGACGGCGCGCCTCCGCGATGCGCAGTTCTTTTATCAGTCCGATCGCCAGCAGCCGCTCGCCTCGTATTTCGACCGGCTGAATACGGTGCTGTTCCACAAGAAGATTGGCACCTACCAGCAGAAGGCTGAGAAGGTGAGCGACCTGGCTGCGCACCTTGCGACGCACGTGTTGAAGGCGCCGCAGGCCGAAGCGTTCGCGCGGGAGGCGGGCCGGCTGTGCAAGGCGGACCTGGGCACGGACATGGTCCGCGAGCTGACGGAGCTCCAGGGCACGATGGGCGGCATTTACGCTCGCGAAGATGGCCGTCCCGACGAAGTCTGGAAGGCGATCTACTTCCACTATCTGCCCGCGGCGGTTGAGCAGAACGCTCCGCCGACGCGCGAGCAACTGGGCAAGGCCGCGGTGAGCTGGGCGGCGGTGTCGCTCGCGGACAAGCTGCACACGCTCACGAGCATGTTCGCTGCCGGCGAGCGGCCGACGGGGTCACGCGACCCCTATGGCCTGCGTCGTGCGGCCCAAGGCGTGGTGCGGGTACTCGTCGACCTGCCGGAACTCACCGGGCTCGACTTGCGGCTGACGCTCGGTGATCTCGTCAGCGAGTCGATGGACGACGCATTCTGGCAGTTCATGGTGGATCGTGTGCGATTCGTGCTGGAACAGCGCGGGTACGACAGCCGCAATGTTCGCGCGGTGACGCATGGCGATGCGCGTCAGCTGGCGCCGCTCACGGCGAAGCGCAAGCTCGAAGCGCTTCCGGAGTGCACGGAGACCCCGGACTTCAAGCAGCTGGCGATCCTCTTCAAGCGCGTGCGCAACATCGCCAAGAATCTTGATGCGAACGCGGCTGATCGCGGCGGACGGCTCACCGAGCCGGCGGAACTGGCTCTCGCGTCCGAGGTGCAGAAACTGGCGCCAATCGTCGAGGCAACCGTGGCGTCCGGCACGGGCTATCGCGATGCGTTCGCCGCGGCTGCCAAGCTCGGCCCAACGGTCGCGAAGTTCTTTGACGATGTGATGGTGATGGCAGACGACGAGACGTTGCGCGACGCGCGACTGAGATTATTGAAACGACTCGAAACACTGATCCTGCAACTCGCGGATGTGTCAGAGATCGTTCCTGAGGAGAAATAGGCTGTGGCGAAAACCAGGGGTTCCAAACGTTCCAAGAGTTCCAAGGGTTCCAAGAGCCCGAAGAAGTTCGTCTACTCGTTCGGCAAGGGCAAGGCCGACGGCAATCGCACCATGAAGGACACGCTCGGCGGTAAGGGTGCGGGTCTCGCCGAGATGACCAATGCCGGCTTGCCGGTGCCGCCTGGCTTCACGATCTCGACCGACGCGTGCAATCTGTATTACGCGAACAAGTCGAAGCTGCCCGAGAACATCGAGAAGGAAATGGTCGCAGCTCTGCGGCAGCTCGAAAAGACGGCCGGCGCGGAGCTGGGGTCCGAGAAGAAGCCGCTGCTCGTGTCCGTGCGTTCGGGCGCGAAGTTCTCGATGCCCGGCATGATGGACACGATCCTCAACCTGGGATTGAACGACAAGACCGTCGAAGGCTTGAAGGCGTGGACCGGCAACGGGCGCTTCGCGTTCGACAGCTACCGCCGCTTCATCCAGATGTTCGGCTCGGTGGTGCTCGAAATTCCCAAGTCGGCATTCGAGCACGAGTTTGAGGCCACGAAGCACGCGAAGAACGCCGCCCTGGACACGGATCTTGATGAGGCCGCATTGCGCGAGGTCGTGGCCAAGTACAAGGACGTGGTGCTGAAGCACACGAAGAAGGCCTTCCCGCAAGATCCGATGGAACAGCTTCGCGGCGCCAGGAATGCGGTGTTTCGCTCCTGGAACAACGCGCGCGCGAAGGAATACCGGCGCATCTACGACATCCCCGATTCGATCGGCACGGCGGTCAACGTGCAAATGATGGTGTTCGGCAACACCGGCGATCGGTCGGGTACGGGCGTGGGCTTCACCCGCAATCCGGCG
>CAZBYY010000370.1:0-3324 GCA_964495855.1 uncultured Acidobacterium sp. | reverse complement strand
CTTCGCGGAAGATCGCCTGCGCGAGCACCGTCGCCGTCGTCGTGCCGTCACCGGCCGTGTCCGAGGTCTTGCTGGCGACTTCGCGAACCATCTGCGCGCCCATGTTCTCGAGCGGATCCTTGAGGTCGATTTCCTTGGCCACCGTCACGCCGTCCTTGGTGATGGTGGGGGAGCCGAACTTCTTGTCGAGGACGACGTTGCGGCCCTTCGGGCCGAGGGTCACCTTGACCGCGTCTGCCAGCTGGTTCACGCCGCGAAGGATCGCCTGGCGCGACTGTTCGCCGTAAATAATCTGTTTAGCCATGTTGATTGAATCTCCGTCAGCTGGTTACTTCTTCTTGCCACCCTCGATCACGGCGAGCACTTCGTCTTCGCGCATGATCAGGTAATCCTCGCCGTCGACGCGCACTTCCTGTCCGGAGTACTTGCCGAACAGAATCGTGTCGCCTTCCTTGACGTCGAGCGCAATGCGCTTGCCGTCCTTGTCGGCTTTGCCATTGCCGGCGGCAACAACCTTGCCCTGCTGCGGCTTTTCCTTGGCGGAGTCGGGGATGATGATGCCGCCGACTTTCTGTTCTTCTTCCTCAATGCGCTGCACGAGGATGCGGTCGTGGAGCGGTCTTAAAGCCATAGGTGGTGCTCTCCGTCTGATCTGATAGCGCCGGCCGGGCCGGCGGCTGTTAGCTGATGCGTTCGATTGCTGGCACTCAACTGCCTACTGAGCTAGCAGTCAACATGCACGACTGCTAATGATAGCGGACGGTGAAAATGCGTGTCAAGGATGCGGCGGCACTGACGTGCTGGTGCCGGGTGCCGAGCCGAAGGGGAGAGGACGCTAGGCCGACCGCGTCTTGATCTTCAGCTCTTTGATCTTGCGGGAGAGGGTGTTCCGGTGCACGCCGATCGTGTCGGCCGCCTTCGTCAGGTTGCCGGCGCTGTTGTCGATCACCTGCGTAAGGAAGCGCTTTTCGAACTCGCGTTGCGCGTCTTCGAAGTGGACGCCGCGGGTGACCATCTCGGTCACGAGTTCATCGAGGAGTTTGTGCACGATCAGCCTTGCGCGACGGAGGTAGACGCGGGCCCAACCTGTAACTCGCGACCGGTCAGGCGGCGGAAGGCGTCGAGATACTTGGCGCGGGTGTTCTGCACGACGTCATCGGGCAGGGCGGGCGCCGGCGGCATCTTGTTCCACTTGATCGATTCGAGATAATCGCGGACGTACTGCTTGTCGAAGCTCTTCTGCGGGCCGCCAGGCGCGTATGTATCCTTCGGCCAATACCGCGACGAGTCCGGCGTCATCATCTCGTCGATCAGGATCAACTCCCCATCGTCGGTGAGTCCGAACTCGAACTTGGTGTCGGCGAGGATGATGCCCTTCGATGCCGCATGCGCGACGCCGTGCGCATACAGCTCCAGCGTGAGCGTCTTGAGGCGCGCGAGCAACTCGGTGCCAACCACTTTGGCGGCTTCGGCCTCGCTGATGTTTTCGTCGTGGCCGGATTCGGCCTTCGTGGCCGGCGTGAACATCACCTCCGGCAGCGGATCGGATTCGCGGAGGCCCGGCGGCAACTTCACGCCGCACACTTCACCGGTCGCCTTGTAGTCCTTCCAGCCCGATCCCGAGATGTAGCCGCGCGCCACGCACTCGACCGGAAGCGGGTTGGTGCGGCGGACGAGGCTCGAACGGCCTTCGAGCTGATCGGTGAACGGGCGCGCGCTGGCCGGATACTCGTTCACGTTCGTCGAGATCAGATGGTTCTTCACGATGTGGCTGGTGCGGCCGAACCAGAAGGCCGACAACTGGTTCAGTACGCGGCCCTTGTCGGGAATGCCGGACCCCAGCACGTGATCGAACGCGGAGATGCGATCGGTTGCGACCATGATCAGCTGATCGCCGACAGCGTACACGTCACGCACCTTGCCGCGGCGGACCCGCGTGAGGCCGTCAAGTTTCGTATCTAAGAGGACGTGTGAAGGCACGGGCGCTCGCGTGAAAAGCCTGCCTCGCCATGGCCTTGCGCGTAGGCTGGAAGCAACATGGTAAACGCGCCACGGATTGCGCGCAATACTCCAATCAGTTGGGTGTGTCTGGGGAGAGACACTTCCGGTAGTATGAGAACGAGTTGCGAAACATCATACGGACGGTCATCGCCATCGGCCTCGCCGTTGGGCTGATTGCCGTGTTCCTGCGAAATGCCGATCTTCATCAAGTCTGGGCATCGGTCAAGGCGGCGCGTGCCGATTATCTCTGGCTGGCGATGCTGAGCCAGGTCGTGGTGTTTCTCGCCCGCGCCAAGCGCTGGCAGTACGTGCTGGAGCCGCTCGGGAAGACTCGATTCAACGTGGTCTTTCGCACCACGATCATCGGGTTTGCGGCGCTCGCCGTGCTCCCCGCGCGCGCCGGGGAAGTCATTCGGCCGTACCTGCTCGCGCGGCAGGAGGGACTGAGCGTCCCGGCCACCTTTGCCACCGTTGTGCTCGAGCGTATTCTGGATCTCGTGGCGGTGTTGCTGTTGCTTGCGTCGTTCCTCGTCTTCTTTGACGGCGGCTTCCAGGCCCGCGACTCAGCGGTGTTCAGTGCGGTGCGCTTCGGCGGGCTGCTGATGACGCCGGTCGCGCTCGGCGCGTTGCTGGTCATGTTTTTCATGGCGGGACATCCCGAGACGCTGCATCGCCTGCTCTTGAAGGCGGAAGCGGTGCTTCCGTCGGGCATCGCCACCATCATCGCGCGCTTTGCGCGTTCGCTCGCCGAAGGCTTCGCCGTCGTGCGACAGCTGCGCCGCTTGCTGGCGGCGCTGGCCTGGTCGATGCTCATCTGGGTCGCGATTGCCGGCGGCATCTGGGCCGTGTCCATTGCCTTCGGTGTCGTCATGCCCTTTACCGGGTCGTTCCTGATGCTCGCGCCGCTGGTCGTGGGCGTGGCCGTTCCGACGCCGGGCGGGGTCGGCGGTTTTCACGAGGCCTACCGCATCGGCGCGACGGCGTTCTATGGCGCGGCGAACGATACCGCCGTCGGTGCGGCGATCGTGCTGCACGCCATCTCGATGATCCCGGTCACGATCCTCGGACTGGTGTTCATGCTGCAAGACGGTTTCAAGCTGCGCGGCCTGTCGAAGCCGGACGCGGGCATTGGCGATGGAGCGATCTCGTGAAATGTCCTTTCTGCGGTGAAATCGGCGACAAGGTCGTGGACTCGCGCGAAAGTCGCGAGGGCGACGTCATCCGGCGCCGCCGGCAGTGCCTGAACGACACGTGCAAGAAGCGGTTCACGAGCTACGAGCGCATCGAAGAGATCCCCTACATGGTCGTGAAGAAGGACGGCAC
>CAZBYY010000369.1:0-3332 GCA_964495855.1 uncultured Acidobacterium sp. | reverse complement strand
TCGACGTCGATCGTCGATCTTGAACTCGCCGCCGCGAAGAAGAAGCTGGCGCTCGGCATTGCCGCGCGGCAGACCAGCGATCGCATCGTCGGCTACGAGGTGGAATTCACGAACATCGCGAGTTACTTTGCCAACGAAGAGGTGTCGGCGATCCGGCCTCTCGTGAAGACCGGCAGCTACGTCAACGACCTGACCGGAAACCTGGTGCTGTCGCTGCCGCCCGGCGTCACCGGCGGCGGCCTGCGGCCGTACGCGGTCGTCGGCGGCGGGCTGATCCACGCGCGGTCCGCGGATTTCTTCGACGTCATCACCGTGCGCCGCACCGTTGCCGCACTGAATCTCGGGGTCGGCGCGACCGGCATGTTCACCAACAACGTGGGCGTGCGGTTCGATCTGCGATTCCTGAGGAGCCTGTCGACCGACCCGCCCACCGGCAGCGTCGGCCATCACATTGCCTATTCACGACTGTCCGTTGGATTAATGGTGAGACCGTAACGCATGCCTGCACTGATTGAAGCGATCGAAATCAAGCGCAAGTCCTACTTCGAATACGAAAACGCCCCGTATCACTGTCTCGACGTCGAGGTGTCCACGCCGACGGCGCGCGGCGGACAAACGCTGGTCCGCCTGAAGATGCGCAACCTGATTACGCGCGCGGTGTTCGACAAGACCTTCAAGGCGGGGGACAAGTTCAGCGAACCCGATCTGGTGATGGCCAAGGCGACCTTTACCTACGCCGACGGTGACGGGTTCCACTTCATGGACCAGGAGACCTACGAGACGCTGACGCTGAGCGCCGACACGCTCGGCGAGGATCGCGGCTTGATCATCGACAATCTCGAGGTGCAGATTCACCGCTACAACGGGCAGCCGATCGGCATCGTGTTTCCGCCGCACGTGGAGCTGACCGTCACCAACACCGAGATGGGCGTGCGCGGCAACACGGCGAGCGGCAGCGTCACGAAGGCTGCGGTGCTCGAAACGGGTCTCGAGATCCAGGTGCCGTTGTTCATCAAGGAAGGCGAGAGGGTCAAGGTCCACACCGAGACGCGCGAATTCGCGGGGCGGGCGTAACATGGTCGGCATGCCGCGGATCACGATTCGCTACTGCGTCGTTTGAAACTACGAGCCTCGGGCCGCCCGTGCGGCGGCCGCGATCACGGCGGCGACGAACCTCGACGTCCAAATTGAGCCGGGCGGCCGCGGCGAGTTCTCCGTGTGGGTGGACGGGCAGAAGGTCGCGGAGAAATCGCGCGTCGGATTCCCTGCGGAAGGGCAGCTCGTCGAGGCGGTAAAGAGCGCCATCGGCTGACGCCGGAACAGCCGGCGTTTATTGTGGCATCGCCCGACTGTCAGCCGCGTCGCGGCTTACCCAAAATAGGAAGTCGGCGCTCGTGCTCGAGGATGGGCCTCGGCCGCACCTCGAGTTTGCGTCTCTTCGGCCTTGATCTCGACGCGCTCGCGCTTGATGTCGAGCCGCAGCCGACCGAAAAGGCTCATGTAGACGTTCGCCACCCAGACGAGCGCCAACCACGCCACCATCGCGCCGCGCCAATCGGGAATCAGCAGCCGGTAGCCGGTGAGCCACAGGACGCCGAGCGCCACGTAATGGCTGAAACAGTACTCACACGTGAAGAGGTAGAAGAACTTCCGTGCGGCGAGCGTTCGTGACGTCTCGCTCTTGCGCGCGCAGAAATCGCGCGGTTCGCGAAACACCTCTTCGTGCGTCACGGTCCAGGCCACGCAAGCGACCGGAACCGCGAGCACGAAGAGCCAGAGGATCTGGAGATGTTCCTCCATGCCGGACTGGTTACGCAGCCGTCGGAATCTTCAATACCTGGCCGGGCTTGATCTTGTCCGGATCGCTCAGCTGATCCTTGTTGGCCTCGAAGATCTTCATGTAGGCGCCGGCGTCGCCGAGGTGCTCTTTGGCGATCTTGCTGAGCGTGTCGCCGGACTTCACCGTGTACGTCGTGTCCTTCGCCGCGTTCGGATCGACGGTGATGTCGCCGACGATGTCGTTCCGCCAGTCGGGAACGGTCTTGATCGCATCCCAGATCTTGTTGACTTCTTCCTGGTTGCGGACGAGGCCCTTGAAGTAGAGCTTGCCGTCGCGCTCTTCCGCCGAACCTTCCATCCGAAAGCCCTTCGCCGTCTGGATCGCGGCGTTGTACTTCTCTCGCAAGTTCATGTCGCGTGCCTCCAGCCGGTCCGATGCAAGGGGTGGGCCTTTGGCGGCGGGCGGGTTTGGGGTTCCAGGTTCCAGGGGTTCCAGAAGTACCAAGCGCATCGTTCTGCTGAGGTACCAGGCACCGCGGCAGAACGACGCCGCTGGAACCTTTGGTACTCTGGAACGATGGAACCAAAGACACGGACGGAGCATGATTCGTTAGGACCGATTGAGGTCCCGGCCGATCGTCTGTGGGGCGCGCAGACGGAGCGGTCGCGGCATTTCTTTGCGATCGGCGCGCCGCGATTCGTGTGGACGCGGCCGGTGATCCGGGCGCTCGGCCTGTTGAAGAAAAGCGCCGCGCTCGCCAATGCCGAACTCGGCATGTTGAGTGCCGATCGAGCCGACCTCATTTCGCGCGCCGCGGACGAGGTGATCAACGGATCGCTCGATGCGGAGTTTCCGCTCGTGGTGTTTCAGACGGGATCCGGCACGCAGAGCAACATGAACGCCAACGAGGTGATCGCCAATCGCGCCAACCAGCTCGCCGGCTCGCCGCTCGGGTCACACGCGCCGGTGCATCCCAACGATCACGTGAACAAGGGGCAGTCGTCGAACGACGGCTTTCCCGTGGTGATGCATGTTGCCACCCTCGACGGCATCGTGCACCGCCTGCTGCCGGCGGTGATGGACTTGCGAAACACGCTCGCCGCCAAGGCCGAGGCCTACGCCGATCTCGTGATGATCGGGCGCACGCACCTGCAGGACGCCGTGCCGATCACGCTCGGCCAGGTGATCGGCGGCTGGGTCGCGCAGATCGACGCCGCCATTGTCGCGGTCCGGGCGACGTTCGATCCACTCTGTGAGCTGGCGTTCGGTGCGACCGCCGTGGGGACCGGCCTCAACGCGCATCCGAAGTTCGGCGAGGCGGCGGCGCGATACATGGCCGAAGAGACCGGACTGCCATTTCGTCAAACGTCGAACCATGCCGCTTCGCTGTCCAGCCACGATGCCATGGCGAACGCCAGCGGCGCGATCCGCACGCTCGCCGGCGCGTTGATGAAGATCGCCAACGACGTGCGGCTGTATGCGTCGGGTCCGCGCGCGGGCATCGGCGAACTGCGCATCCCGGAGAACGAGCCCGGGTCGTCGATCATGCCGG
>CAZBYY010000368.1:0-3356 GCA_964495855.1 uncultured Acidobacterium sp. | reverse complement strand
GTGGCTCGAGCCGGCCAGGAAAAATACGCCGGACAGCGTAGCGCCCGTGACCAGGGTCACCTCCGCCGCTTCACGCCGCTTCTCGACCCGGAACTCGGACATGGCGCCGAATATATCGGCGCCACGGACCGGCGCGAATAGAGGGTTATCGCAACAATTCGTCGATCGACACGACCGTCACGGGTCCCAGCCCGAGTTGACGAATCGGGCCCTCGATCGACTTCAAGTCGCCGACCACGACGACGGCCATCTTGTCGGGTTGAATGTAGCGAGCGGCAAGCCGTTGCAACTCGGACGCCGTGACCTTGTTCACCGCCGCCACAAAGTCGGTGTAGGCGGTGTCAGGCAGGTTGTAGATGACCAGTTCTTCGAGCTTCCGCGCGAGGTCGCCTGTGGTCTCGAACTCGGCAGGGAAACCGAGCGCCGCGTAGTTCTTCGCCTTCTGCAATTCCGCATCGCTGATCGGCTTCACGATGCCGTTGAGCTCGTTGAAGAATTCCTGCACGGCCGGCGCGGTCTTGTCCGACTGCACGCCAGCTGCCGCGAGGAAAGGTCCTGCTGAGCGGCGCATGTCGAACGCCGAGCTCGCGCCGTAACTGTAGCCGTGCGTCTCGCGCAGGTTCTGGTTGAGCCGAGACGTAAATGACCCGCCGAGAATCGTGTTCAGGACTTGGAGTGCGGCGTAATCCTGCGTCGAACGCGGCACGCCGATCCAGCCGATGCGAATCTGCGACTGCGGCGCGTCCGGCTTGTCGACGAGGTAAATGTGCCGCGCCTTGAGCTGCGGCGCGAGCGGTACATCGGCGACGAGCGGCGCGACGCCCTGCGTCTTCCATCCGCCGAACGCCTTTTCGAGGAGCGGCATGATGGATGCAGCCGTCACGTCGCCGACCACGATCAGCGTGGCGTTATCGGGACGGTAATGCGCGCGATAAAACGTCTGCAGGTCGGCGGCCGTCAGCGATTCGATCGCGGCAGGCAGGCCGTTTGCGGACGTGCCGTAGCGATGCGTGGGCCCGAACAGCATCCGCGGAAACGCGATCTGGATGAGTTGCGCCGGATTGTCTCGAGCCTGCAGCAAGGACGTGAGTCGCTCCTTGCGCAGCCGCTCGAGGTCGGTTGACGGGAACGTCGGTCGAAGCGATACGTCCGCCATCAGCGGCAGCGCGTCGTTCAACTTCGACACCGGCACCGACAGCCGCACCGCCGAATAATCGAACGAGCTCGTCGTCGACAGGTTCGCGCCAAGGAATTCGAGCTCGTCGGCGATCTGCAAGGACGAGCGCGTGCCGGCGCCCTCGTCGAGCATGGCGGCCGTGAGGCTGCCCACGCCGTACTTGCCGATCGGATCGGCGGCGCTGCCGGCGTTGACGATCAGGTCGATCTGCGCGAGCGGGACCTCGTGATGCTCGACGAGCCACACCGCCAGTCCGTTCGACAGTTTCTGCTTTTGAATTGCAGGCAGCTTCAGCGACGGCGCTGGGCCGGGCACCGGCGGCTTGCTGCGGTCAGGGGCCTGCTGCGCCGACACCATCGCGGCGGCGCAAGCGATCAAGAGTGTGACAAGCAGCCGTTTCACTTCTGTTCTCCCGGAACGATGCTGAGTTCCACGCGCCGATCCATCGGCAAGTACTTGTCGACGGCGGCCTTGATGTCGGCGGCGGTCAGCGCACGATACCGATCGAGGTCTTTCTGGAAATAGTCCGGCTCGCCGGTCGCGACGTAGTACGCGTTGAGCTGGTTGGCCTTGCCGCCGAATCCGCCGACGCGCTCCATGCCGCGGTAGAAATTGGCTTCGAACTGATTCACCGCGCGTTGCACCTCTCGCGCTTCGGGTGGAGCGGCGTGCAGCTTGGCCAGTTCCTCGTCGATCACGCCCTTGATCTTGTCGAGCGATTGCCCGGGCCTCGCCGTCGCGATGATGAGGAAGTTGCTGCCGAGCGCCTGTGATTGCTGAAACGCGTTCACATCCTGCGCGATCTGCATGTCGTAGACGAGACGTCGATACAGCCGCGAATTCTTGCCGCCCGCGAGCACGCTCGAGACGATGTCCATTTCGGCATCACCGGGTTTCAGCAGCGGCGGCGTGTGCCAGGCGAGATAGAGGCGTGGCAACTGCACGCGGTCGGTAATCGTCTTTCGCTTGATGCCATCGAGCGTCACGGCCGGCGCCGTGAGCGGCGTGACCGGCTTGCCTGCGGGCACATCACTGAACCACTTCTCGACCAGCGCGCGCGTCTTCGCGATGTCGATGTCGCCGGCAATCACCAGGCTCGCATTCGACGGCACGTAATACGTGCGGAAGAATCGCGCGACGTCCTCGAAGCTCGCAGCGGTGAGATCCTCCATCGAGCCGATCGTCGGCCAGCTGTACGGATGTCCCGGCGGGTAGAGCAGCGCGCCGAGTTCGGTGAACGCCTGGCCGTACGGCTGGTTGTCGACACTCTGGCGTTTTTCGTTCTTCACCACGTCGCGCTGGCCGTTGATCTTGTCGGGCGCCTTGTCGTCGAGCAGGAAGCCCATGCGATCCGATTCCAGAAACAGCGCGAGCTCGAGCGCGTTCGACGGCACGTCTTCGTAATAGTTGGTCCGGTCCGTCGTCGTTGACCCGTTGTTGTTGCCGCCGGCGGCTTCGAGCAACTCATCGAACTGGCCCTCGGGCACGTGCATCGAGCCTTCGAACATCACGTGCTCGAACAAGTGCGCGAAGCCGGTGCGCCCGGGCCGCTCGTTGGCCGAGCCCACGTGATACCAGAGGTTCACCGTGGCCACCGGCACGCTCGTGTCGCGGTGCAGGATCACCGTGAGGCCATTCGGCAGCTTGAAGAGCGTGTACGGGACAGACAACCGCGCGAGTTGCTGCGCGCCGACACCAACGGTCAACGCGAGCACCAGGGCTGAAATGGAGAACCAGCGTGTCATGCCCCGATTTTATGACCCTCGGGGCCGGCGGGTGTGGAATTACTTCTTCTTCGGCGGGCTGAGCATTTCATTGGCGGCTTCGGAGATCGCCACCACGGCCGGATGCTTCAATCGCCTTTCCACGGAAATGGCGAAGTAGCGCTCGCGCACCGAGTCCAGTCGTCCCACCACCGTCACGCCGAACTGCCGCATGACTTCCTTTTCAAGCACGCTGGGCGCCACGAACAGCCCCGTTCCAGCCTGGCCAAAGGTCGTGAGCAGGGCGCTGTCGTCGAGCTCGGCCACGATGCGCGGGCGGATCTGCTGTTGCTCGAAGAATTGATCCAGCGTGCGGCGCAGCGTCTTGCCCACCGTTGGCACGAGGAACGGCGCGCCATCAAGCGACCGCGGAAAGTTCTTTCGGCGCGGCGCGGCCAGCTTGGCCGTGCCGAAGA
>CAZBYY010000367.1:0-3378 GCA_964495855.1 uncultured Acidobacterium sp. | reverse complement strand
AGACGCCGATGCCGAGTGCGGCGATCGAGATCGCGATGTCTCGCAGCCGGCGCGTCCGCGCGTACCGGAGCAGGCACCACAACCACGCCAACTGAAACGGCACGGGGAGGATCACGCTGAGCGCCGCGCGCCCGCGAATGAAGAATGCCGGTGTGACCAGCAGCAGCAGACCCGTCGCCGCCGCCACCGCGAGGTTCTCGTACAGCTCGTAGGCGACCAGCACGATGATGCCAATGGATACGGCCGCCGCCGTAGTAGTTGGGATGCGCAGCACATCAGCAGTCAACGGCTTGAAGGTCAAGAGCGCCGCTGTCGCGTAGATGTAGATCGGGTCGCGGCCGATGCCGAAACCGCTCTCCTGGAAGAACACCGGGAAACGGCGGCCATTCGTATCGTGCCCGGTCGTCGCCACCGCGTGCGCTTGAATGGCGTAGCTGGCTTCGTCTTTGGTCAGGTAGACCGGCGAGTAATCAAGCGCGCTGGAGTAGACGAACAGCGCGGCCACCGCGAGGGCGACGGCGACGACGTAACTTCGCGAATGCGAGCGAGCGGCCAGCTCATACACGAGCGGACCATCATAGCGGAACTAGTGCTTCAAGGCATCAGGCAAGACAGTTGTTTGAAGAAAGTCGAATAACGCGTCGGCCTTGACCCGATTGGCGTTGCCAATCGAATGGCCGCTCGCCCCAGGCATCTGGGACGGACGGTACGGCAGGAACGCCCGCACGCTGCTGGCGACCGGTGTGCCGTTGCCCAAAATCGCGGCGAGCGCCCGCTCATCGTCGAGCGCGCCGCCGTCGAAGTAGCGGTCCTCGCCCGGGCATTCGTTCGGCGCCATGTTGACGAAGAACGCGATGCGGTATCGGCCTTCCCGGTGCAGCCGCTGAAAGGCCTCGACCGACTTCTTCCACATCACCATCGACGGCGTGTCCTCGGCCAGGTGCGTGGCGAGGCGGTCTCGATTCGGATTGCGGTCCACTTCCCTGCAGACGAACGTTGCGAAGTCGTCGAATCGATCGACGTCGGTGAGCCGCTGCGCGGGCTCGCCTGATCGATCGGCCGGCGGCGACACCAGCGCTTCGTCGGCGGCGAGCGCGTCGATCCGGCCGCGATCGGGCGCGCTCGTGAACCATTGCCAGCGGATCGTCAGCAGGATGCGCTTGTAGAGCTCGTACGAGTAGAGCCACCGCTGCATCGATCCCTGGATCGTGCTGGCAAGCCGCCGCCGCACGGTCGGCTCCGTCGACACATCGTTGTCCTGCAGGTCGTTTTCGTAGAAGCCGACGATGACGAGATCGGGTTGGTAGCGAGGGCCGACGCGCTCGAGCACCTTCAGTTCCTGCCTCGTGTTGTAGCCGGGGACACCGAGGTTCCACACCTGCCACTGCACGTCCGGCCGCCACTGTTTCAGCCGCTGCTCGAGCAGGTACGGATAGGTCGTGTTCGACAGGGCGCCGTGGCCGAACGTCACCGAGTCGCCAAGCACGAGGATGCGGAACGTGCCGGGCGGTTTGTCGAGCGCGTACTCGCGATCGTCGCGGAAGCCGAGCGAGTTGATGTGCACGGGCACGCCCGCAAACCAGCCGTCGTACCCGGGCGCGAGCCGCTGGCCGAGTTCCGGGTCGCTGATGTAGAACCCCGGCATGCCGCGGCGCTCGTCCCAGCTCAATCGCACCCAGATCTCGACCGCGATCATCGACAGCAACACACCAGCGAGTAACGCCGGCACCGTCACGACGAGAAGCTTGCGAAACGCGCCCGTCATGACCACGACCGCCGCCGCACGACCAACGCAATCGCCGCAAGGCTCAGGCCTGTGGCCACCGGGATGACATGCGCGGAGAAGCGTCCCGGGTAGGCGCTCCCGCGCGCGACCAGGGAGCCGGCGAAGCCGGCGAGGCACACGAGCACCGCATTCATCGGCAGCCGGTCGAACGGCTTCAGGCGAATCAGTGCAAGAACCGACGCAATGAACCCGACCACAATCGGCAGCCCTCGCGGTTCGAACGTCGGCGGATCAGCCATGGTCAGCACCATCAGGAAACTGCCGATCGCATTCTGCAGCGGCGACTGCCCATCGTCCGTCGGCTGCCACACAGAGCGCGCACTGCCTTGCGTGCCGTAGAGCAGACTGAACACGCCGGTGTAGTGCCACGTGCGGGCTGCGAAGAGCAGCAGCCCAACGGCGATGAGCACGGCGGTGCCGAAAAGGACGCGCTTCGACACCCGGGCGAACAACAAGCGCGGCGACCATGCGTCACCGGCGCGGTATCGAAGCGGCCATGCGAAGGCGATGATCGCCAGCGACATCGGCAGGTTGTTCAGCCGCGCGTAGAATGCGAGCGTCGCACAGCACGCCGACAGCGCGATCGGCATCCACGAGCCATCGCGGCCGCGCAGCGCCAGCAGCGCGGCGGCGGCCAGCAATCCCATGGACGTGATCTCCGCCAGGCCGCGTCCGAAGAGGTACCAGATCGGACCAAGCGTCAGCACGGACAGCAGCACGATCATCGCCGCCGCGGCCCATCGGAAGCTCGCGACCGATCGAGCGATCGCAAACGCCAGTAACCCGCCGGCGATGGCGCACGCGCCGTCCCACAACACTTCACCAACGCTCGAATCGCCGAACACCATGTGCAGCGCACCCGCGATCCAACGGTAGAGCGGCTGAAACCAGAAGGTCGGCTGACCGCCTTCGAGCCAGTAGCCTTGCAGGTAGATGCGATAGGCGAAGCGCTGATACATCCAGAAGTCGTCGCCGACGGGGTACCACGTGAAGACCCCGGCCTCGCGCGCATGCAGCGCGGCCAGCATGGCCATGAACGGCACGCCGATGAGCAGCGCCGCGCCCCACCCGTTCCTCACGCGCGCATCGAGCGGCAGGAACAGCACGGCGGCGAGCAGCAGCGGCGACAGGCGGACGACGGCGGCGGATCCGAACGCGCCTGCCGTCGCCATGACCACCGTTGCCGCGAGGACCCACGCGACGGCCAATGGCTGGTGCACGCGGCCGGCGATGTGTCGAATCGTCGTCAGCAACAGGAGAAGGACGAGCAGCGGCGTGACGAACCAGCCGCCGGCGCGCAGCCAGCGGTCGAGCGTGCCGGGTGGCGCCGTTGTCGCGATGGCGCCGCTGAAAAGATCGGCCCCGTTCCAGCGCGGCACGAGCGACCACTTGTCGCCGCTCAGCGTGCCTCCGACCGAGATCGCATGCGTGCCGGGGCCGACGGAGACGCCCTGCTTCATCACCTCGGCATCGACGGGCTGGCCATCAACGCGCAGGCCGATCGCCACGCCACGGCCGGCGTCAATCGACAGCGTGCCGGCGCGCGATGAGGTCAGGTACCCGTTCACGGTGATCGCGGGCGTCACAAACGG
>CAZBYY010000366.1:0-3414 GCA_964495855.1 uncultured Acidobacterium sp. | reverse complement strand
GGGAACGACCGAATCGATGTCGGCGTTGTATCGCAGTCGCGGGATGACGCCGATCCTCGGCGCGCTGCCGATTGCGTACGTGGAAGGTTGCTGCGTCGGCGGCAGCACGGAACTGAACAGCGGCTTCTGGCATCGTCCGCCCGCCGAAACTCTGCTGCGTTGGAAGGCGCAATACGATCTCGATGCCGCCAGTCCCGACGAACTCCGCAAGCACTGGGAGTGGGCCGAGGATGCGCTCGGCGTCCGCGGCCATGACGGCGGATTGCCGATCAGCTCCGAGCTGTTCGCGCGAGGGGCCGCGGCGATGGACTGGTCGGTGGCCGAGGTGCCGCGCACCGGGGCAGAGGCGCGCCTGACGCAGTCGCGCGCCGGTGCGAACACCGGGTGGGGCATGAGCCGCAGCCTCATTCCCCGGGCCGTGGATGCGGGCGCGCGCCTGCTGACCGGCTATCGAGTGGAGCGGCTGGAGATGACGGGATCACGCGCGCATGCGGCGATCCTGGAACCGCGCGACGCGACGGGGCAGCCGATTCGCGTGCGTGCCGAGCACGTCTTTGTCTGCGCCGGGCCGACCGAGACACCGTCGCTCCTGCGGCGATCCGGGATCGTTCGAAACGTTGGCGACAGTCTGCGCATCCACCCGATGCTGAAGGTCGCAGCACGATTCAACGAGCGGCTCGACGGTACCAACGGGCGGATGCCGCTCTTGCAGGTCAAGGAGTTCTGGCCCGAAGTGGTGCTTGGCGGTGCGTACTTCAGTCCCGGCCACCTCGCTGTTGTGCTCGCCAACAATTGGCCTGACACTCATACGCGGATGCACGAACTCGAGCGGATGGCATGCTATTACGTCGGCGTGCGCGGCACCGGGCGCGGACACGTGCGGCCGTCCCGCGTCGAAAAGCGACGCACGCATGTGTCGTACGAGCTGTCGCAGGAAGACATCTGGAATTTGAGTCGCGGGATCGCGCGCTTGAGCTCGTTACTGCTCAAGGGCGGCGCCACCGAAGTGCTGCCCGCCGTGGCGGGGCTGCCGGCGATTCGCACCGAGGTCGACGCGATCAGGTGGCTCGACGATCGGCTCGATGGCCGCGCGTGCAGTTTGACCACCGTCCACGCGTTTTCGAGCTGCCCGATCGGCGAGCGGCGCGATCGCTGCGCGGCCGATTCGTTCGGCCAGATGCACGGCCTCGAGAACGTTTACATTAATGATGCGAGCATGATTCCAGACAGCCCCGGCGTGAACCCGCAAGGGACGATCATGACGCTCGCGCGCCGCAACGCGCTGCACTTCTGTGATGCACATCCAGCCTGAGTCGAAAGGATCGTTGGCGCTCGTCACCGGCGCACCGGGGTGGCTCGGCACGCGCCTGGTCGAAGCGCTGGTGAACGGACTGCCGGATCATCCCGATCTCGCCGCCCCAAGTGGCAGGCGAGTGCGCTGCCTGGTGCTGCCGGATGCGGATGCGTCGGCGGTGGAACGCCTGCCTGGCGTCTCGATCGTCCGTGGCGATGTCACAAATCCGGCCAGCCTCGACGCATTCGTGGCGGATGCGGGTGGCGCGTCGCTGTTTCACTGCGCTGGCATCATCCATCCGCGGCGTGCGGCCGAATTCGACGCGATCAACGCGCAAGGCACCCGCAACGTGCTCTCGGCCGCGCAACAGGCAGGGGTGCGCCGCATCGTGCACACCTCGTCGAATTCGCCCTTCGGGGCGAATCCGTCGCGCGAACACGTGTTCACCGAAAGCGCGCCGTACCACCCGTACATGGGATACGGCCGCAGCAAGATGGCCGCCGAACAGGCGGTGCTCGAGGCGACCCGCGCGGGCGCGATAGAAGGCGTCGTCGTGCGCGCGCCGTGGTTCTACGGCCCCGGGCAGCCGCCGCGGCAAACCCAGTTCTTCACGATGATCAAGACGGGGAAGTTCCCGTTGCTCGGTGACGGCGGCAACAAGCGTTCGATGACGTATGTGGACAGCTTGTGTCAGGGCCTGATGCTCGCCGAGCGCCGCGGCCGTCCCGGTGAGGCCTACTGGATCGCGGACGAGCGCCCGTATTCGATGAATGAGATCGTCGATACCGTTGAAGCCGTGCTGCAGAAAGATTTCAGCATCCCGGTGAGCGGCAAGCGGACGCGTGTGCCGTCGATCCTCGGCGACATCGCTCGCGTCGCCGATGCGGCCATGCAGTCGCTTGGCATGTACGATCAACGCGTGCATGTGTTGTCGGAAATGAACCTCACCATTGCCTGCTCGGTCGACAAGGCGAAGCAGGAGTTGGGTTATCGCCCCGCTGTCGCGCTGGAAGAAGGCATGCGCCGCAGCATTGCGTGGGTCTTGGCGAAAGGAATCACGATCTGAAACCCGTGTTGGTGACCGGCGGCGCCGGCTACTTCGGCACCGTGCTGGTGGAGCGGCTGCTGCAACAGGGAATCCCGGTGAGGATTCTCGATGTCAATCGTCCCGATCCGGTGCCCAACGGCGTCACCGTCATCCAAGGTGACGTGCGCGACCTGGCCCTCGTGCGTCAGGCGTGCGAGGGCGTTGACGCGGTGCATCACAACGTCGCGCTGGTGCCGCTCGCCCGCGACAAGGAAGGGTTCTGGTCGGTGAACGAAGGCGGCACGCGCAATGTCATGGAAGCGGCGTTGCAAGCCGGCGTGCGCAAGGTCGTCTCGATGTCGTCGAGCGCGATTTACGGCGCTCCGAAAGCGAACCCTGTGGACGAGACCACCGAGCCGCATCCTGGAGAGGAATATGGCGCCGCCAAGCTCGCCGCGGAGAAGGTGTGCGTCGAGTTCCGCGCGCGAGGCCTCGATGTCACGATCGTCCGCCCGCGGACGATCATGGGGCACGGCCGTCTCGGCATCATGCAGATCCTGTTCGAATGGATCCGCGAAGGCCAGGCCATCCCGGTGTTCGATGGCGGCCGCAATCGCTACCAGTTCGTCCACGGCGGCGATCTGGCCGATGCCTGCCTCGCCGCGGCCGAGCGGCCCGGCAGTGCGGAGTACAACGTTGGCGCCGCCAGCTTCGGGACGATGCGCGACACGCTCGCCGGGTTGATCGCGCACGCGAAGAGTCCGAGTCGCATCGTCTCGGTACCGATGGCGCCGGCGACCGCGTTGATGCGGGCGGCCGGCGGCCTGGGCCTGTCGCCGCTCGGGCCGTATCATGCGTTGATGTACGGGCGCTCGATGTGGTTCGACATCTCGCGCGCACAACGAGAACTGAATTATCGACCCAAGTTCAGCAACGTCGACATGATGTGCGAGTCGTACGACTGGTACATTGCGAATCGAGATGCGATTTTGCGCCGCAAGGGAAGTTCGCTACATTCGATGGCTGTGAAGCAACGAGCCTTGCGGCTGGCGCCGCGGGTGCTGGGCCTGCTGCCCAGCGTGGGGCCGTGAGA
>CAZBYY010000365.1:0-3415 GCA_964495855.1 uncultured Acidobacterium sp. | reverse complement strand
ACTCACCGCGTCCACCCCGGCGCGGATGATGTGATCGAGATCCTGTCTCAGCGTCGCGGAAACGGTTAGTGAACCTTGCAGGGGTCGGACCACCCGGAGAGGTTGGTCACGACGTCGAATTCTTTCAAGAGGCGTGCAACGAGTTGTTCTGCGTTCTTGTCTTCGGAGAGGCGGTCGAGGTCGGCAATGATCTTAAGGAGGGCTTGTTCGGCTTCCTGGATGGCCTGGGCACTGTAGTACTCGCGCTGTGCCTGCAAGCACTCATGGTGCTTGACGAACTCCTCGCGATAAAACTCGGTCAGCGCCGAAACGCTTGGCGGTGCCGACTGATCCAACAAAAAGCCTGGGATGCGGGTTCTTGCCCTCGCCATATTGGATTAATTGCAGTTTAGAAAAGTTTGTAACGCGGTGTCAATTAACCAGGCGTTCAACGCACGGC
This sequence comes from uncultured Acidobacterium sp., assembly GCA_964495855.1. GTDB lineage: Bacteria > Acidobacteriota > Vicinamibacteria > Vicinamibacterales > UBA2999 > 12-FULL-67-14b. The sequence goes on along the minus strand of CAZBYY010000365.1, from coordinate 2,976 downwards.
CCTCGACACCACGGTGCCTGCCAGCGCGCCCACCCCCAACCCGCCGAACAGCATTACCAACACCTCCGTCAGGCCGAGGAACCGCACCTCTGCCAGTCCGGTCAGGCCGGCGAGATCCGTGCCGAGCGCCCGAATCAGGAATGCGTAAATCGCGATGACGACCGCCAACGCGAGCGCGGCGCCGATGCCGCCCAGCAGCAGGCCTTCGACGATCGACGGCCCGCGAATGTAGCTGAAGGGCGCGCCCACGAGCTGCATGATCTCCAGCTCGTCCCGCCGCGCGTAGAGCGACAGCCGCACGACGGCGGCGACGGTAAACGCGGCGCCCAGCATGAGTATGGCGGCAACCAGGGCCCCCGCAAGACGCGCGCCTGTCACGATCCCGACCACGCGCGCCAGCCACCGCCGATCGTATCGGACATCAGCCACCGCAGGCCGGCCGCCGACCTCGCGTGACAGTTTCTCGGCCGCCGCCTCGCCGGCAGCGCCGCTACGCAGCCGCACTTCAATCGACGAGGGGAACGGATTGTCGCCCACCCCGGCGGCCACGTCGGCCAACTCCGGGAAATCGGCGCGGAAGCGTTGGAGCGCTGCCTGGCGCGACACGTACTCGACCGCCGCGACTTCTGGCTGGGACCGCAGGAACGACTCCAAGGCCTGCCGTTCGGCATCGCTTGCACCGTCCTGGAGGTAGATTGACATCTCCGCTGCATCGAGCCAGCGATTCAGCACGCCTTGCACGTTGACCGACACGAGCAGAAACCCGCCGAGCGTTGCGAACGCAATCGCGATCGTGCCGATCGACACGAGCGCCGACTTGCCGGACCGCCGCAAGCTCACCCAGGCCTCCGCGAAGGCGTAGCCGACGACGGTCACGATGGCAACTCCGGCGCATCAGCGATGCGCCCGTTCTCGAGATGAATCACGCGCCGGCCGACCTGGCGAATCAGTTCGCGATCGTGCGTCGCCACGAGCACCGTCGTGCCGCTGGCGTTGATCTCGCGAAACAGCTTCATGATTTCGAGCGACAGGTCGGGATCGAGGTTGCCGGTCGGCTCGTCGGCGAGGACGATGTGCGGTTCATTCACGAGCGCGCGGGCAATGGCGACACGCTGTTGCTCGCCGCCGGACAGTTCCTCGGGCAGCGCCTGCAGCCGATGCTGAAGGCCGACCCACTTCAACACCTGGTACGTCCGCCGACGCTGCTGCTCGATCGGCTGTCCGAGCACGCGCAGCACGAACGACACGTTCTCGAACACCGTCTTGGTCGGAATCAGCTTGAAATCCTGGAACACGAACCCGACGGTTCGCCGGTAGGCCTGGATCTCATCGCGCGTCAGGTGCGACAGGTTGCGACCGTTGACGATGACCTCGCCCTCGGACGGCTCCTCCTGCAGCAGCAACAGCCGCAGCAGTGTGCTCTTGCCGGCGCCGCTCGGGCCGGTCAAAAACGCAAACTCGCCTTTGCCGATCTTGAGGTCGAGGCCGCGAAGCGCGTACATGCCGCGGCCGTAGGTCTTGGCCAGCGACTGCGTTTCGATCACGGGGACAGGCTATCAGGCCATCGGCCCATCGGGCCAGCGGTTCTTAGCCGATGGCCGCTTTCATGAGGTCGGTGACGACCTTGGGGTCCGCCTTCCCCTTCATCTCCTTCATCACCTGGCCGACGAGGAACTGGAACTTGCGGTCCTTGCCCGCCTTGATCTCGGCGATGATCTCCGGATGCGCGGCGACGACCGCCTGGACGATCGGCTCGAGGCTGGAGGTGTCTGAAATCTGCGCAAGGCCCTCGGCAGACACGATGTCAGCGGCACTGCGGCCTGTGTCGTACATCTTCGCGAACACATCCTTCGCGACCGTCGAACTGATCGTGCCCTTTTCCACGATGGCGATGAGGCCGGCCAATGCCGACGGCGTGACCGGCACGTCGGTGACGGCGATCTGCCGCTCTTTCATGTTGCGCAGCACTTCGCCCATGACCCAGTTGCTCGCGGCCTTTGGCTGGCCGCACGCCGTCGCCGTAGCCTCGAAATAGTCCGCCACCTCGCGCGTCTGCGTCAGCAAGGCCGCATCGTACTCGGGCAGCGCATACTGCTCGATGAAGCGCCGGCGGCGCGCGTCGGGCAACTCGGGCAGCGCGGCGATGATGCGCTGCTTGCGCGCCTCGTCCACGATCAGCGACGGCAGATCCGGATCCGGGAAGTAGCGGTAGTCATGCGCTTCTTCCTTGCTTCGCATCGAATAGGTCTTGCCCTGCGCGGCATCGAACAGGCGCGTTTCCTGAACGATCCGTCCGCCGTGCTCGATGACGTCGATGTGCCGGCCGATCTCGTACTGAATGGCCTTTTCGAGATAGCGGAACGAGTTGACGTTCTTGATCTCGGTCTTGGTGCCGAACGCCGTCGTGCCGGAAGGCCGCACCGACACATTCGCATCGCAGCGCAGGCTGCCCTCGTCCATGTTGCCGTCGTTCACGCCAAGCCACACGAGGATCTGGCGCAGCGTCTCGAAGAATGCCGCGGCCTCCTCGGCCGAGCGCATGTCAGGCTCGCTCACGATCTCGATCAACGGCACGCCGCTGCGGTTGTAATCGAGGTAGGTCTTGCGATCGGAGTCGGCGAAGCCTTCATGCAACGACTTGCCGGCATCCTCTTCCATGTGGATGCGCGTCAACCGCACGAACTTGCCTGCTTCGTACGCGGGTTCGGACGTGCCGGCGCGAAGCCGCGCAGGCAACCGCACGCCACCGCCCGTCGCCAGCGGCTGTTCGTACTGCGAGATCTGGTAGCCCTTGGGCAGGTCCGGATAGAAGTAGTTCTTGCGCGCGAACACCGACCGCTCGTGCACGTCGCAGCCAAGCGCGACCGCCGCGGTGATGGCGAGATCCACCGCCTGCCGGTTGAGCACCGGCAACGCGCCGGGCAAGCCGACGCACACCGGGCACGTGTGCGCGTTGGGCGAGGCGCCGAACGCCGT
>CAZBYY010000364.1:0-3432 GCA_964495855.1 uncultured Acidobacterium sp. | reverse complement strand
GAAGTGGTCGTCTCGTCATGATCAGCGCACCGTGTAACTGGTCAACACCGCGGCATTCTTCAGCGTGGCGGTTTCCTGGCCGGGCGCGACCGCCCGCACAAACTCGACGCGCACTTCGGTTGGCTGCACCGTGACGCGGAGGTGGCCGGGATTGACGAACGCGTTCACACCGCGCACGGCCTCATAGCCGTAGTCGCGCGCGAGGTCCGGCCCTTCGTAACGCTCGGTGCTCGGCTGCGGCACTTCCTGGTAGATCACGCCGTCGCGCTGCTCGCGCGCGTACAAATGATCGTGCCCGTGAAACCATGCGGTCACGCCCGTGTCGACGAGCAGCTGGTGAATCGGCTTCGACCACCCCGGCCGGCGCGTTGCGAATCCCCAGGAGCCATCGATGTTCTGGCCGCCCCATTCAAACGTTGACGCGAATGCGGTACCGCCCCTCGCCTCGGGTCCACTGCCGCCGGTCATGTGGTGCGAGAAGACGAACTTGAAGCGCGCGCGGCTCGTTTGCAGCGTGCGCTCGAGCCAGTGGTACTGCTCGTCGCCCAGCGTCCACTCCCACATGTCGTCGTCGGTGAACCGCGCCGGCTTGCGCATCGTGTAGCCGAACGGATCGAGTGCGACAAACAACGCATCGCCCCATTCGAACGCGTAGTAATTCTGCCGCCGGCCGATCCCCGCCTCTTCACGATCGTTGCCGGTGAAGAAGTCGTTGGGCTCGGGGTTGGCGTAGAAGAACTTGCGCGCGCGCAGGTCCCAGAACCCGACGCTGGTCGGCGAGGTCATGCCGGCCCATCCGGCTTCGCCTTCATGATTGCCGAGCACCATGAACAGGGGCAGCGAGTGCGCTACGGCGGAGAAGTACGAGCGCATGAGCGCATTGCGCGCCGAGATCTGCTCGTACGCCGTCGCCTTCTGGCGGCTGCACGGATTGTCGCCGTCGACGATGCAGCGATCCGCCATCGACGCATCGCCAAGGTCCATCAGGAAGTCAGCACGATCGGCCAACTGGTTCCGAAGCGCCTGCGCATACACCTGCCCGCTGGAGTTTTCGTCCATGTGCGGATCGGCTTGCACGGTGAACACGAAAGGCGACCCGGGGCGCCGCTGCGTGTGAAACGTGTGCTCGTCGCCGACCATGGTGATGGCGGGATCGCGGTCGGAGGTGGCGCGGAGGCGATAGAAGTACTGGGTGTCAGCGGAAAGGCCGTCGATCACGACATCGAACGGATCGCCGGCCGCAACCCGCGCTGGAGCGGAGGTCACGTCGTAGCGGCCTGGGGAGGTGCCCCACTCCGCCGTCAGCGTCAACGCCTGCGCCGCGACGATCCGGACGGTCACGCCGTGACTGGTTGGCCTGCTCAGAATTTCACTGGCCGCCAGCAGATCGGCGAGCGCCGGCTCGCCCGCCTCGGTCCGAATCCACGCAACGCACAGCACGGCCAGGAGCGCAGCAACGATCCGCAGGGCGCGAGCGAACATGTCCCCCCATTAGACCGCAGCCCACGGCCCAGGTCTAATTTGATCGAAGTTTTGTTTCGAGCGTCGCGGCTACCCGGCGACGTATTTGGCAAACGCGTCGGGCGCGACGTTGCCGCCGCTCAGGACCGCCACCACCGGGCCCTTCGCCGGATCGATGTGCCCCAACCGCAGCGCAGCGGCTGCCGTCGTGACCGCGCCACTCGGTTCCGCGACGATGCGGGCGTTCTTGAAGAGCCAGGCGACGGTGGGCGCAATCGCCTCTTCGGGCACCGTCACGACTTCATCGACGAACTGGCGAATGTGCGCGAAGGTGAGGTTGCCTGGACGCAGGTTCATCAAGCCATCGGCAATCGTCTTGGACGATGGCAGCGTGACGGGTTGACCGGCTTCGAGTGACTTGGTCACCTTCGGCGCGCCCTCGGGTTCAACCGCGACGATGCGGACGGACGGCTTCGAAAGCTTGATTGCCGCGGCCACTCCGGAGGCCATGCCGCCGCCGCCGACGGGAACGATGACCGTGCCGACATCAGGGCACTGTTCGAGAATCTCGAGGCCGATCGTGCCCTGGCCGATGATGATCAGCCGGTGATCGAACGGCGGCACCATCGTGAAGCCGCGTTCGGCGGCCACTTCCTCCGCCTTCTTCTGACGGTCGAGCGATGTCGTACCGGCCATGATCACTTCGGCGCCGTACGACTTGCAGCCGTCCACCTTCACCTGCGGCGCGGTGGTCGGCATCACGATCACTGCGGGGATGCCGAGCTTCTGTGCCGCAAGGGCCACGGCCTGGCCGTGGTTGCCGGATGAATACGTGATCACGCCGCGGCTGTCGCGCGGCAGCTGCGAAATCATGTTGAACGCGCCGCGGATCTTGAACGCACCCATCGGCTGAAGGTTCTCTGCCTTTAAGAGAAGTGCTGGTGCCGAGGTGCCAAGTGCCGGGGCGCCGGGTGCCGAAGATGCCTTCGGTGCCAGTGCCGGCCACGGCACCTCGATCAGCGGCGTGTATCGGGCGGCGGACTTGATGCGCTCGCGGGCGGCGCGAATGTCATCGAGCGTGACGAAGTCTTCCACTTACTTCTTCCTCACTTCGGCGAACTGATCGCCGTTGTTGTAGGCCGGCATCTCGGGCGCCTGGGCGATGCGCCAGCCGAGCTGCGCCAGCACGCGCATGTCGTTCACCGCACCGGTCCAGTCCCACGACGGGTCGTATTCGTCGCTCGGCTGGTGATACTTGGTGTCGTTGAACGCCGCCTGCTTCTTCAGCAATTCCGCGGCGTTGGCGCCGGTGAACTTCTTCGGCTCGCTCAGCGAGATCGCCGGCACGCCTGCCTTGGCGAACGGGAAGTGATCGGAGCGGAAGAAGTAGCCGCGCTCCGGGTGCTCGTCGCCGGTCAACGTGCGGTTGCGCTCTTTCAACAACGCTTCGATCATCGGGCCGATCGAGGAACGCTCGGAGCCAAGCTGCACCATGTCCGACGTCGGGCCGTACGGATTGATTTCGTCGATGTTGATGTTGGCGGCGATCTTCTCCGCCGGCACCGGCGGATTCTTCGCGAGGAAGCTCGAGCCCAGCAGGCCGGATTCTTCGCCCGTCACGAACGCAAAGTAGATCGATCGCGCCGGTTTCTGCGCCGCCTTCGCGAAGGCCTTGGCGATGTCGAGCACGCCGGCGCACCCGGAGGCGTTGTCGTAAGCGCCGTTGAAGATGCGATCGGTATCCGGCTTGTCTTCGGGCAGCGGCGCGCGCGTGCCGAAGTGATCCCAGTGCGCGGTGTAGAACACGGCCTCGTCGGGCTTCGATGCGCCCTTGATCACGCCAATCACGTTAGAGGCGACCTTCCTCGACGTGCGCTGTTGCAAGGTCGCCGCCGCCTTGATGCTCAGCGGCACGGCCTTGAAGCCCCGCTTGCTGGCCGCGGCGCGGAGCACGTCGATGTTCTTGCCGCC
>CAZBYY010000363.1:0-3462 GCA_964495855.1 uncultured Acidobacterium sp. | reverse complement strand
CGGACGGCTGCCAAATATGATGGTATTCTCAAGGAGGCCGATGACCGGGCGCGCCTCGTCAAGCCAGGTGCAGACGCCGTCGATCGCCGATCAGCGTAACGCCGATGCGTCGTTGATGCAGAAGCCCCAGTTGAGACCGCCGCCGGGCGGCCAGCTTGGCGAAGCGCTGCGCAACCTGCAGAAGTACGTGCAGAACGAATCCTTCAGCAACCAGAAGGGCAACACGCAGGACTTCGGTCCGCTGCAGTTCGATACCAAGGGCGTCGAGTTCGGCCCGTGGATCCGCCGGTTCATTTCGCAGGTGCGCCGCAACTGGTTCGTGCCGATGGCGGCGATGACCATGCGCGGGCACGTGGTCATTACCTTCTACGTGCACAAGAGCGGCGCGTTGACCGATGTCACCGTCGTCAAGCCGTCGGAGATCGAATCGTTCAACACCGCCGCGGTGAACGCGCTGCTCGCCTCGAATCCCACAACGCCCTTGCCGCCCGAATATCCGGACGAGAAGGCGTTCTTCACGGTGACGTTCTTCTACAACGAGAATCCTGCCGGGCAATAATTAGGGTGCCGCGTGCCCCGTGCCGCGTACTAAACCACGTGCGTCCGCTCATCGCCATCCTCGGACCGACCGCAACAGGAAAGAGCGCTCTCGGTATTGCCCTCGCCGAACGCTTCAACGGCGAGATCATCAACTGTGATTCGACGGCCGTCTACCGCGGCTTCGACATCGGGACGGACAAGGTGCCGATGGCGGAGCGGCGCGGCATTCCGCACCACCTGATCGACATCGCCGACCCGACCGATGAATACACCGCCGCGCAGTTTGCGCGCGATGCGGCTGCGGCCGTCGCCGACATCCATGCACGCGGCAAGCTGCCGGTCCTGGTGGGCGGCACCGGGTTCTACTATCGCGCGCTGACGCGCGGCTTGTTTCCGGGGCCGGGCAAGGACGCCGGACTCCGCGCACGGCTGGAGAGGGTCGCGGCGAAGAAGGGCGTCGAGCGCCTGCATCGCATGCTCAGCCGCGTCGATCCGGAATCCGGATCGAGGATTCAAGCGCGCGACCTCAAGCGCATCGTGCGCGCCCTCGAAGTGTATTTCTCGACCGGTAAGCCGCTCACCGCGCATTTCGAAGACACGGTGTCGCCGCTGCCGGCCGATGTGCAGATCGGCGCAATTGCGCTCCGCATGCCGTCGCCGTGGCTCGCGGATCGCCTGGCGGCGCGCGTCGATCAGCAGTTTGCCGCCGGCTTGATCGACGAGATTCGCGGCCTGCTCGCGTCCGGCGTGCCGCCGACGGCGCGCCCGTTCGGCGGCCTCGTGTACCGGCAGGCGATGGACTACCTCAAAGGGGTGAGAGACGAGGCGGCCACGCGTGCGCTGATCGCGCAGGAGAACCGGAAATACGCGCGACGGCAGTTGATTTGGTTCAGGAAAGAGCCTAACCTTGTCTGGTGTGACGGTCCCGGCACCAACGCCGAAGTGCAGGACAGCGTGATTCGAGAGCTGGCCGCGCGGGACCTGTTGAAGGTGGGAAGACATGTCGCCGATGCCTGAAGCGAAGACCGCCGCGCCGAACATTCAGGACGTGTTCCTGAACTACGCGCGGCGGGAGAAGCTGCCCGTCACCGTTCACCTCCTCGATGGCCGCGAGTTCGAGGCCCGTATCAAGAACTTCGATCGGTTTGCGCTGATCGTCGAGCACAGCGGGATGGATCACCTCATCTTCAAGCACGCGATCGCGACGATTCGCACGCCGCGCAGCGTGCCGAACTACTTCTCGTCACACCATCCGTGAGGCGTGTTTAGCCGCGCGATCGTCATCGTCCTCGACAGTGTCGGCATCGGCGAGTTGCCCGATGCGGCGCAGTACGACGACCAGGGCAGCCACACGCTGGGCAACATCGCTGCCCAGATCTCGCTGCGTGTCCCGAACCTCGCCCGCCTTGGCCTGGGGAATATCGCCACGCTTCATGGCGTGCCTGCGGCCGCTGCTCCCGGCGGCGCGTTCGGCCGCATGGCCGAGCAATCGAAAGGGAAGGACTCCGTCACGGGCCACTGGGAGCTGATGGGGATCATCCTCGAGCGCGCGTTCCCGACCTTTCCGAACGGCTTCCCGGATGACGTGATCAACGAGTTCGAGCGCCGGATCGGACGGAAGTCGATCGGCAACACGGTGGCGTCCGGCACCGCGATCATCGACCAGCTCGGTCCCCAGCACATGGAGACGGGCTTCCCGATCGTGTACACCTCCGCCGACAGCGTGTTCCAGATTGCCGCGCACGAGGGCATCGTACCGGTGGCGCAACTGTACGAGTGGTGTCACATCGCGTACGACATCACCGTGAAGGGCCTTGGCCTCGGCCGCGTGATTGCGCGACCGTTCATTGGCCTGCCGGGATCATTCCAGCGCACGTCGAATCGCCATGACTACGCGATGCCGCCGATCGCCGAAACGCTGCTCGATCGGCTGACAACGCAGGGCCACCATGTGACGTCCGTCGGCAAGATCGCGGACCTGTTCGCCGGCAAAGGCATCACGTCGTCGAATCCGACGAAGAGCGATGCCGATGGCATCGATAAGGTCGAGTCGCTGATGGCGACGCAGGACCACGGCCTGATCTTCTGCAATCTGGTGGACTTCGACACGCAGTACGGCCATCGCAACGACGTGGCCGGGTATGCCGCCAACCTCGCACGGTTCGACGAACGGGTGCCGTCGCTGCTCTCGAAGCTGCGGCGTGACGATCTACTGGTGATCACCGCTGATCACGGCAACGACCCGACGACGCCGAGCACGGATCATTCGCGGGAGTATGTGCCGATTCTGCTGACGGGGGATCGTGTCGCGGCCGGCACGAACATCGGCACGCGCGCTACCTTCGCGGACCTCGGCCAGACCCTGGCAGAGAACTTTGGCGTCGGCGCATTGTCGAGCGGCCGCAGTTTTTTGCGCGAGATAGTCCTTTGACCGGCGCAACCCTGAGCCCAGTCGAAGGGCTGCGGGACATAATAGTCTGAGATGGCTGCATCCATTCGCGAACAGCTCGAACGGCGGGAACGGGAGATCCTCGCGCCGCAGGCGTCCAAGAGCGCCGACAGCAAGGGGCGCGTCCGCGCGGAGGTCGAGGATCCGATCCGCCCGGCGTTCCAGCGCGATCGCGACCGCATCATTCATACGAAGGCGTTTCGGCGGCTGAAGCACAAGACGCAGGTGTTCTTCTCGCCGACGGGCGATCACTACCGCACGCGGCTGACGCACACGCTCGAAGTCGCGCAGATCGCGCGCACGATCGCCAAGGTACTGCACCTGCACGAGGAACTCACCGAAGCGATCGCGCTCGGGCACGACCTCGGCCACACGCCGTTCGGCCATGCCGGCGAGCGCCTGCTCAGCGATCTGGTGCCTGGCGGGTTCAACCACTACGAGCAGAGCCTGCGCATCGTCGATGTGCTGGAGAA
>CAZBYY010000362.1:0-3474 GCA_964495855.1 uncultured Acidobacterium sp. | reverse complement strand
GAGGCCGTGCGTGGTGCCGCCGCGCAGCGCGCCGCCGGCGGCACCCTGGTGCTCGAACACGCGTCGCGCGTGACGCCGCCGCAGCCGGACGGGCTGACGATCACGCGCACGGTGACCTCGGGCGACAGCGCGCTGACCTTTTACGCATGACCGACCAGCCGCGCATTGCCATCTATCCCGGATCGTTCGACCCGCTGACGAGCGGGCACGTCGACATCATCGAGCGCGGCGCGCGGATCTTCGACAAGATCATCGTCGCCATCCTCGCCAACGCCGAGAAGACACCGTTGTTTTCCGAACGCGAGCGCGTGGCGATGATCGAGGAGGTGTTCAAGGGCAACGAGCACGTCCAGGTCGAAACCTTCAACGGCTTGCTCGTCGAGTATGCGCAGCGCAAGAACGCCACGGTGCTGGTGCGGGGCCTGCGGGCGGTGTCGGACTTCGAGTACGAGTTCCAGATGGCGCTGATGAACCGGCACCTGTCCCCGTCGCTGGAAACGGTGTTCATGATGCCGGCGGAGCAGTACACTTACATCAGCTCCCGGTTGATCAAGGAAGTGTTTACGCTCGGCGGCGAGATCTCCGGCCTGGTGCCGCCGATCGTCGAAGAGAGATTGCGGTCGAAACAGAAGGCGAAGAAGAAATGACTTTTGCGTCGCGAATGAGCCGTGTGCAGGTGTCGCCCACCTTGAAGGTGGCGGCAGAGGCCGATCGTCTCCGCCGGCAGGGCGTGGACGTGGTGGACCTCGGTGCGGGCGAACCCGATTTCGCCACGCCGGAACACGTCAAGGACGCCGCGCGCAAGGCCATCGACCAGAACTTCACCAAGTACACGCCCTCGGCCGGCGTGATGGAACTTCGCGAAGCCGTCGCGTTCCGCTACAAGGCCGACTACGGCGTCGACTTCAAGCCTGAAGAGGTGATCATCACGGCCGGGGCCAAGCAGGCGCTCTACAACACCGCGATGGCGTTGTACCAGGCCGGGGATGAAGTGATCACGACCGGCCCCGACTGGCCGAGCATCCCGGACCAGATCAAGCTCGCCGACGCGACGCCGGTGATCGTGCAGACCCGGATGGACGATGGGTTCACCATTCATGCGGCGCCGATCATCGACGCGATCACGCCGCGCACCAAGGCGATCCTGGTCAACTCGCCGTGCAATCCCACGGGCGCGCTGATCTCCGAAGCGGAGATGGCGAAGATCGCCGATGCCGCGGTGGCGCGCGGCCTCTGGGTGGTCGTCGATTTCACCTACGAGAAGCTGATCTACGAGCCGGTCGCGCACAATTTGATCAAGGTGCTGTTCGATCGCATGCGCGACAAGACCGTGATCTGCAGCGCCGCCTCGAAGGCCTACGCCATGACCGGCTGGCGCTGCGGCTGGGCGATCGCGCCGAAAGAGGTCATCGTGCAGATGAACGTGGTGCAGGGGCACGCCACGTCGAACATCAGCTCGATCACGCAGAAGGCGGGCATTGCCGCCCTGACCGGTCCGCAGGATGGCTGCACCGCGATGCTCGACGAGTATCGGAAGCGGCGTGACGCCGTCCACGGCTGGCTGACCGCCGATCCGCGCATCGTCTGCGTGAAACCCGGCGGCGCGTTTTATCTCTTCCCGTACATCGCCGACCTGCTCTCGCCGACCGGCATCAAGAGCAGCGCCGAGTTCGCGGAAGCGTTACTGAAGGAACAGGCCGTCGCCGTGACGCCGGGTGAGGGTTTCGACGCGCCGGGATTCTTCCGGCTGTCGTACGCCACGTCGATCGAGCGCCTGAAAGAAGGCTGCGATCGGATCAAGGCGTTCGTCTCGAAGCTCGAGTCGACCGGCAAGCTCGCCGCTACTCGTTAGTCCTCGTCACTCTAGCGGTTTGCGACCAGCACGACGCGAGACAGATCGCGCTCAGGATCCGGCCACAATAGCGTTCGGATGCGAATGCCGGCCTCGTTGAAATACCGAAGCTCGGCGATGCGTCGCACGTGCACGCCGTGCTCACGTTCGAGCCGATCGATTTCGTTCGCCGGCGCAACCATCAGCGCCCGGTCCGCCTGCCGCAGGAAGTTCGTGGCCTGCTCGTCGCCGATCACGTCGGTCGTCTTGATCCCCGAATAGAACACCAGGTTGCGCACGAACACGCCCCAGGTCCCGACGGGCTCATTTGCGCCGCGGTTCTGCTGCACCAGTCGCGCCATTTGCTCCACCGTGTCGTCGCCGCCGCCTGCCAGGGCGCCGTATTGCAACGCCGGCAACGTGACGAGCGCGGCTACGGCAATCGCGATCGGCGCGTTGCGCCACCCGCGCGTTACCGCCACGAGACTCACGATGGCGCCGGCCGTGGCGATGGCGTACGCGGCGATGGATGTGTAGAACGGCCCCACGTTGATCAGCAGTGGCTGGACGCGATACAACAACACGGCGAGCGTGACGAAGAACACGCCGCTCAGCAGCGTACCGACGACCACCGGCAGCGCGCGGCGCGGCGAGGACCTGGCACCGTCGAAGCCTCGCCATTCCTGCGTGCGTTCGATGATCGACGACGCGAGGAGAATCGCAAGCGGCGGCAAGACCGGCAGCACGTAACGCGGCTGCTTACCGACGGAAATCGAGTAGAACACGAGCGGCAGCATCGCCCAGAGCAGCAGCCGTAGATCGATCGTCCCCACGTCGCGCCGCCGGCGCAGGAACTGCGTGATCGGCCCGAGCCACACCAGTGCAAGCGGGGTCCACGGCAACAAGCCGCCGGCAACGACCGGAAGGTAGAACCACCACGGCCGCGGATCGTTGAAGCGCGCGGTGGCGAATCGCTCGAAGTTGTCACCGACGAAGAAGCTCTGGAGATAGTCGTTGCCGTGGCGCAGCCACATGACGACGTACCACGGCAGCGCGATCGCGATCATCACGATGAACCCGAGCACGATGTCGCTGGGCGTCAGCGCGATCGATCGCCGTTCGATCATCAGGATCGGAAGAATGACGATGGCCGGAATGAGAATGCCGACCGGGCCCTTCATCAGGAAACCGGCGCCGAGACCGACGGCCGCAAGCAGCACGAACTTCCGCGGCGACCGTTCCGACTCGAGCGTCGATACGAGAGCAGCCCAGATCGCCAGCGAGATGCAGAAGGTGAGGGGCAGGTCCGGCAAGGCCATGCGCCCGATGTAGAAATACCCGAAGTTGGTCGCGACGATCGCGCCGGCCAGCAATCCGGTGGTCTCGTCGTACCATCGCCTTCCGGCCGCCGCGGTCACGAGGACCAGGCCAACGCCGGCGAGCGCGGCCCACAGGCGCGCCCCCAGTTCAGAGGCGCCGGTCACGACGTAGGTCGCCGAGGTCAGCCAGTAGTAGAGGATCGGCTTCTGGAACCGCGTCTCGTAGTTGTAATACGGGGTGATCCAGTCGCCCGAGGCGACCATTTCTCGCGACGCCTCGGCGTAGAACGCTTCGTCGGAATCGGTGATGGCACCGCGCCCCAG
>CAZBYY010000361.1:0-3498 GCA_964495855.1 uncultured Acidobacterium sp. | reverse complement strand
CAGCTCGGCGTGATCGCCTCGATGCAGGGCATCCACGCGACCTCCGACGCGCCGTACGTGCTCGCGCGCCTCGGGCCGAAGCGCGCTGAAGAAGGCGCCTACGTGTGGCAGAAGCTGATGAAGTCCGGCGCGATCGTCGCCAACGGCACGGATGTTCCCGTGGAGCGCATCGATCCGATGGCCAACTTCTACGCCACGGTGACGCGCAAAACCAAGGACGGGTCGGTGTTCTTCGGCGACCAGAAAATGTCGCGCGCCGAGGCGTTGAAGTCGTACACCTGGAACGGCGCGTTTGCGGCGAAGGAAGACACGATCAAAGGATCGATCACCGTCGGCAAGCTCGCCGACATCACGGTGCTGGCGCACGACATCATGACGATTCCCGAAGACCAGATTCCGTCAACGAAGGTGAGCTACACGATCATCGGCGGGAAGATCGCCTACGCGCGGTAACACGCGGGTCGAGCGTGTTCCTGTTCTATTTCAACAAGCTCGGCTGCCTCGGCTCGGTCGCGCTCTCGATCGCCGGCACGCTGATCATCGCCGCGCTGCTCAGAAGCTGCCGTTAACGGATAAGCTAGTCGCGCGGTGACGCTGTCCCTCCGGTCCAGGCCCCTCGCGCTGTGCGCGATGTACGGCGCCCTTAGCGTCATCTTCTGCTGGCCGCTGTTCGCGCAGCCGCAAGGCCTCGGCGCCAACGACTGGGATCAGCATCTCTTCTATTACGGCGTCGTCCTCAAGAACATCGTTGAGTACGGCCAGATGCCGTTCTGGAATCCGTGGTACTGCGGCGGCAACGTGATGTGGCAGAACCCGCAGGTCGCGCTTCTCAGCCCGGTGTATCCGCTGACGGCGGTGATGTCCCTCCAGCTCGCCATGAAGGTGAACATCGTCCTCCACTACTGGATCGGCTTCATCGGCATGCACGTGCTGCTCACGCGGATCATCGGCGTCACGTTCCTGCCGGTGGTCATCTACCTGGCGACACTGGTGACCGCGTCTGGCGCGCCGGCCATTCACCTGCGCGTCGGCCACAGCGTGTTCCTGCCGGGCTTCTACTTGCCGTTCCAGATCTATTTCTTCCTGACCGCCTTCAAGACCGGCGAATGGAAGTACGTGCTGATGGCGGCAGCGACGATGGCGCTGATGATCTTCAATGGCGGCACACACATCCTGCCGATGTCGGTCGCCGCGCTGGGGACGTTTGCCGTGTGCGTCGCGGTGGCGCGACGCGACTGGCGGCCGCTCGCCTTCATGGCGGTCTTCGGCATCGCCGCCATGGCGTACTCGGCGCCGAAGCTATGGCCGGTCGTTGAATTCGTCAATGGCGAATACTTCTGGGATACACGCAATCCGACGGAACGCCCCGATCGGATGACGCTGGACCTGGTAACGCAGACTTACCTGACGCCGACGCAGGATGTCGGCGCGCGACTGCCGATGCAACGTCACGGCTGGCACGAGTACGGCAACTACATCGGCGCCGGATCGGCGCTGGCGCTGATCGCCGGATTCATCTACGCGTTGCTTCGGCGTTCGCCGACGCGGCCCTGGTTCGGCACCGCGCTGGCGATCACGACGCTGATGCTGTTCCTGCTGTCGCTCGGCGAGTTCTCGGCCTTCTCACCGGCCACACTCTCCCATTCGCTGCCGTTGTTTTCGAGTTTCCGCATTCCCAGCCGGTACACCATCCCGTTCCTGCAGTTCGCGGCGCTGACACTCGCGTGGGCGTTCGCGACCGCGACCACGCGTGTCGAGCTGACACGCACGCCGCGGATGCTGATCGGTGGCGTCGCGCTGATCGCCGCCACGCACCTGATCTACGTCAACCAGTGGAACTTCAAGGGTGTGTTCACCGAGCCGCCCTTCGATACGTCGTTTCACTGGATGAGCGGACCGCACCAGATCGGCACGGACACGGAAAGCAGCGCGTATGCGAAGGGCTCGCCGATGCTGCATGCCCTCATGACCGACACGTCGTTTTACAACTGCTACGAATCGCTGCAGCTGGCGCGGGGTGCGGGCGCCGGTCCGCCAGTGATCGACGTGAATGGTTCGAATCGCGTGACGGGCATCGACTTCACGCCGGATGCCATCAGCTATTCACTCGCAAGCGGGCCCGAGACACGGATCGCACTGAACCAGAATTGGTCGCCGGGTTGGACAAGTTCTGCCGGCGGCATCACCCCGCCGCAGCGCACCGAACCTGCGCGGCTCAGTGCCCCTTCGACGATGAGCGGGCGCTACACGTTCTCGTTCATGCCGCCGCGCCTGATCGAAGGCACCATTGCGCTGATCGTCGCGCTGGTGGCCAGTGTCATGTTGTGGTCGCGTCGAACGTCGCCTATTTCGTAGGCTCCGCCACCACGAAGGCCAGCGCATCGCCCGATGGCGACACGGCCAGTCGCGTGACCGCACCAAGTCCGGAAGACGCGGCATCGAACACTTCGGTCCATGCGCCGCTGCCACCACGCGTCAACGCGTAGATCTTCGTGCCGCTCGACATCACCATCGTCTTGCCGTCTGGCATCCAGGCCATGTCGCGGTCGCTGCTGCCCTCAACTGCCTTCGCAATCGGGTCGATCTTCTTCGTCGTGACGTCGATCTGCTTGACCCAGTACTCCCCGGAGGACTCGTGCTGTACGAAGCTGGCGAGCGACGTCTTCGGGATGCGGTGCAGCGATCGGCCGATGTCGGTCGCGAGGCGTTCGGCCTTCCCTGACTTCAGGCTCGCGATCTGCAACGTGGCGGGCGGCCCGAGCACGAACAACACCACGCGATCTGCGTCGACCCACGCGTGGTAGCCGACGGGCTTCACGTCCGCGAGGAGCAGTTGCGGATGCTGACCATCGGTGTCGAACTTCCAGAGCCGCTGGGTCTTGTCCATTTCGCTCATCACCACGCTGAAGCCGGCGCCGTTCGGCATCGGTGTCGGCGAGTTTTCATTCGTCGGCGTGGTCGTAAGCTGGCGCACGCGGCCAGTGGCCCGCGTGAATTCATAGACGTCCGTCTGCTGGCCGTCGCGATTTGCGGCAAACAGCACGCGAGCACCGTCCGCCGTGAACATCGGCTGGTTGTCGTAGCCGGGGGCGGTCGACACGGGTTGCGGCTTCGCGGACTTCAGCGACGCCAGTCCGTTGGCGATCGGGACCAGATAAATGTCGAACGGGGCCGGCGACGCGGGATTCGGCGCCGGGGCCTGGAAGAACACGGCGAGCAGGCCGATCGCGGTGATGACACGCATGCCCGGAGTATACGTGGCGCCGCCATACTTTCTTCACACCAGCCGACGGCGCTTCGGCGGCAGACTACTCTCGGAGTCTTTCATGCGTCACCTCTTGATCGCCGCCATCGCTGTGCTGTTGACGTCACCTACGGGACGGGCCGCAGAATTGTCGGTCGTCGGTTCCTGGGTGTTGAACAAGGACCTCACGCCCATGCCGGACGGACCCGACCGGCGGCCAGACGACGGCCGCCGCGGACCGCGCGGCGGCGGGC
>CAZBYY010000360.1:0-3519 GCA_964495855.1 uncultured Acidobacterium sp. | reverse complement strand
TCGGCGACCATCTTGCGGATCGCCGGCGTCCGGCGCAGCCGTCGCCCACGAAAGACGCCTGCGGTCATTGCGCGATCAATCCCTTTTCTTCCGCGAGAATGCGGTCCGCACCGCGCTCGATCAGCGTGGCCGCCGCGCGCGTGCCCACGTCGACCGGATCGGAACCGTCTATCGACACCCGCACGCCAACCGGTGACTGCTGGCTGAACACGCCGCCCTCGAGGTGAATCTGTCCATCCGCGACGGTCGCCAGTGCGCCGACCGGTACCGAGCAGCCGCCACCGAGCACGTGCAGCATGGTCCGCTCCGCGTCGACCGCTTGCCGGGTGACGTCGTGATTGAGCGCCGAGAGCTGCCGCAGCAAGTCGCCGTCTGCCTGGCGGCACTGGACAGCCATCGCGCCCTGCGCGGGGGCGGGAAGCATGGTGATGATGGGAAACACGTCGGTGATCGCATGGTCGAGTCCGAGCCGTTCAAGGCCGGCCTTGGCGAGCACGATCGCGTCGAGGTCCTGCTCCAGCCGCTTGACCCGCGTCGGCACGTTGCCACGCAGCGACACGATCTCGAGATCGGCGCGCAGCATGCGAAGCTGCGCCGTCCGCCGCGCACTGCACGTTCCGACGCGGGCGCCGGACTTGAGAGTCGCGAGCGTCGCCCCGTCGCGAGCGCAGAGCACGTCTTCGATGGGACCGCGCTGCGGGACGGCGGCCACGACGAGCCCCGCGGTGCTGTCGACCGGCAGATCCTTGTAGCTGTGGACGGCAATGTCGACCTCTCCGGCCAGCAGCGCCTGTTCGATGCTCGCGGTGAAGAACCCGGTTCCCTCCACGTGCGACAAGGGCACGTCCGTGACGCGGTCACCCAGCGAGGAGATTTCAACCAGGTCCACCGCGGTCCCGGGGAGCCGCTGCGCCAGCAACGAGGCGATGTATCGACTCTGCCAGAGTGCCAGCGCCGAGCCGCGCGTGCCGAGGCGAAGCCGGGTCATGACTCGCGCTCGGCGATGGTCGCCGAACGCAGCGCCGGCTCGTCAAGCGCGAACAGCCGGCACAAGTACTCCACCGAGGCGCCGTCGAACGGCACGCCACCGCTCTTCAACTGGTCGACCGGCATGGCCAGCAGCCGATCGAACACGCGACGGCTGAATCGTTCGAGCACACGCTCGGGATCGTCGCCACCGAGTTCCTGGCGCGCGCGCTCGAGTTCGTCGCGGCGGATGATGTCGGCCTTCTGCCGGAGCGTCGACACGAACGGGCGCAGCAGGTCATGACGCGCCCAGCTCCGCAGCCAGTCGAGCTCGCGTTCGATGATCGCCTCGACACGCGGGATCTCGGCTTCGCGCTCGTGACGATGGCCGGCGGTGGCTTGCTCGATCGCCTTCAGGTCGATGCGGGTGACGCCGTCGGCATTGAACAGCGCGATGGCCGGCGGCATCGCCAGGTCGACCATCACCAGCGGCTTGACACGTCCTGCCACGTGCTCGCGCGTGACCAGATACGACGGCGCGTGCGCCGCGCACATGATCGCGTCGGCCGAGGCGATCGCCTCGGGGAGTGCGTCGAATGACGTCGCGACCGCGCCGTGGAGCCGCGCCAGCTCGCGCGCGCGGTCGAGCGTGCGGTTGGCGATCACGATTTCGCGCGTCGCCATGGCCGCGAGGTGTCGGGCGGCCTTCGCGCCCGTCTCGCCGGCGCCGATCAGCAACACGCGGCTGTCACGAAGCGAAATACGCGACTGCAGCTGCTCGATCGCGGCTGAGGCCACCGACACGGCACCGAGGCCGATGCCCGTGGTCGCGCGCGCGGACCGGCCCGTGCGGATGGCAGCGGTGAAGATGCCCCGCAGGAACGACCCGGCGGCTTCACCGTGCTCCATCGCGGAGCGCGCCTGCCCAAGGATCTCTGCCTCGCCGAGCACCATGGACTCCAGGCCGCTGCACACGCGAAACAGGTGACGCGCCGCCTCGTCCCCCGAGAGCCGCACGGTGCCGTGCTCGAGAACGTCGGCAGCGCGAGGCAATGACGCGCCGATGGCGGCGGCGACCACGCGATCGTCGCGGTCGGCTCGCGCGTGCCAGTAGACCTCCAGACGGTTGCATGTCGACAGGACGATCGCGGCAATGCCGTGGGCCGCAAGCGATGTTCTGAGCGCCGTCACGTCGCCGGCGGCGACGATTCCGGCGAGCGCCGAAAGGCCGCACGTCCGGTGGCTCAGCGAATACACGCGCAAAGCTGCGAGCGCGCTCGCCGGTTGAGAATGGTCCTGAGACACTACCGGCAGAGTAGCGCCCGGCCTCGCGCTCGACAATTCGTACGAGTGCGGACGCGACCGTCCGTAGTCCTACGTAGTGGGAGGAATCGGGAGAATGCCCTCGCGAATCGCCACTTGCGTCAACACGGCGACGGACTTGATCCCGAGCTTGCGCATCAGGTTGGCACGGTGCGTCTCGACGGTCCTGGCGCCGATCGACAGCGTGCGGGCGATGTCCTTCGTCGACAGCCCCCGTGCGATCAGCGCGAGCACCTCTCGTTCGCGGTCCGTCAGGGCCTGCAGCCCGCGCGAACCGGTGCGCACCAGCTCGGCCATCGTGTGTTGAATCGACGGACTGAAGAAGGTGCCGCCGCTCATCACCGTATCGAGCGCCGCCGCGAGGTCCTGAACGGCGGAGTCTTTCAGCAGGTAGCCGTCCGCGCCTTCCGCAAGCGCCCGCGCCACATACTCGCGCCCGGCATGCATGGTCAGGATCACGACCTTCACCTGCGGATGTGTGTCCTTCGCGTAGCGCAGCAGGTCGATGCCTTCAAGCCCGATCATGTTGAGGTCGAGCACGAGCACGTCGGTGTCCGAGGCGTGCTGCTGCAACGCGGCAACCGTCTCAGAGCCGTTCTGCGCCTCGGCGATCACGGCAAACCGGGGTTGCGACTCGAGGATGCGGCGGATGCCGGCGCGGACCAGCGTGTGGTCGTCGGCAAGGATCACGCGAATCATGGCGTGGCGCCTGATGAAACGGGGATGCGCGCGCTGACGCGCACCCCGGCCGACTCGCCGGGGCCGATCGTCAGCGTGCCGCCGGCGGCGGTGACGCGTTCCTGCATGCCGAGCCAGCCGAGCCGCGGTTCAGAGCCGGCGCCGATGCCCTGGCCGTTGTCCTCGACCGTGAGCAGGATCTCGGGCCCGGGACAGGCCAGCCGCGCCCGCACCCAGGTCGCCTTCGCGTGGCGGATGATGTTCGTCAGCGCCTCCTGCACGACACGATACACGACGACTTCGACCTCCGGCGTGAATTGCCTGGCGCCGGTCTGGATGTCGAGGTCGACGGTGATGCGCGACCGATCGGCCACGTCGCTCGCCAGCGCCCGCAAGGCGGCGCTCAGGCCGAGATCGTCGAGCGCCGACGGCCGCAGCAGGTTGCTCAGGTCGCGGACCTGCGCCAACGCCTGGCCGACCTTTGCCGCCGCGTCGCGCTGGCCGTCGAGGTCCAGCTCGATCTTCACCGCGGTCAACACCTGGCCGGCCTCG
>CAZBYY010000359.1:0-3546 GCA_964495855.1 uncultured Acidobacterium sp. | reverse complement strand
GGAACGCAGGGTGGTGGTCTTGCCGACACCGTTGCGCCCCATGAGGGCGACGACTTCGCCCGCGTTGACGTCGAGACTGACCCCTCGAACGACGGTGCGGCCGCTGTAGGACTTGGTGAGCTGGTGGGTGCGAAGTGTCGAGGCCATCAGGGCGTTGCCGGGCACTTTCCGGCGCCGCCGCTCTTGGTCTGCGTGCGGACTTCGTTGTTGCCGTCGACAAGGACTCTATCGGACGCCTTCCAGAACGTCAACGTCTTGCCGATGGTCTCTTCGCAGCTGGCGTCGATCATCCTGACCGGCGCGCCCGTGACGAGGTATTTCTCTTCAGCCTGGGTGTAGACGAGTTTCACGCCGGTCACGCGGCGCTTGTCGACCAGCGCGATCACCGCGCCGTTGGCCTCGAGCTTTTCGAGCGCGTTGTCGTCCTTGGCCAGCTGCAGCTTCAGCTCCCCTGCGCTCAGGTTGCCCTGGTCGCCGTCGAGCTGCGCCGTGGTCGTGTAGGTCGCCATGCGCGTCTCGTCGGAATAGCCGAACGTCTCCGCTCGCGCGATGGTCGGCTTGGGCTTGACGGCCGGCGTTTCCGGCTGCTTGCCGGTGATCATCAAGTTGGTGACGACCTTGCCCGTGGCCGTCAGGTCGCCTTTCGATTCGTCCAGCACGATCGTCTCGGCATTGATCGTCGTATCGCCCTGGATGAGGCGAACCTTGCCGGTGTAGCTGGCGTGGTGATTGGCCTCGTCATAGGCCAGCGTGTCGCTGATGATGTTGACGGGATCCTTGTCGCCGAGGAGCGCCGGCCGCCTGGTCTCAGGCTCCTTGCCGCTCGACTTCTTTGGCGGCAGCAGCGTACTGCGGACGTTGCCTTTCGCGACCATCTTCCTTGGGTCGAGCGTCACGTCCATCGTCGTTGCCGTGAGCGTCAACGCCTCGTCGCGCATTTCGGGCGTCCGATCCGGCCCCACCAGGGCGAGCGTGCCGGCCTGGACCTGATACACGGCGTTGGTGGCAAAGGCCTGGAGCGAACCGTCGGTGAAGTCGAAGTTGCTCGTGAACTTCGCCTCCTGGAGGAGGCCGGCTGCGGGGTCGAGCTTGGCCTCGAGCGTCCTGGCGTGCGCGGTTCGCGCCGTCTGCGTGCGTGTGGCCGCCTCCCGATACTCGACGCCGTCGGTGAACTTCATCTCGCGCAGGCCTGCGGCGGACCCCGCGGCCGTCATGGCGTTCGATCGGATCGTGCGCGTGCCGGTGTCCTTCGTGGCCGGCAAGGTCGCCACGACACGTTCGCGACTCGTCAGGCTGCGGACGCTGCCGTCCGGCTCGAGGGCGACGTCGATGAACTCGCTTGCGAGGGACATGCCCCCGGCGCCGCTCTTGTTGGCAATGGCGATCGACGAGGTACCGGCCAGCGTGGTGTTCTGCAGCGTCCGGCCGTCATCGGCGTAATCGAGATTGATGTCGCGCGCGTTCATCGACTTGAGCAGGCTGTCCTTCGCGCCCGTCACCCTGGACCCGCCGCGCAGTTCGACGTAATCGGATTCGTCGCGATCGGGAAACAGCTTGACCATCGCGCTGTCGGCATCGATCTGCTGGCCGTCGCGGTCGATGTGCACGACCTTCTGGAACTGCATGTAGCGATCCTTGCGCGCGTACTCGAACGTGCCGGCCGTGAACGCCATCGGGCCTTGATCGCCCTCCGCCGCGAACTTGACGTCTGCCTGGTCGGTGATCGTCATCGCGTCGCGCTGCTCGTCGTAGGTAAAGCCGAGTCCCGTCCCGCTCATGCGGCCGCGCGAGAACTGCACCGCACCGGGCACGCGGACGATCTTTTCCGCGTCCGTGTACGTGGCCTGTTGCCCGGTGGCGACGAGGCCATCGCTGGTCTCCAGGCGCACGTCTCCGCGCACGTCGTATGAGCTGTTCTGCTTGCCGAGAAATGCTTCCTTGCCGGTCACCACGTAGTTCCGGCCGCCGCGGTTGTCGACCATGATCTTGACGTCGTGCAGCTTGATCTCGCCCTCGGCGTTGGTGGTCTGGACCTTGGACTCGATGCGGACGTTGCGCTCGGCGCCTTTGAGCTGGATCGCGTCGAGGCCGTGCACTTCCGCGACGGCCTGCGGATCGACGCGGTTCACGGTTGGAGGTGGTGCCGCCTTTTCACGCGGCCGCATCGTGTAGACGACGGCGCCGATCACACCAATGGCAACAAGGGCGAGGACCCATCGAGCGTGCCGTTGCCATCGTGCCATCCTCCGATTGTGCCACGGACGAGGCACCACGGAGACACGGAGGCACGGAGGCTGCTAATTACGTGTTCGTCACGGCATCTTCGACGCGGCGAGGATCTCCTCTGCTTTACCGGCGTCGTCGACCGGGACGACGAGTCTGATTCCGCCAAGCGCATTGATGAGGCCCGGGTTTACGCCGACCGTGTACTCATCGGGAATCCGCGCGTCGAGGCCTTCGGCCTCGAGCACGGATTTCAGGAATTCGGCCTCAGGCAGCGAGCTGCAGTGCTGGACGACCGTCCACTCGTTGGTCATGTCCCCAGTATGCGCCGCTTCAGCGCCCATCGCGGAGGCTCACCAGCCAGCGCCGCGCGTAGTAGTAAATGACAATGCCGTCGACGATACCGACGACCAGCCGCAGACCGATGCCGCTGAAGGGCTCGATCAGCGCATCGATCACCCACCCGCCGATCGACGCGATCAGGGCCGCGGCGAGTGAAGGCATGGCTACCTGAAGTCTTCGAGGCGCAACTCGACGTACTTCGAGCCCATGTACTCGTTCTCTTCGACCGTATACGCGATTTCGACGCCGTCTTTCATCGCGGTGAGGCGATCGTTATGCTCGGCGGCGTTCCACTGAATCGCGCGCAGGACCCGGTTGTTCTGCTTCACCGACATCTTGAGGTGCCGCTCTTTCAGGAGCCGCGGGCCGTCGACGATCGACACCGGGCCGGTGTGAAATTTCGGGCGTGGGTTGCCGGGGCCGAACGGCGCGAGTCGCGCAAACTCCGACATCACCTGCTCGTTCAGATCGCTGAACGCCAGGGGGCCGTCGAGCCAGAGTGAGGGGCGCAGGTCGTCGGGGCCAAGGCACTGATCGGCGTGATCGTTCACCGCCTGCCGGAATTCCTTGATGCGCGCGGTCTCGATCTGCAACCCGGCCGCGGCCTTGTGGCCGCCGAACCGCTTCATCAAGTGGCCGCAGGATTCGAGGCAGGCCAGCATGTTGAAACCGGTGATGCTGCGGCACGAGCCGTGAGCGATGTCGCCGTCGATCGACAGCACGATCGCCGGCCGATAGAACGTGTCGACGAGCTTCGAGGCGACGATGCCGATCACGCCGCGGTGCCAGCCTTCGCCGGCGACGACGAGCACGGTGCGCGCGCCGACCTCGGGATCGGTTTCGACGATCTTCTTCGCCTTCGCGAGGATGTCTTGATCCTCCAGGCGGCGCTTGGTGTTCTCGGCTTCGAGCTGCTCCGCCAGCAGCTTCGCCTCTTCCGCCATCGCTTCATCCGACGCGAGCAACAAGCGCGTCGCAATG
>CAZBYY010000358.1:0-3562 GCA_964495855.1 uncultured Acidobacterium sp. | reverse complement strand
ATCAGGAACGTGGCCTTCTTGGCCTTCGCCAGTCCCAGGGCCTTGTGTGTGCCGAGGGCGCCCACCTTCAGCGTGGGGATGGGGAGCTCCAGATAGTCGATCGGGCTCGCCGGGCTGGCCCAGTGCAGCACGTAATCGACCGGGCCGTCGACGTCGATGTAGTTGGTGACGTCGTGCCTGATGAACTGGAAATCGCGATCGCGCAGGTGCGCGATGTTCGCGAGGTCACCCGTCAGCAGGTTGTCGATGCCGACCACGGAATAGCCGCGATCGAGCAGCGCTTCGGAGAGATGAGAGCCGATGAAGCCGGCGGCGCCGGTAATGACTACACGAGGCATGGCGATGGGCTGTTGATGCGTTGGTGGTTCAGGCCCGGTTGGGAGCAAACACGCGGATGAGCGTCAACCACATGATCTTGATATCGAGCGTCACCGACCAGTTCTCGATGTAGTACAGATCGTACTCGATTCGCTTCTCGAGCGACGTATTTCCTCGCCAGCCGTTGACCTGGGCCCATCCCGTGATGCCGGCCTTCACCTTGTGGCGCAGCATGTACTGCGGAATGCGGTGCTTGAACTGTTCGACGAAGAAGGGCCGCTCGGGTCGCGGCCCGACGATCGACATCTCGCCCTTGAGCACGTTCCAGAACTGCGGCCACTCGTCCAGATCGTGGCGGCGCAGGAAGGCGCCGAAGCGTGTCGCGCGGTTGTCGTTGTCATCCGCCCAGATCGGCCCGGTCTCGCTCTCGGCATCGGTCGGCATCGTCCGGAACTTGTAGACCGTGAACTGCTTGCCGTCGAGGCCCATGCGTTCCTGGGCGTAGAACACCGGCCCGGGCGAGCCGCGCTTGATGAGCCAGCTGATCAACAGGCCCGGCAGCACCATGATCAGCAGTGCCGCGGACGAAATCACGATATCGAGCGCGCGCTTGATGAACGCGCTCAAGCCCTGCAGGGGCACATCGTTGAGGTTGATCACCGGCACGCCGTCGAGGTCTTCGAGGCGCGCGCGCAAGGCGATGAACTGCAGCAGGTCGGGCACGACCTTGACGTCGACGCCTTCGCGGCTGGTGGACTCGACAAGGTCGAGGAGCTTCATGTGCTCTTCGAGCGGCAGCGCGACGTAGAGATCGTCGATCTTCTCGTTGGTGACGATCTCGGCAGCCTCGGCGAGCGAACCGAGCAACGGCAGCCCGCGATAGCCCAGGTGATCGCCGCCGGCCTTGTCGTCGACGAAGCCGATGATCTGGTAGCCGAGCTCGCGGTGCTCGAGGATGCGATCGGCGACGACGCGGCCGAGGTCGCCGGCCCCGGCGATCAGGATGCGCCGCAGGCCAATGCCTTGCAGCCAGCGACGTTCCAGCGCTTCGCGGATGAACTTACGCGAGACGTAGCCGAACGTGATGTTCAGCACCAGGAACATGCCCCACACGAGGCGCGATACTTCGAACGCGCCCACATCGCGTTGCGCTTCGCTGGCGTAATAGGCCTGGTAGAACAACGTGGCCACGACGCCGAGCACCACCGCGAAGATGCTGCCGACGAGCACGTTGAAGAAGTCGTCGATGCGCGAGCGGCCACGGCGCAGCCGATACAGCCCCTGCAGGTGGAAGCCGAGCGGCACGATCAGCGCCACAAACGGCAGCACGTTCAGGTATTGCTCGACCGGCGGGTGACCGCGCGTGATCACGAACATGCCGGTCTCGAAGCGCAGCAGGTACGCAATCAGGAACGCCAGCATGCCGAGCGTGGCGTCAGTGACGACGTGGAAGGCGACGAGCAGGCGGTTGTGCCGTCTTACCATCGCTGGCCTGCGGGCGCGTCCAGGGTTTCGTCCACGACGCGCTGGATGTCGGTGATGAAC
Organism: uncultured Acidobacterium sp.; assembly: GCA_964495855.1. GTDB lineage: Bacteria > Acidobacteriota > Vicinamibacteria > Vicinamibacterales > UBA2999 > 12-FULL-67-14b. The sequence goes on along the minus strand of CAZBYY010000358.1, from coordinate 1,699 downwards.
CGCTGGCGCGAGAAGGTGTCGGCGTGCTGGCGGATACGCGTAGCATCCCACGCGGTATTTGCAGCGCGCGTCAGGGCGGCGGCCAGTGAAGACACGGTCGGTTCGGCAAACAGCACGCCCGTCTGGCCGTCGATCACGGTATCGAGTGCGCCGCCGCGCCCAAGCGCGACCACGGGACGTCCGCACGCCTGCGCCTCGACGGGGACGATCCCGAAATCTTCCTCGCCCGGGAGAATCGTGGCCACCGACCGGCGATACAACTCGCGAATCTCCTCGTCGCTGCGCCAGCCGAGGAGTTCAATGCCGTCACCGGCGAGCCGCTCGAGGTTCGCGCGCTCGGGGCCGTTGCCGACCACCGTCAATCCGACGCCGGCAGCACGGGCGGCCATCATCGCCAGATCCACGCGCTTGTAAGGGACGAGCGCGGACACAACGAGAAACGATGGTGGGGTCGGGGCTGTCCTGCGCGGCTCAGCCGCTGATCCGTCAGCGTGGCTCGGCGTGTAGAACTCGGTATCGACCGGAGGATACACAAGGGTCGATTGACGATTATAGTACAGCGCTATTCTCCGGGCAACATATTGAGAGATAGCAAGATAGCGGTGCACCCGGCCCTCGGTGGCCCGGTCCCAGCGTGCCAGCCGCGCGAGGATCGGCCGCAGCACGCGGTGTGCGGCGGGGCCGACGCGGTCGATGCCGAAGTAGGCGTCGAACTGATCCCATGCATAGCGCATCGGCGTGAGGCAGTAGCAGAGGTGCCGGGCGCGTCCGGTGACCACGACGGACTTGGCCGCACAGTGGCTCGTGCTGATGACCAGGTCATAGCCATCGAGATCGAATTGCTCGATGGCGAACGGAAAGAGCGGCAGATACTGCCGGTAGAGGCGGCCCGCCATCGGGAGCCACTGGATCGGTGAGCGCGTCACGAGCCGCTGCTCGATGACCGGCGACGTCGTGCCCGGAACCTGGACCAGCGTGAACAGGTCCGCGTTCGGGAACATCTCGCAGAACACTTCGAGGGCTTTCTCGCCCCCGCGCATCCCGGTCAGCCAGTCGTGAATCAGCGCGACGCGCACGTCAGGACGCCACGTCCATGTAGATCTCGTGAATCTTCTTGACGCTCTGCGGCCATGAGAACGACCGCGCGCGCGCCAGGCCCCGGCTGATCAAATCGGCGCGCAGGCGTTCGTCGGTGACCGCCTGCACGATGCCGGAGGCGATCGCGTCCGGATCGTACGGGTCCACCAGCAACGCCGCCCCGCCGGCCACTTCCGGCAGCGACGACACGTTCGACGTGACCACCGGCGCGCCGCACGCCATCGCTTCGAGCGGCGGCAGGCCGAATCCTTCATAGAGCGACGGGAACACGAACACCCGCGCGAGCCGGTAGAACGCCGCGAGGGTCTCCTGCGGCTGGAAGCCGAGAAAGCGTACGTGCTTGTCGAGCTTGTGCTTGTGCACCGACTGACGCAGCGCGGGGTACTTCGAGATCTCGTCGCCGATGATGATGAACTTCAAGTCGTCGCCGCATTGCGTCCGCGCGCGGCCGAACGCGTCGATCACGCGTTCGAGATTTTTGTGCGGCTTGATGTTGCCGACGTAGAGCGCAAACGGGTGATCGAGCTGGAACCGCTGCCGCACCAGGTCCATGCGCTCGGCGTTCGGCCCGCCCAGGAAGCGTTCATCGATCGCGTTGTGG
>CAZBYY010000357.1:0-3567 GCA_964495855.1 uncultured Acidobacterium sp. | reverse complement strand
CGGCCCCGTGAGAAGCCGCACGCGTCGCCGTCATCGTGCTGCGCGGCGAACGCATCCAGGGCTGGAAGGTGACGGGCTTCGGCGTGCGAGACCTCCAGCCGAAATCCATCGACCTGCCGCTCAGCGAATCGGGCGTGATCGGCCTGGCGATCGGCTCGGCGCGTCCGGTGACCACGCGCGACAGCCAAAGCGCGGCGGTCGGCCCAGGTTTCGAAACGTTGCCTGCTGATCGCATGGGGCTCGCGGTTCCCGTCATCGTCGGTGGCCGCGTCGTCGCCGTCATCTATGCGGATGCAGTGACGATGGACGGCAATGAACGCGCGGTGCCGAGCAGCTGGCCGGAGATGATCGAAGTGCTGGCGCGTCACGCGGGTCGCTGCCTCGAGGCCTTGACGTCGCTGAAGACGTCGCCGAGGATCCAGCCGCCGTCAGGGATATCGGGGGGCAATGCAGGTGCCAAGGGTGCCTCAGGTGCTTCAGGTGCTTCAGGTGCCTCGGGTGCCGGGGCGTCGGGGGCCGCAAGTGCCGGTGCCTCAGGTGCCGGCGTGGCGTCTCCGAGCGCGATGATGCAGATTACCGATGGCGTTGCGGACGCGGCGCGGCGAACGGCCAGGCTGCTCGTCTCGGAAATTCGTCTCTTCCACGAGCCGGCCGTCAACGAAGGGCGGCGGCACCGCAACCTGCTCTCAAGGCTCGCCCCCGAGATCGAGCGGGCGCGGCAGGCGTATAACGACCAGGTGCCGGCGGTGGCCCGCACGCACACGGACTACTTCCACCAGGAATTGATCCGCACGCTGGCCGGAGGGGATGCTACGCTCTTAGGAAACCTGGTCTGACGATGGCTTCAAAGTTCCACGCGATCGTTCCGGCGCGTGTGCCGGCGGTCGTCTTAGGCTGTGCCGTGCTTGCCGGCGCGGTGTTGTCCGCGTCGCAGTTGGCCGTCCCTGCGCCGGCGCCGAATCTTTCTGGCGCGGCTGCCGCGCCGCGCCTCTCGCCGACGGCTCACCCCCCGGTGCCGAACGACCTCGCGTCGATGTGGCTCGTGCCCGATCAGGCGTCGGCGCTGGGCCCGGCGCTCACGAATTTTGTTCGCGGCGTGAAGCTGCTCGAAGACGATAACCGTCCGGCGGCCGCATTGCCGCTGTTGAGTGCGCCCGCGCTCGCCACGACCGCGGTCGCTGATTACGCGCGCTATTACACCGGCCTCGCGCTGGTGCGGCTCGATCGCTACGACGAGGCGGTCAGGATCTTCACGGCGCTGGCCAACCGCAACATCGACGGGCACCTGCCTGAGGACGCCGCCTTGAAGCTCGGTGAAGTCCTCGAAGTGCAGAAGGACTACAAGGGCGCGGTTGCCGTGTACGAATCGCTGGCTACGCGGAAACTCGCGCAACCGGCAGTGGCGTGGTTGCGCCTGGGTCTCGCGGCCGACAAGGCGGAGCAGCCGATGCGGTCCGTGGAAGCGCTGCGCCACGCCTACTACGACTATCCGACCAGCAACGAAGCGGACCGCGCCGGTGAAGCGCTGGACAAACAGGACGTGGGCCTTGATGACGTGTTTGCGCCGAAGGAGCTCGCGCGCGCCGACCTGTTGTTCCAGTCGCGCCGGTGGATCGCGTCCAAGAAATCCTACGATCGCGTGAAGCCGTACCTGGCCGGCGCCGATCGCGATCGCATCATCGTCCGCGCCGCGGCGTGTGACATCGCCTTGGGACGGTATCGCGAAGGCCGCGAGGCGCTGCGGCCGTTCCTGAACGGCGCGCTGGCGGAAGAAGCAAATTTCCACTTCATCGCGGCGACGCGCGGGCTCAAGCTCAAGTCCGACCACCTGGCGCTGTCGCGCGCATTCGTGGCGAAGTACCCGTCGAGCCCGTACGCAGAAGAAGTCCTGAACAACCTCGCGTCGGCGTTCATCGTCGATGACGAGGATGCGGATGCAGACGCGGTGTTCCGCGAAATCCTCGATCGTTTCCCGTCAGGCAAGTATGCGGAGCGCGCGGCGTGGAAGGCGGGATGGTCGGCGTATCGGCAGGGCCGCTACGCCGACGCGCAGCAGTTCTTCGACAAGGGTGCGGCGCAGTTCCCGCGTTCGGATTACCGGCCGTCCTGGCTGTACTGGTCTGGGCGCGCGGCGCAGCAGCTCGGCGACGTGGAGACCGGCGTCGCCCGCTTGAAGCTTGCCGCGACCGATTATCACAACTCCTACTACGGCCGGATGGCGATCAAGCGCCTCCAGGGCGAGCGCGGCGCCTCGATTCAGCCGACACTGCAGCGGCAGGTCATGCCTGCGGCCAACGTGCCGACGGCCAGTCGCATCAGCACGCTGCTCGCCATCGGCCTCAACCAGGAGGCGATGAACGAGCTGCAATACGCACAGCGCGTGTGGGGCGACTCGCCGCAGCTGCAGGCGACGATTGCCGTGGCCCACAAGCGGCTCGGCAACGTGCGCGCGGCGATCAACGCCATGAAGCGCGCGTATCCGCAGTACCTGGCGGCGGGAGGGGAAACACTGCCGTCCGAGATCCTGCGCGTGATCTTCCCGGTGGAGTACTGGCCGTTGCTGCAGCGCTACGCGAAGGAACGCAACCTCGATCCGTACGTGGTCGCCGCGCTCGTCGCTCAGGAATCGAACTTCGACGCGCAGGTGCGCTCGCACGCCAACGCGTATGGCTTGATGCAGATCATTCCCAGCACAGGGCGCAGTTACGCGCGCAAGCTTGGCGTGCGTCCGTTTTCAACCAGGCGGCTCACCGAAGCCGAGGTCAACGTGCGGCTCGGCACGCAGATCTTCGCCGACAGCATCCGCAAGTTCGGCGGCGTGCACTTTGCGCTCGCGGCCTACAACGCCGGCGACAGCCGTGTCGTCGCCTGGCAGCGCGAGAAGCCGGGCCTGCCGCAGGACGAATTCATCGACGACATCCCGTTCCCGGAAACGCAGAATTACGTCAAGCGCATCCTCGGGACCGCGGAAGATTACCGGACGCTTTACAGCGACAGATAACGTAGGACGAATGTCAAAGATTCGCAGCGCGATGCGCGTGTCGTCGTTTGCCGATTCGGTGTTCGGCGAGATGACGCGGCTGGCCAGGGTTCACAACGCCGTCAACCTCTCACAGGGCTTCCCGGATTTCGAAGCCCCGCAGGCGGTCAAGGATGCCGCGTGCGCGGCGATCCAGGCGGAGCAGAACCAGTACGCGCCGCCGTACGGCACCAAGGCGTTCCGCGATGCGATCGCCGCCGACTACTCGCGCCGGTACGGACTGCGCATCGATCCGGACGAGCAGGTGACGGTGTGTTGCGGCTCGACCGAGGCGATGATGGCGACGATGCTCGCGTGCGTCGACCCGGGCGATGAAGTGATCGTCTTCGAGCCGTTCTACGAAAACTACGGTCCCGATGCGATTCTCGCGGGCGCGACGCCCAAGTACATCCGCCTGCGCGAGCCCGACTGGTCGTTCGATCGGGACGAGCTCGCCCGCGCTTTCACCAGCCGCACGCGTGCCATCGTCATCAACTCGCCGAACAACCCGACCGGCAAGGTCTTCACGCGAGAGGAGCTCGAGTTCA
>CAZBYY010000356.1:0-3594 GCA_964495855.1 uncultured Acidobacterium sp. | reverse complement strand
GGCATCGTCGAGGTTCATCTCGGCGAAGGGGCCGCGCCGCGCCTTGCCACAGTCGCCGGCGGTGCTGACGACGTGGTCGAAGCGGCCCGACCCGGCGAAGTAGGCGGCGACCTGCGCCTCGTCGGTGAGGTCGAGCAGCGCGGTCGCGAACTCTGGATAGCCTCGATCCAGGCGCCGCTTCCACGGTTTTGCGATCTTCTTTTCGTCGCTCCTGACGCGCCAGTCCGCCGCCGGCGCGAAGCGCAGTAACTCGCGGAGCCACTTGCTGTCCAAGCCGCAGCTTGCCCCGAACGCGATCGCGGTCTCGACGTACGGCGCCGCGACGACGATGCCGCCCGATTCGAGAATCGGGCGGATCTCCCAGCGTAGTCGGAACGCCAGGTCGGCCGCGTAGACGAGCGTCAAGACGCGCGGCGACACGCCGCGATCGCCTCCGCCGGCAGCGAACTCGCCGAACAGCCCCGATGCGTCCCAATGACTGACGGCGCATTTGATGCCGGCGGCGCGCAGCGCATCGCGCACCTCGCGCGCAGCGTCGCGCACGTCCTTCCCTCGCGAGCCGTCAACCGCGATCAGCCGGCCTGGATATTGGACTTGATCAGCCATTCCTCAACTGCGTCGTCACTAAACGATGTCCATGGCCGCCGGCGCGCCTTCTGCACGAGCTCACGGACGCGCGTGTGTTGACGGTAGACCGCCTCGCCGGCATCGACCGTGACGAACTGAAAGACCACCGACAGGTTCTCGTATTCCTTTACGATGCGATCGACGAAGCGGCCGTAACTGGCAAGCGGATCGTCGATGCCGGTGACGTCCTGCCCGGATTCGTAGTAGCGAGGCGTGCGCGTGGATGCGACGCGCCGCTGCGAATCCTCCGCGGTCATCGAGAAGTAGATCACCAGGTCCGGCCACAGCAGCGGCGAATACGCGTGCAGCAGCCAGTCGAGATCGAGGCCGCGCGCGGCATCGCGTGCCAGAGCCGTGAACAGGTAGCGGTCTGCGAGGACGGTTTTCCCGGACCAGAGCGCCGGCAAGATCGTCGACTCAAGCCTGTGGCGGAAATCGACGGCGTGGAGGAGCGAGTATTCCTCCGTCGACAGGGCACGAATCTTCTTTCGCGCCTTGAGCAGCGGCTTGACGATTGGCGACGATGCCCAGCGGGTCGCGACCACGTCGTGGTCCTGGCTTTCAAGCCAGCGTTTCAGCAGCTTCAGCTGCGTCGTCTTGCCGGACCCGTCGGGCCCCTCGAAGGCGATCAGCAGTCCGCGGGTGTGTTCGCGGCTGGCAATCAGCTTCTTGACGCTTCGCGATGTCGATCGCGGCATGAAGTGGTTACGATATCACCATGCCGATCACGATTCTTCCAGGTTCACCCGTGCTGCAAGCCGCGTTCTACGCGATTGCAGTCCTGGTCGCGGCCGGATCAGCGTGGATGGTGTCGCGGGCGGTCGCGGCCGGTGCGGACGACTCGCGGATCCGGAACACGTTCATTGGCGGCATGCTGCTGTGGATTGCCGTGGTCAGTGCCGCGTCGTATGCAGGGTTGCTGTTGCCGCGGAACGGACGCCCGTTGCCGTTTGCGCTGTTGATCCTGGCGGTGGTCGTTCTCGGCGTGGTGATCGCGCGATCGGGGGCCGGCGCGTTATTGGCAAGGCACACGCCGCTCGCCATCTTGATCGCGTTTCAAGGCTTCCGCCTGCCGCTCGAGCTCGCCATGCATCGTGCCTACGTCGAAGGGTTGATGCCCGTGCAGATGAGTTATTCGGGGCGGAATTTCGACATCGTGACGGGCATCACGGCGTTGCTGCTGGCGGCGGCGTTGCGGCTCGGGTTGGCGGGCCGAACCGCGGCCTGGATCTGGAATCTGCTCGGGTTAGCCCTGCTCGTGAACGTCGTCGTGGTCGCGGTCCTGTCGACGCCGGTGTTTGCGTACTTTGGACCGGACCACCTTAACGTCTGGGTGATGTGGATGCCCTACACGCTGTTACCGGCGGTGATGGTGCTGGCGGCGTGGGCCGGGCATCTCGTGATCTTCCGGGCGTTGCGCGAACGTTAGCTTTCGAGCAGCATCCAGGCCGGGTCCTCGATATATTCCTTGATCTTCACGAGGAACTGCACCGCTTCGCGTCCATCGACGATGCGATGGTCGTAGCTCAAGGCGAGGTACATCATCGGCCTGATCACGACCTGTCCGTTTACCGGGACCGCGCGATCGGCGATCTTGTGCAGGCCGAGGATGCCGACCTGGGGCGGATTCAGGATCGGCGTGCTCATCAATGATCCAAATACGCCGCCGTTGGTGATCGTAAACGTGCCGCCCTTCAGGTCCTCGAGCGTGAGCGTTCCGTCCTGCGCGCGCTTTGCGAAATCGCGGATCTCCAGCTCGATGTCGGCAAAGCCCTTGCTGTCGGCGTCGCGAATCACCGGCACGACGAGACCGCCTTCGGCTCCAACGGCCATGCCGATGTCGTAGTAGTTCTTGTAGACGATCTCGGTGCCCTGGATCTCGGCGTTGATTGCGGGGAACGCCTTCAGCGCGCCGATGGCCGCCTTGACGAAAAACGAGGCGATGCCGACGCCGACACCGTACTTCTTGGTGAACGCCTCCTTGCGGCGTTCGCGCAGTTGCATTACGGCGCTCATGTCCACTTCGTTGAACGTGGTGAGCATGGCGGCGTTATGCTGCGCCTCGACCAGCCGACGGGCGATCGTCTCGCGCCGCTTGCTCATGCGCTCGCGCGTCTCGCTTCGTTCGCCGGCTCGTAGCGCCTTGGCGACGTAAGGTGCCTGAGGTGCCTTGGGTGCCTGAGCTGCTGCGGGCGCCGCGGCGTTCAGGACGTCCTGCTTTGTAACGCGATTGCCGGTTGATGCGATCGCTTCGAGTTTCACGTCGTGCGCTTTGGCGGCGTTCTTGGCTGCCGGCGTCACCTTCTTGTCCGCGCCCTTTGCCGCCTTCGGTTCTTCGGCCGGCTTTGGCGTATCCGCCGACTTGGTTGTAGCCGGCTTCGACTGCGAGCCATTGGCGCTGTCGTCGAGGACGGCGAGCACTTCGCCGACTTTGACGTCAGCGCCTTCCTGGTGCTGGATGCTACTGAGGACGCCGGCGCGATCGGCGCTGACTTCAAGATCGATCTTTTCCGTTTCGAGCTCGACGAGCGGCTCGCCGGCGTTGACTTGATCGCCGGCCTTCTTCAGCCACTTCGCCACGCGCGCTTCAACGACGGATTCACCAAGTTCCGGAACAACGATATTGGTCGGCATAGCTACACTTGTTTGCTCAAGACGCGATCGAGCTCACGCGCCTCGATCTTGGCCTCGAATACCTGGTCGACAATGGCGCGCTGGTTGGCCGTGTGCCAGCTGGACGATCCTTCCGACGGGCTCGAATTGCGCGACCGCCCGATGTAGCGCAAGGGCAGCTTGCCGTCGACGATCGATTCGAGCAGCGGCCGGACGAATTCCCACGCGCCCATGTTCTCCGGTTCTTCCTGCACCCAGCACACGTCGCGCAGCTTCGGGTATCGGCTGAGCAGGTCGCGAATCGCCTGGTCGGGGAACGGATACAGCTGCTCGACACGCACGACGGCGACGTTG
>CAZBYY010000355.1:0-3595 GCA_964495855.1 uncultured Acidobacterium sp. | reverse complement strand
CGATGATCTTCCTGCTCTTCGACATCGAAGTGGCGTTCCTCTATCCGTGGGCGATGACAATGCGGCAGCTGTCGTGGCCCGGACTGATGCAGATCGCCGTGTTCTTCCTCATCCTCGTGGTCGGCTACGTCTACATCTGGCGCAAGGGCGTGCTGAACTGGGGACCCGAATTCGATCCGGATTACAAGCACGCGCCGAAGCCCGGGCCGGCCGTGGTCAAGAGATACCGTTATGGGACTCGAAACTGATTACGAACTTCCTGTCATCACGACGTCCGCTGAATTCATGATTCAGTGGGCGCGCCGTTCGGCCATCTGGCCGGTGGCGTTCGGCCTGGCGTGCTGCGCGATCGAGATGATGGCGACCGGCGGCAGCCGCTACGACATGGCTCGATTCGGTGCGGAAGTGTTCCGCGGCTCGCCGCGCCAGGCGGACCTGATGATCATTGCCGGCCGGCTGTCGCGCAAGATGGCGCCGGCCATGCGCCGCATCTACGACCAGATGCCGGAACCGAAGTGGGTCATCTCGATGGGCGCGTGCGCGTCGTGCGGCGGCGTGTTCGACAACTACGCCATCGTCCAGGGCGCCGACCAGGTCGTGCCGGTTGACGTTTATATCCCCGGCTGCCCGCCGCGCCCCGAGGCGCTGATCTACGGCATCGTCCAACTGCAGAAGAAAATCGCCGCGTCGAAGCTCGATCAGACGCCGAAGGTCCGCATCGCATGAGCGCTGACGAGATCATTGCGGCGATTGCGCCGGCGGTGCCCGGCGCGACGTACGAGGCGTTGGTCTCGGCGGATTCGGCGTTGACGCCGACGATCGCCGTGCCGCGGGACTTCATCCTGGCCACGTGCCGCGCGCTGCAGGCGCCCGGTCTCGAGTTCGTCGCGTTCGTGGACGTGACGGCGGTGGATTTCTATCCGACGCGTCAGCCGCGTTTCGATCTCGTATATCACCTGGTGTCGCCGCATCGCCGCGCGCGCGTCCGCTTGAAGGTTGGCCTCGATGCCGACCAGTCGATCGAGTCGCTGACGTCGTTGTACCCCGGTGCGGGTTGGCCGGAGCGCGAAGTGTACGACCTGTTCGGCATCGTGTTCGACGGGCACGCGGACCTGCGTCGCCTGATGATGCCGGAGGACTGGGAAGGCCATCCGCTGCGCAAGGATTACCCGGTGCAGTTGCGGAAGGACGCGCAGACCTACATGCCGCTGCAGGTCACCGAAGAAGAGTTCAAGGCGAACATGGAGCGCGATCGCTATCACCGCGACGCCTCCACGCCGCAAGGGAAGCGTCCGTAGCGAATGCCGGACGACCGAGCCCGGCACGCGGAGGCGTCCGCGAAAGCGGCTCGCGTGTTGAAAGACGCAGCCGCCGCGCATGAGCGCATGGCGGCCAACGTCGGCCCCATCGTGGCGGTGGCCGGCGCGATTGTGAAGTGCCTGAAGGCCGGCGGATCGGTGCTGGTGTTCGGCAACGGCGGGAGCGCGGCGGACGCGCAGCACTTTGCGGCCGAGTTGCTCGGCCGGTTCGAGAAGGAACGCAAGGCGTATCCGGCGATCGCGTTGACCACGGATACGAGCGCGCTGACGGCGATCGGCAACGACTACGGGTTCGATCGCGTGTTTGCACGCCAGCTCGACGCACTGGGCAAGGCCGGCGACGTGGCGATCGGGATCACCACGAGCGGCCAGTCGCCGAACGTGCTGCGGGCGATCGAAGCGGGCAACGCTCGTGGCCTGGTCACGGTGGCCTTGACGGGCGCGGGCGGTACGGCGGGCTCGATGGCGGCGCATCACATCGCGGTCGATGCGACGCGCACCGCGCGCATCCAGGAAGTGCACGCGACCGTGCTGCATGTGATCTGCGAGTTGGTGGAAGAGGAGTTGTAGTGGCGGATCTACGAACGGAAACGATGACGGTGAACATGGGGCCTCAGCACCCCAGCACGCACGGCGTGCTGCGGCTCGTGCTGGAGCTCGATGGCGAGACCGTCGTCTCCGTGCAGCCGACCATCGGGTATCTCCACACGGGCATCGAGAAGACCGCTGAGCAGAAGAAGTGGCAGCAGGTCGTGCCGCTCGTCGAGCGCATGGACTACCTCGGCGCGCAGTCGAACAGCCTGGCGTTCTGCCTTTCGGTGGAGAAGGTGCTGGGCATCGACCAGAAGATGCCGCAGCGCGTCAACGACATCCGCGTCATGATCGCGGAGCTGCAGCGCATCAGCAGTCACCTCGTGTGGTTCGGCACGCACGCCATGGAAGTCGGCGCGATCACCGGCTTGCTCTACGCGTTGCGCGAGCGCGAGCAGGTGATGAACCTGAACGAGCTGATGGCCGGGTTCCGGTTCTTCCCGAGCTACATCCGCGTCGGCGGCCTGCGTGACGACCTGCCGCGCGGCTTCCTGGACGCGGTGAAGGACTTCATCGACCGCTTCCCGAAGAAGCTCGACGAGTACGAGACGCTGATCACCAAGAACCCGATCTGGCTCGATCGCACGCGCGGCGTCGGCGTCATTTCGTACGAGGACTGCTGCAAGTGGGGCCTGTTCGGCCCGATCGCCCGCGCCGCGGGCGGTGACTACGACGTGCGTCGCGCGTTTCCGTACATCGGCTACGACACCTACGACTTCGACGTGATCGGCGCGTCGAACGGCGACGTCTACGATCGCTACCTGGTGCGCGTTGCCGAAATGCGCGAGAGCGCCAAGATCGTCCAGCAGGCGCTGAAGCGCATCGATCCGGTCGGCCCGTGGGGCGTGGACGACAAGCGCATCGTGCCGCCGCCGAAGGACCAGGTCTACACCGAAATGGAAGCGCTCATTCAGCACTTCCTGATCTATTCGCAGGGCTTCAAGGTTCCGGTCGGCGATGCCTACGTGCCGGTCGAAGGCCCGCGCGGCGAGCACGGCTGCTACGTGGTGTCGGACGGCACCAATCGCCCGTGGCGCGTGCACATGCGCGCGCCGGGACTGTTTGCCTGCCAGGCGCTGCACAAGTTCGTCGTCGGTGGCATGATCGCGGACGTGATCGCCGTGATCGGCTCGCTCGACGTGGTCATGGGAGACGTGGATCGATGAGTTTCCATCCCGCGATGCCGTACGGCACCGAGCAGTGGCACCGCTCGCAGCGGGCCACGCTGCCCGAGGGCCCGGAGTTCGCGTACACCAAGGAGAATCGCGACAAGTTCGAGGAGTTCGCCTCGCACTACGCGCCGGAGAACCGGCTGTCGACGATGCTGCACGCGCTGTACCTGGCACAGGAGCAGCAGGGCTACATCAGCGGCAATGCGGTGCGCCACATTGCCGGCGTGATCGGCTGCACGACCGCGGATGTCGAAGACGCCGTGTCGTACTACGTGATGTTCCACCGCGCGCCGGTCGGCAAGTTCGTGCTGCAGGTGTGCACCACGCTGTCGTGCGCCCTCGCGGGCGCCGAACGCGTGATGGAGGAGCTCGAGCAGAAGCTCGGCATCAAGGTCGGTGAAACCGATCCGACCGGTATGTTCACCATCCAGCAGATGGAATGCCTCGGCGCGTGCGATCGCGCGCCGGTGATGATGGTGAACAACGATCACTGGCACGAGCGGCTGATGCCCG
>CAZBYY010000354.1:0-3606 GCA_964495855.1 uncultured Acidobacterium sp. | reverse complement strand
TCGAGCGTCATTTCCACCCGATGGGCGCCGGTGTTCGGGCTCTCGCCGACCGTACGGGAGTACACGACGGCAGTGGGAGTGCTGAGTTCGATGTCGTAGGCGACGCCGACGTTCCCGTAGAGGCCTTGCGAATTCAGCCACACCAGCGTCGGATTACGGTCTTCGGCACGGTCACCATTGGCCGGCGACACGGTGGCCGGTGGCGTCACTTTGAGCAGGATGCCGTCAGCAACGGCTGCTGTGGAACTCGTCGTTGCTGCAGACGGTGCCGTGGGTGCGTTCGGCGACTGGGTGCAGGCGACACCGGTGACCAGCAAGGCAAGGCAGGAGCCGACTCGGAACAACTTCATCAAATACTCTCCAAGATGTGGCCGGCGACATGCTGTGAAGGGCGCAGGGCTGGGGACCCGAGCACTCACATGGCCAGCGAAAGTGTAGCAGAATTTCACACGGTACCGTAGGGGACCGATTTTCCTGACAAATATGGAGTTACGCAATTTTTCTCATGCTAAAATTGCCGCCCGAGGGTCGCCCCAGGGCCCACTGTCGTCATTGGAGCCAAGAGAAAAGATGAAGAGCTTTGCCGTCATATTTCTAATCGCGTGTAGTGTGTTCGCCGGTTCGACCCTGTCGGCCTCGGCGCAGGGCGGAACGTGGGCAGACCGCGGCTATGTGAACCTCGGTGCGGGTGTTCAGTCGGGCTCGGCCACCATGGCTGATTCCCGCACGTCCTCGATCTACGCGGAAACCGCGACGATCACCACGTCAACGACGTTTAAGTCCGGAGCCATTGGTCCAGACGTCGCCTTCGGCCTGCGCGTGTGGCGGAACATGACGGTGGGCGTTGGCTTTGGTCAGCAGAAGCGCACGGCCGATGGCACGATTAGCGGCAGCGTTCCGAGCCCCATCTTCTTCAATCGTCCCCGGACTCTCAGTGGAAGCGTCACTGGTCTCGAGCGCACTGAACAGGGAACCCACATCAATCTCGGGTGGGTGCTGCCGTTCAGCAACAAGCTGGACGTGATGGTCTACGGCGGTCCCTCGTTTTTCCGCGTGTCGCAGGACATGATCAGTGACGTGACCCTCGGCGAGCAGGGCGGCGCCTTCACCTCTGTGGTCGCGCAGTCGACCGTCACTCAGCGGAAGAAGAGCGTCACCGGCTACAACGTCGGTGCCGATGCGACCTACATTCTGTGGTCGAACGACAACATCCGGGTCGGCGCCGGCGGGTTCGTCCGCTTCGCGAAGGGCTCGGCAAAGCTGTTGATGCTGGCCTCGGAGCAGTCGACCGATATCGGCGGCGTCCAGTACGGCTTCGGCGCGCGCGTGCGCTTCTAAGTTCCGTCCGTGGATCGGCGCTCGCGGTTGGCCGCGTCGATCCTTTCAGCCCTGGCAGCGACCTCAGTGTGGCTGTCCATGGGCACCGTTGCGGTGTCTGGCGGCGATGCGTCTCGCATCGCCGCACTCCCTTCCTTCGGCGTCCTCCTCGTTTTGATCGTTGCCGCTGTCGCGGCAGCGAACATCCTGAGATTTTCTACACAGACGTATTGGCCGCTGGCGATCAGTCTGCTGCTGTGGCTGCCATTCGTGCCCGGGCGCGTTCCCCCGGCATTCCTGATGTGGCATGGGCCGCTCGTGTCGCTTGTCTGGTTGCTGGTCTGTGGCGGCCTGGTTGCCGCGATGCCCACACGTCGCTCGCAGTGGTTTGCGGATCCGGCGCGCGCGCCGGTTCTGATCGCTTCGCTTGTCGCCATCGCTGCCTTGATCGCGTTCTCGCGGGTACCGGACGTAATCCCCGGCGGAGACGAACCACATTACCTGGCCGCGACCCAGAGCCTGATCAAGGACGCCGATCTTCGCGTCGCCAATAACTACGCAAATGGCGACTACCTCGAATATTTCCCGGGACGTCTCGAGCCGCATTACTTGAAGCGCGCGACGAGCGGAGAAATCTACTCGATTCATGCGCCAGGCGTGTCGGTGCTCATCCTGCCGGCGTTCGCACTGGCCGGCTACACCGGCGCCGTGTGGATGATGATCGTGTTTGCCGCACTCACAGCCGCACTGACGTGGCGCGTTGCTTACCGGATCAGCGGCGCCGCGGGCGCATGGCTTGGAACGCTCGCGGTCTGTGTCACAGCGCCGTATTTCTTCCATACGTTCACGATTTATCCCGAGATCATTGGCAGCTTCTGCGTGATGTGCGGAGTGTCCCTCCTGCTTGATTTGGATGACGGAGTGGAGCCGAGGACGCCTATGCTCATCGGCGTGGCCACGGGTCTGGCGATTCTGCCGTGGCTGCACAGCCGATTCGCCGTCATCGCTGCATTTCTGGGCGCGTCGATCGTGATTCGGCTGCTGGCCCGCACTGCAGGGGTCAGGCGCGCACTGACGTTCTCACTCATTCCCGCGGTAGCCGCGGTTGGATGGTTCGCGTTCTTCTGGGCGATCTGGGGCAGCCCCAGTCCGACCGCCCCCTATGGCGCCGATACCAGCACGTCGCCGGCGTATATCCTTCGCGGCTTGATCGGCCTGCTGTTCGATCAGCAATACGGCATCGTCACGACCGCACCGGTGTACGCGGCCGCGTTTGTCGGCGGCGTGACACTGCTGCGCAGGCGATCGAGATTCACCGTCGAGTTGTCGCTGGTCGTTGTCGCATACGCCTGCGCCGTGGCGTCGTATGCGATGTGGTGGGCGGGCTCGGCGGCTCCGGCGCGTTTCCTGGTCTCGATCCTGCCGCTCGCAGCGCTGCCGATCTCGCTCGTCGTGCACCCGCTGACGATCATCGGCCTGCTCGCCAGTGCGTGGCTGATCGTTCCCCGCGTATTCGTCGACGGCGGTCGGTTGATCTTCAACAGCCGCGGCACCTTCGATCCGACCCTGGATTGGCTGTCGCCGATTGCCGACTTGACCACGGCCCT
Organism: uncultured Acidobacterium sp.; assembly: GCA_964495855.1. GTDB lineage: Bacteria > Acidobacteriota > Vicinamibacteria > Vicinamibacterales > UBA2999 > 12-FULL-67-14b. The sequence goes on along the minus strand of CAZBYY010000354.1, from coordinate 682 downwards.
GCCGAGCGTCCACCGCACGGGCGGTAGCATTGCCGTCCGCGATGCCGTGATCTGGGCAGTGCTTCTCGCGATTGCGGTGGTGATCGTGCGTGCGGCCGGTCGCGTCACGGCCGGCGCACGGTGGTCGATCAGCGTCGCGGCCGGCGCCTTGGCGGCCATGGTCGCCGCGGCCGTTGTTTGGCAGCTGCACGGCGACAACGCGATTCGAATCGAGCGGTCGAAGCTCGCGGCGCTGACCGCATTTCGCCGCGACACGCACGTCACATTGGTCGACATCTCCGGGTTGCGGCTCGCGACGATGGCGGACCTGGCGCGTGCGTTGACGTTTGACGTGGCGCCTCGTGCGCGTCTCAACCGTTTCCCGGCTGGCGAATACTCAATGACCGCGGTGGCGGGCACGCGACTGGGCCTGCAGGTCGGCCGAAACGATCCGCCATTCGACTCCGCGGAGATTACGAATCCATTCGTGTTTCGTCTGCCGGTCAGCGCTCAATCACTGACGTTCCAGTCTGATGCGCCGGTGACCGTCACGCCCGCGGTAATTGGCGACGGCGCGGTGATCAATCGCAACGCGATTCGCGCGGCGCGATACGGGTCGCTGCGGGCTTTCATTTTCGACGAGCATGCTTATTTGGAGAGCGGCGGGATCTGGACGAGGGGGCATGCCAGCGCCGACGTGGTC
>CAZBYY010000353.1:0-3632 GCA_964495855.1 uncultured Acidobacterium sp. | reverse complement strand
TAGCCGTCAGCGCCTTCAACGGGCTGCCAGCTGAAGTGATCGATGTGACCGCCCATGGCGCCCTCGATCGGTTCGACGAGCGCGACCGTCCCCGCGGGCTTGGCCGCTGCAGGAGCCGGCGTCGCCGCCTGGGCTGCCGGCGCGGCGGCCGGAGCGGTCTTGTTGGCATCGGTCGTATTCCCGCCGCAGGCGGCAGCGGTCACGACGCACAGGCTTGCAAGAATTCCTCGGAAACTCATCTGACAATTCTACATGACCTCCTTTTGCGGCAAACGACGCCTTACCAAATGAGGGCTCGTCCCCGCGCACCGCGCGAGAACCCGGGACGCCCAACAGGAGGTCTGAGAATGTCGTCAATCCGTTCACTCACGTTCGTGGCACTCATCGCGCTGGCCGCACCCGCCGCGTCCGTGTTCGCGCAGGCCCGGCCGCACGTAGCCATGACACCTGCCGAACTCAAGTGGGGGCCCGCGCCTCCGGTCCTGCCGGCCGGCGCGCAAATCGCCGTGCTCGACGGCGATCCAACGAAGGAAGGGTTCTTCACGATTCGCTTGAAGTTTCCCGACGGCTACAAGATCGCGCCGCATTGGCATCCGACCGACGAAAACATCACCGTGGTCGCGGGCACGTTCCTGATGGGCGTCGGCGAGAAGCGCAATGACGCCGCACTGCACGCCTTGCCGGCGGGATCCTTCACGATCATGCCGAAGACCGGGCGCCACTACGCCAGCGCGAAGGGAGAAACGATCGTGCAGATCTACGGACAGGGACCGTTCGTGGTGAACTACGTCAACCCCGCCGACAACCCGACGAAGTAACGGCCGCGGCGGCGCCGACGGTGTGCGTCACGCCGTCGGCAGCAGTCGCTCGCCGCCCGCGTCCCGGAACTTCCGGGCCGCATCCTCGTGACGGACGCGGGCGCGGGCGAGCGCGGCGATGAATCGCGGATCGCGCCGCAGCGGATCCAGCCACTCGTCGCGTTCGAAGTTCGAGAAACGTGTCGGCGCGATCGTGTGCCGCGACCAGCGCTGCCACGCGCTCGCGAAGCGCCGCATCGCCGCCGCATTCGCGATCGAGATACGCGGCCCGGTCCCCCGCGGGGACGCCGACGACGGCCGCAAAGATCTCGCGAATGCGCGGCCAGTCCTGCTCGGCGGCCATCAGGATTCGAGCTCCAGCAGCAGGAACGACTTGGCGAGCGCCCAGTCGCGCTTCACGGTGGACGCGGAAATGTCCAGCGCGCGAGCGGTCTCTTCCACGGTCAGGCCGCCGAAGAAACGCAGTTCCACGATCTGGCCCTGAAGCGGGTCGAGGCGCGACAGCCGGTCGATCGCACGATCCAGCGCATCGAGGTCGACGCCGCGATCCGCCGAAACGTCGTGACCGTCGAGCGGCACGATCGTGACGCCGCCGCCGCGTTTGTCACGCACTCGCTGGCGTGCGTAGTCGACAAGAATGCGCCGCATCAGCGTCGCGGCCATCGCAAAGAAATGCGCGCGATCCTTCCAGCGCATGCGATCGAGTTCGATCATCCGCAGGTAGGCTTCGTTCACCAGGGCCGTGGTCTGCAGGGTGTGGCCGGTGCGTTCACCCCTCAGGTAGCGATGCGCGATCGCGCGCAGCTCGTCGTAGACGAGCGATACGATCTCGTCGCGCGCGGCGCCATCAGGCTGCGCCCAGTCGGCCAGTAAGCGGGAGATGGCCCGATCGTCAGACATCCGCGGCCCGCGTCATGCCTGCGAGTACATGCCGGCTATGCCGAGCGGCGGCGCGCGAGCTCGAAGCCGAGCCCTCCGAGCGCGACAAACAGCACCGCGCTCGTCATCGCCAACGGCAGCTGTCCATGACCGCCGAAGTAGACTCCGGCCGCAATCGATAACGCTGACAGCGCAAGCACGACGACCACGAGCGCCGCCGGCGGTTTGTTGGTGCCCATGAATAAATCTTAGTCCAAGCGGTCGGAAAGCAACCCGACCGCCAGCGCGTACGCGTGCGCGCAGTTGTAGCCGAGGAGCGCCTCGTAGTTTGGATACACGAGGTACGACTTGGACCCGGCCCGCAGCAAGGACGCCGTGCGGTCCACCTTTGGCAGTGCACCACCCGCGCCGGTTCGCACGCCAAGCGCCTGCCATTGCGACAGCGGCAGCGGCACGCTCAACTCGCGTTCGGCGCGGCATCCCGTCTGGCGAAATCCGACCTTCGCGGCCAGCTTCGTCGCATTGCCAGCGGGCACTTTGACTTCGCGGCCCCACGACTGGCCTTCTTTCCAGCCGTAGGCAACGAGGTAATTGGCAATCGACGCGAACACGTCGGGCAGCGAGCTCCAGATGTCTTGACGACCATCACCGTCGAAGTCCTGCGCGTGCGCAAGGTAGCTCGACGGCATGAATTGCGTTCGCCCCATCGCGCCGGCCCACGACCCTTTCAGCCGCCCCGGCTCGATGTACCCCTTGTCGAGGATCTGCAGCGCGGCGATCAACTCGGTGGTAAACAGCGTCCGTCGTCGTCCCTCCCAGGCGAGCGTGGCCAGCGCCTGGATCGTCGGCCGCGTGCCGGTGAATCGCCCGAAGTTCGATTCCATGCCCCACACCGCCACGAGCACGCCGGCAGGAACGCCGTACTTCTTCACGATCGGTGCGAGCTCCTCGCGATGACCTTGGAGGTGATCGGCGGCGCTGCGCACGAAACTCCGCGTCAGGCGGCGCGCGACATACTTCTCCACTGAGAGCTGCACTTCAGGCTGGCTGCGGTCGCGTTCGACAACGACGTCGAGCGGTTCCAGATGGTCGAGTGCCTGATCCGCGGTGGCCTGGCTGACGCCGGCGGCGAGCGCTTGCTGCTTCAACGCGGCAACAAAGACGGGGAACTCGGGACGCGGCTCCTCTGCCGGGGCCGGCGCGACCGCGACCTGCGCCACGGCCACGCGGCCGAGCAGCAGGACAAGAATGACGGCGCCCGGCACCCACGGCCGGGCACCTGGCAGTTTAGAGGGCATTCCCCGCGGCGCCGTCGACCGTAATGGCCTGACCGGTGATGTAGCTGCCGGCTTCCGACGCGAGGAACACGACCAGGTTGGCCAGCTCCTCCGGCTTGCCGAGGCGCCCCAGCGGAATACTCGCCACCGACGCTTTTCGCACATCATCGATCGACTTGCCGCTCTTCTGCGCGTTGGCCTGATCGAGTTCGGCGATGCGCTCGGTGTCGATGCGTCCGGGCGCAATCACGTTGACGAGAATGCCCTGCGGCGCGAGCTCGCGCGACAGCGTCTTCGCGATGCCCCACACGCCGGCGCGCAACGCGTTCGACAATGCGAGGTTCGGGATCGGCTGCTTGATCGACGATGAGGCGATCGTCAGCACGCGGCCGTAGCCGGCCTTCTTCATTTCCGGCGCAGCCGCGCCCACCATGCGCGTGAAACTCAACAGGTTCTGCTCGAACGCCTTCTGCCACTGCTCGTCGCTCATTTGCAGCGTTTCACCCGCGGGCGGTCCGCCCGCATTGTGCACGACGATCTCGAGCCCGCCGTACGCCGATACGCACGCATCGACGAGGCGCTTCGCCTCGCTGCCGCTGCTGACGTCGGCGACCAAAGCCTTCACGTCGGCGCCGGTCTGCTTTCGAATCGTGTCAGC
>CAZBYY010000352.1:0-3638 GCA_964495855.1 uncultured Acidobacterium sp. | reverse complement strand
CGAAGCGGTGAAGCTCGCGTCGATGTACAAGATGGGGCCGATCTTCACGCCGCCCGTCGTCAGCAAGTGGGAAGGGCCGCGCGGCACGCTGATCATCCCTGAAGTGACCGGCGGCGCGAACTGGCAGGGCGGTTCGTTCGATCCGGAAACGAAGCGCTTCTACATTTTCACCAACGTCGCGATCGCGAACTTGAGCCTGCTGCCGCCCGAGAACAACACGTCGGACATGCTGTATGTGCGCGGCAACGCGCGCAATCCGAATCCCGCGCCCGCGGGTGGCGGCGCGGCCGGCGGCGGTGGCGCAGGCCTGACGGTCCGGGGATTGCCTCTGATCAAGCCGCCCTACGGGACGATCACGGCAGTCGACATGAACAAGGGCGAGCAGCTGTGGCGCATCGCGCACGGCGACACGCCGGACAACATCAAGAACAACCCGGCGTTGAAGGGCCTCAACATTCCGCGCACGGGCCGTCCGGGCCGCATCGGCGTGTTGACGACGAAGACGTTGCTGATTGCGGGTGAGGGCGGCTTCAACACGACGCCCGAGGGACGCGGTGCCTACCTGCGCGCGTATGACAAGGCGACGGGCGCGGACGCGGGCCAGGTGTTCATGCCTGCCCCGCAGACCGGATCGCCGATGACCTACATGATTGGCAACACGCAGTACATCGCGGTGGCCGTGAGCGGCCCCGGATTCCCGGGCGAGCTGCTGGTCTACAAGCTCGGGAACTAGTCACCGGCGTGGGTGGTCACTCGCGAGTGCGAGTGACTACCCGCCAACCTTCTTCACGCCGCCAAGACTCCGCACGTAGTGCACGACCTTCCAGGTATTCTCGTCCGAGAGCATCCCTTTGAATCCGCGCATGTCATACGACGGCGGGGCGCCGTTTTGAATGACCCAGAAGATCGTGCCTTCGCTCGATCCGCGCACCCACTGCTTGTCGGTCAGGTTTGACGGCCTGATGCCTTTCGCGTTCGCTCGTCCGCCAGTACCATCCTCGCCGTGGCACGCGCGGCAATACTTCATGTAGAGCCCCTTGCCCTCTTCGATGGCCTCGGGCGATGACGGTACTGCGGCTTTCATGCGCTTAGCCTGGGCCGGCACTGCGGATGGGCCAGGTGTTTGAGCCATCGCGCTCGAACCCGTGGCAACGGCGCACACTACAACCGAGGCGGCAAGCACTCCGTACACACGACGCATAGCGATCCTCTTCCGCGTTTCAATCCGTTTGCGATTCGTCGACGTTCAGAGTGAACGTCCCATCGCTCGATCTGAGTCGGCGCGAGCGATGCATCGATTTTCACACGGGAGGTCTACGGATGCAATCAATGTCTCTTTATAGGGGTATTGAAAAACGGAAGGGATCGCAGCAACGACCGATGCCACGAGCGCATTACATCGATGCGACAGGCGCAATTACCTGATCGGCAGCCACCACGAGGTCTTCACCAGAAAGATGTTGGCACCCGGCGCGGTGAGCGATCGAAATGCGTCGCTCACGCCAACGCGCGTGCCGAGAATCTCGGTGCCCGACTTGTCCTGCTGCCACACGATGTAGACCGTGGATCCCGGCCGCCATTCCCACCTCAGGACGACGTTGCTGCGGAAGGACAACGTGTTGAAGTCGCGATTGCGGAGCGAGAAGGTCGTGTCGCCCGCACCCACCGTAAGGCTGCCGTCAGGATTGGGGGTCGCCGTCGTGCCGCCCGTGCCGTACTTCAGCCGTTCGCGGCTGCCGGGTACGAGCAACTCACCGTAATCGTAGTAATGCCCGGACGCGGCAAACGGCTCAGCGTAAACATCCAGGTTGACGTCGGGCTTGAGCGTCAGCCCGAGCCGATACTCCATCGACGCAGTGTTCCGGTCGATGAACGCAAACACGTAACGCGTGTTGTAGGTCTCCGCGCGCCCGCCGGTCAGCGTGGTGATGTACTGCTGCGGCTCCGTCAACCGCTCGTACTTCGGCGACACCGTGAGGCGCCACCTCGGTCCGGGCCGCATGTTGAGATCGGCGCTGATGCGCTTGACGTCGAGGCCATCGTCATTCACCTGGTAGTGGAGATCCGTCCCGATCCGCGTCGCGGAATTCGAGCGGCTGTCGACGCTGACGTTGATCGTGTACCCGGGACCGCGCCCCATCATCGGGCCGCCGCGCGTCAACGTGACGCTGTTGATCGCCAGGTCACGCGAGACGTTCACGTTCGAGGTCCAGTAGTTGCGCCACATCATGTTCATGCTGCCGCGGATGCGGCCGCTTTGCAGCGTGCCGCGCAGGGTGGCGTCCGTCGACGTGTCGAGCTGGAACGAATAGCTGCGGAACACGCGGCCAGGGATCGTCTCGCGCCAGCGGACGTTCGCGTTGATCATCCGCCCGTCGGCGCCATTGAGCAGCGCAAAGTCATTCACCTCGAAGTTGTCGGAGTCGAGCTTGGTGTTCGCCCCCCACAGCCAATGGCGGCCGCTCAACTTGTCGAAGTTCATTTGCAGCGACCACCCGCCCATCGACGTGGCGGATGGATCGAGGATCGCATAGGTGCGATCGGGGCGCTGCGCGTAGTGCGAGCTCGATCGCTGCCATCGCTCGACGGACTTCGGACTGCCGTCCAGGAACGAACCGCCGCCAGAGGCCTTGAACTCATATCGCCCGCCGTCGATACGCAAGGTCGTGTTGGCGCCGACGCCGAGCGCGTTCCTCGTGTACAGGTCGGCGAGGGCGCTGCCCTCATCGAGGTTGCGATGCACGTAGTTGACGATGAAGCCGGCGGTCGAGGCCGACGGCCCGAACTCCTGCAGCACGCGCCCGACCATGTGGTACGCCTGGGGCGCCACCGGCACGCGCTGGATGCCCTCCACGCCGGCGGTCGCAACACGGGCGGATTCGTCGCCGGTCCCAGCCGTCAGAAAGGCGACGGATGTTTTCGACGGCAGCCGGCCGGTCAGTTTCGCGGCCGTGAGAATCGTCGTCGCGCGCGGCGCATCGACGTAATCACCGGCGGCGGTCCCCAACGGCGACCGGCCGATGCGTCTCGAGTAATAGAAGTTCGGGTGGCCGATGTTGAACAGTTGCGCGCCTTCGAGGAAGAACGGACGCTTCTCCGGAAACCGCGTTTCGAACCCGGTCAGGTTGACCTCGGCCGGATCGGCTTCGACCTGGCCGAAGTCCGGATTGATCGTCGCTTCGAGCGTCAGGTTCGGCCCAAGCCCCATCTTCAAGTCTGCGCCGACCCGCCCATCGAGGTTCTTGCCGTCGTCGAATGGATTCCGCGCGTCGCGATTGCCGTTGATCGTCGAGCTGCCGGCCACGTACGGCAACGCTTCGATACGACGTGGGGGCACGATGCCGGAAATGCCGTCGAGATCACCGAAGCGCGACGACCACGCGCGCACCGTGCGCGGGATCAGGATCCAGTAGTCCGCTTCGTCGAGCGTCGGACGCACGCGCGAGACGTTGAGGCCCCACTGCTGGTCGGTGCGCGGATTGAAACGCAGCTGTGAAAACGGGATCCACATCTCCGCGATCCAGTGATCGCCCGCCACGCGCGTCTCCGCGCGCCACACCGGGTCGAAGCCCTGGTCGAAGGAGCCTTCATCGTCGCTGGCGTGGTAGCGGTCGATGCGCACGCCCGAGGCCGTCACG
>CAZBYY010000351.1:0-3671 GCA_964495855.1 uncultured Acidobacterium sp. | reverse complement strand
TTGTGATTTTGCTTGACTCCATTACGCGTTTGGGCCGGGCCTATAACACCGTTGTGCCGTCATCCGGCAAAGTGTTGACAGGTGGTGTTGATGCGAATGCTCTGCAACGGCCGAAGCGTTTCTTCGGTGCGGCACGCAATATCGAAGAAGGTGGTTCGCTGACGATCATCGCGACGGCGCTTATCGATACCGGCTCGCGCATGGACGAAGTGATCTTCGAAGAGTTCAAGGGCACGGGCAACAGCGAAATCCATCTCGACCGCAAGCTGTCGGACAAGCGCACGTTCCCGGCGATCGACATCCTGAAGAGCGGCACGCGCAAGGAGGAATTGCTGATCCCGAAAGAGGATCTCAATCGCATCTGGGTGCTGCGCAAGGTCCTGAACCCGCTGTCACCGGTCGAAGCGATGGAACTGCTGCTCGACAAGATGGCGAAGACAAAGAACAACGCCGAGTTCCTCTCGGCCATGCAGAAGGGCTAAATGGTCACACTCAAGGTTCGTCAGAATGGTTCGATCCTCGTCGAAGGCGAGGACGTGAAGCTCGTGGATTGGAACGGCAACGAGTATTTCGTGCCGAAGAAACCGTTTGCGATCTGCCGCTGCGGCGCCTCGCAGCAAAAGCCGTTCTGCGACGGGTCGCACAAGACCTGCGGGTTCGTCGGCGACGAAGCGGCGCCGGGGCCAAAGGCGCCGAAGCCCGAGGCGCCTCAGGCACCCTAATTACAGCGTCGGAATCATCCACGGCACCACGTACTGCTGCAACATCGCGACGATCCCCATCAGCCCGGTGAGGATCAGGCTGTGGAAGATCACCTTCGCGAAGATCTCGCCTTCGCGCCCGACCGCCCCCACGCCCGCAGCGCCGACCGACAGGTTCTGCGGGCTGATCATCTTGCCCATCACGCCGCCGGAACTGTTGGTGGCGCCCATCAGGATCGGATCGAGTCCCGACACCTTCGCCGTCGTCGCCTGCAGCGGCCCGAAGAGCGTGTTCGAGGACGTGTCGCTGCCCGTGAGGAACACGCCGAGCATGCCGAGCCAGGCCGAGAAGAACGGGAACAGCCATCCGGTCTGAGCCAGCGCGATCGCCATGGACGAGGTCATGCCCGAATAGTTCATGACCGTCGCGATCGAGAGGATGAAGGCGATCGTGATGATCGGCAACTTGAGCTGCGCGATGGTCTTGCCGAGTGCCACGCCGAGAATCGAAGGACGCTCGCCGGCCATCAGCATCGGAATGAACGCGATGAACGTCGCGATCAGCACCAGCGTGCCTGCGGCAGCGAGGAAATCGAGTCGATAGGTGAGCGGGTACGGCGTCGACTTCGCGACGACAGGTGATTCACGCTGCACGAGCGGCATCACCTTGCCGTCGATCATCTCGTACGCGCCCGGCCAGTTGAAGTCCCAGACCGGGAAGCGGAACGCCTGCGGCGCGCTCGCGGCTGACGGACCGACCCACGGATCGGGACACAACTTGAAGCCCGCCTGTCCGCAGCGGAGCAGCGCGGTGACGTTGGCGGGCGGCTTGACCTCCGACATCCCCGCGAAGTTTCCGCTCTGCCCGATCAGCACGACGATCACGAGGATGCCGTAGGTGAGGTAGGCGCGCCACACGCGGCTGCCGGCATCGACGGTCGATTCCACGGCGCCAGCATGTTGCCTCACAGCTGCATCGCTCGGCTGCCAGAACTTGAGCAGCACCGCCACCGAGGCCAGCGAGAGCAGCGCCGCCAGTGTGTCCGTGAGTTCCGGCCCGACGAAATTCGAGACCGTGAATTGTCCGATCGCAAACGTCGCGCCCGCCACGATCACCGCGGGCAGCACGCCCATCATCGCCCCCCAGCCGGCATAGAGCACGACGAGGTACGCGGGAATCGCCATCGAGAAGATCGGCAACTGCCGCCCGACCATCGCGGACAGCGCCTTGGTGGTGCTGAGCGTGTCGTGCCCCAACATCGGCGCCAGCAAGCCACCAAGCGTCGTCACCGGAATGCCGAGCGAGCCGAAGGCCACCGGCGCAGTGTTGGCAATCAACGCGAGCACGGCAGACATGATCGGCTCGAAGCCGAGTCCGGCCAGCATCGAGGCGGTGATCGCCACCGGCGCACCGAAGCCGGCGATCCCTTCGATCAAGGCGCCGAAGCAAAACGCAACCAGGAGCACCTGGACGCGCCGATCCGTCGTGAGATGGGCGAGCGACCGGCGGATGACGTCGAAGCAACCGCTTTCAACCGACAGGTTGTAGAAGAAGACGGCGCTGAAGACGATCCAGCAGATCGGCCAGAGCCCGTATGCCATGCCGTGCGTGGCCGAGGCGATCGTCAGCGGCAGCGGCATGCCCCACACCAGCCAGGCCAGGATGAATGCGCTGCTCGCGCCGGCGATCGCCGATTTCCAGGGCGCGACGCGCCAGACCGCCAGCATCAACGCCAGCAGCAGCGGCGGAATCGAGGCGACGACGGCTGACAGGAAGACGGAGCCCGCGACGGGGCTGTAGTTCTGGTGAAACAGTTCGGCCAAGGGATGAACCTCGGCCGAGACTATAACCTAAAGATTCACGGCGCGTGGAGCATTCATCATCGCGCGGAGTTCGTCACCTTCCATGACTTCTTTCTCGAGCAGATAGCGGGTGACGCGTTCCAGGATGTCGCGGCGCTCGCGCAGGATGCGGCGCGCCTCGTTCAAGGCCCCGGCGACGATCGCCTTGACCTCTTCGTCGATCATCCGCGCGGTGTCTTCGCTGTAGTTGCCGCGCTCGCTCGGCAGGCCCATGTCGAGGAAGCGATTGCGGCGCCCGGGATCGTAGTTGACGGTGCCGAGCTTCTCGCTCATGCCCCATTCGGTGACCATCGAGCGCGCGACGTCGGTCACCCGCTGGAGATCGTTCTGCGCGCCGGTCGAGATCTCGCCGACGGCGATCTCTTCAGCCGCGCGTCCGCCCATCAGGATCGCCATCTGGTTCAGCAGATCGGCCTTCTGCAGCAAGTAGCGGTCCTCGAGCGGCAACTGCATCGTGTAGCCGAGCGCGCCAAAGCCTCGCGCGACGATCGAGATCTTGTGCACCGGATCCATGTTCGGGAGCACGCTGGCGACAATCGCGTGGCCGGATTCGTGATACGCGACGATCTCGCGCTCGCGCGTGCTCATCACGCGCTTTTTCTCGAGGCCGGCAATCAAGCGGTCGATCGCATCGTCGAAGTCCGACATGACGACGGTCACGCCGTCGCGCCTCGCGGCGAGCAGTGCCGCTTCGTTGACGAGGTTGGCCAGGTCGGCGCCAGCGAAGCCCGCGGTCCGCGCCGCGACCTTTCGGAGATCGACAGACGGATCGAGCTTGACGTTGCGGACATGAATCTTCAGGACCTCCTCGCGGCCCTTCACGTCGGGCTTGTCGACCAGGACCTGGCGATCGAAGCGGCCCGGACGCATCAGCGCCGGATCGAGCACCTCCGGCCGGTTGGTCGCCGCCATGATGATGATCGCCTTGCGCGCGTCGAAGCCGTCCATTTCGGCGAGCAGCTGGTTCAACGTCTGCTCGCGCTCTTCATGGCTGCCCATCGGACTCTGCACGCGCGCCTTACCGAGCGCGTCGAGCTCGTCGATGAAGACGATACACGGCGCCTTGGCTTCGGCCTGCGAAAACAAATCCCGTACGCGCGCCGCGCC
>CAZBYY010000350.1:0-3672 GCA_964495855.1 uncultured Acidobacterium sp. | reverse complement strand
GATGATGAGGGCAGGGTGTTGTGGCAGCAACACGCACCCGGTATTCCGCTCATGGCTGACGCGTTTGGCGGCGTCATTGCCGGTGTGTTGGCGGATGTCACATCAGGCAGCGATTTTCGAGCCTACGTCCGCCTGGGCGGTGGCACGACCCGGCCCTGGCGATTCGATTCGGCCGGTGCGATTGGCCGACCTGCGCAAGCACCTGACGGCACGTTGTTCGCCATCGAATACTTACCGGGGGGACTCAATAGCGAGGGTGCTGAGATCGTCGACAAGTACGTCCTCGTGCTGAACGGCACGAACGGCAACGTGATCGCGCGGCGCGTGCTGCCACGACAGATTGAGAATTTCACCGCGACGTACGACGGACTGGTGCTGGACACGACGCCGCCGATCCAGTGCCGCAGCAAGCGATATGAATGGGCCCCGGACGTGAGCGGGCCGGTCATTGGAAGTGATGGCCGAGCGTACTTTGCCGTGCCGCGCTGGCACATCGAGCAATTCGCCGACTGTATCGAGCCGTTCCGTCGGCGCCCGGATCGGACGATTGAGTTGGGGCTCGATCTGATCGCGGTGGCGGCGGACGGGCAGGCAAGCACTGTCAGCGTGTATTCGACGAGCTGCACGGCGGCGCTCGGAACCACGCTGCCGTGCGATCTCCCGGTGCGGCAGTATCAGGTCATGCCTGATGCGCTCGGGGGCACGCTCGTGACGTGGGAGCGTGGAACGGGAATGGTCGGCAATTCGGTGTTCGTCCAGAAGTCCCTGAGTCGCATCGACGTTGACAGCACGATCGCCGAGCAGCCGGTGTCGCCAGGATTCTGGATCGAGATGATCGGCCAGTCAGGCACGGCGATTGTGTCCGATGATGCTTGGAAGGCGATCGACGTCGTCAGCGGCGCTACACAGTGGGCAAATCCATTAGCGGGCCTGGCTCCGCTCGCCGCGCGGCCTGACGGTGGCCTTGCCGCGCTCGATGTGGCAACCGGTGAATTGAAGGTGACGAACGCGGTCGGGGAGATTGAGGGCGCGCAGCCATTTGGCCTGGACTGGTGGGCAGTGCAGCAGTCCGGTAATTGGGTCGGCCTTAGAAACGGAGAGCTGACCTCCGTCGTCGGCCAGTTCGACGACGCCACCCGATTCGCGTCGCTGGCAGGCAACCGGCAGCACCAGCTGGCAATCAGGACTCCCGGCATTGGTCTATGGCTAAAGGCGCATAACGCGTTTGGCCCCGTCCCGTTCCAGCATGTCTCCATCCGCGTGACGCCAAAGAATCAACAATGGCTCATCAACAATCGAAGCAAGTTTGAGTCGTGCGGCGATCCGTCCCAATGTGTACCGCTTGGTACGGACGCGTTCGGTAATCTGTTCTTCACGATCGGCGCCGGTAGCGGTTCGGACGATACGAATCTGCAATGCAACGGAGTGTTGACGAAAGGCTTCAACCGGTCGAGAGACGTCACGGAGCCTCCATCCCAGCCTCTCCGTGAGATTCCGGTCGATCCTACGCTACAGCCGCTCCTCATCAGTTCGCTTGTGACGCGCACTGATGCTTTCGCGAATGACTTGTTGTATTACTGCTTCCCAGAGGAACGGCCAGGTTTCTACAACTCGAATTCGTTCGCGCACGGGTTGTTGCATGCCGCGAGCGTCGCGCACGATGAGACCCCACCCGGTAACATGCCCATGCCCGGGTGGCTCACGCCGGTACCCAACGCGTCATTCTTCAAGAGGTAGTCTCCGTGCCAAATAACGACGGCCTCGACTGGAATACAGGAGCGGTGCTGCGTGGAGCGCTGGCCTCGGTCATCGCGTTCTTGGCCGCTAACGCGCTGGTGAATGTGATGGCTGCGGCTCCACCGTGGTACACCGCGTACGTCTTTGGGGCGGTGTGCGGCGCGGCTGCCGTGTACGCCAAGCACCCTCGAAAACCCGTCGTGGTGTTCCTTGTGTTCGTGCCGGTGCTGTTCGTGCTGCTCGTGGCTGGCTCGTTGCTGTTCAGCGTCTATGTAATGAAGCATCCAATCGAGCTGTGAGGCGCGGTCTCCGTGCCTCTATGCCTCCGTGGCCGACGCGCACGAGACTCCTTGACCCTTCACGGATTGGCAAAGTACCATTCGAGGGTTCGCCGCACTCGCGGCGGACCCTCCTCATAAATGGCTGAATCCGCTCCCGGTCCGCTCAAGAAAACGCCCCTCCACGCTGCTCATCTCGCCCTCGGCGCCCGCATGGTGCCCTTCGGCGGCTGGGACATGCCCGTCGAATACTCCGGCATCACCGCCGAACACATGGCCGTCCGCACCGCCGCCGGCATGTTCGACGTGTCGCACATGGGCGAAATGGAGATCGCCGGCAAGGGCGCGCTCGAAGCCGTGCAGCACATCACCTCCAACGACGCCTCCAAGCTGCAGGTCGGCCAGATCCAGTACTCAGGTTTGACGACGCCGGAAGGGACGTTCGTCGATGACCTGCTGGTCTACCGCTTCGGCCCGTCGCACTACCTGCTCGTCATCAACGCCGGCAACATCGACAAGGACGTGCCGTGGATCACGGCGCGCGCGAAAGAGAAGTCGCCCGACGTCGCCATCGTCAACTCGAGCGATCGCTACGCGCTGATCGCCGTGCAGGGACCCAAGGCGGAAGCCATCCTGCAAACACTCACCGCGATCGACCTGCCCGCGATCAAGTACTACTGGTTCGCACACGGCGAAATCGCCGGCGTGCGCGGCACGGTGTCGCGCACCGGCTACACCGGTGAAGACGGCTTCGAGGTGATGATCCCGCCCGCCATGGCCACCCGCGTGTGGGACGCGCTGCTCGAAGCCGGCAAGCCCCACGGCATGATCCCGTGCGGCCTCGGTGCGCGCGACACGCTGCGCCTCGAAGCGGCCATGCGCCTGCACGGTAACGACATCGACGAACAACACACCGTCGTCGAAGCCGACCTCGGCTGGATCGTCGGCTGGAAGAAAGAGGAGTTCCTCGGCCGGGACGTGTTGCATCAGCAGAAGGCGAATGGCCCGAGTCGAATCATGGTCGGCCTCGAAATGGTCGATCGCGCCATCGCCCGCCACGGACACACGGTGTTTCACAACGGCCAGCAGGTCGGCGTGGTGACGAGCGGCACGCAGACGCCGTTCTTGAAGAAGGCGATCGCGCTGGCCTACGTACCGCCGGCGTTGAAGGCGCCAGGCACCGAACTCGACATCGATATTCGCGGCCGCAAGGCGAAAGCCGTGGTCGTGCCATTGCCGTTCTACAAACGAGAGAAAAAGTAGCCGGGGACCCTTATGAGCTATCCAGCAGACCTCAAGTACACGAAAGAGCACGAGTGGATTCGCGTCGACGGCAACACCGGCGCCATCGGCATCACCGACTTCGCGCAGCAACAGCTCGGCGACGTGGTCTACGTCGAACTGCCGGAGGTCGGCGCCACGGTGACGGCAGGGCAGGTGTTCGGCACGATCGAATCGGTGAAGGCCGTCTCGGAGCTCTTCGCGCCGGTCTCCGGTGAAGTGGTCGAGACCAACGCCGCCGTGAAGGACCGCCCCGACCTGGTCAACAGCCAGCCGCACGACACGTGGATGGTCAAGGTGAAGCTCGCGAGCAGCGGTGAGCTGTCGGGCCTGATGGACTCGGGCGCCTACGAGCAGATGATTCAGAAATGAAGCA
>CAZBYY010000349.1:0-3675 GCA_964495855.1 uncultured Acidobacterium sp. | reverse complement strand
GTTGCCGAATCGTCCACCGTGTATCCGATGCGCTCACCGTGGTGGATCGTACCGTTTGCCGGCTGCCTCGCCGTGGAATGGTGGCTGCGGCGACGGGCAGGCGCCGCGTAGCGCCTCCGGCGCTTCGCCGCGACGACGCTGAGGTAAAGTTAAGTCCTCATGGCGTATTCGAAAGACGAAATCAAACAGATCACCGACAAGGTCCTGAACCTGTGCAAGGCAGACGGCGTCCAGGTGACCTTCTCCGGCGGCGAGCGATCGGCGACGCGCTTTGCGAATTCGAGCATCACCGCGAACCTGATCGAGCACGACCAGGAGATCGGCATCACGGTGCGCTACGGCCAGAAGACGGCCACCGCGTCGACGCACCAGACTGACGATGACTCGCTCAAGCGGACGATCGACGCGGTGCAGGCGCTGGCGCGTCGCAAGCCGGACAACCCGGAACTCATGCCGCTGGTCAAGCCGCCACAGACCTACATCGACGTCGATGCGGCCCTGCCATCCGCCGTGAACTTCGGCCCGGCCGAGCGCGCGCGCATGGTGAAGCAGTGCACCGACATCTGCGAGAAACGCGGCGTGCTTGCCGCCGGCTACATCCCGAAGTTTGATTGGGTCGAAGCGACGGCCAACAGCGAAGGGCTGTTCACGTATTTCCACTACGCCGATGCGAGCTTCATCCTGACCTGCCGCACGCCGGATCAAACCGGCTCGGGCTGGGCGGGCACGACCGGCGTGAAGGACATCAAGAACATCGACGCCGAGGCGCTGACCAACGTCGCCGCCGACAAGGCGTTGAAGTCCCGCAAGCCCAAGGCGCTCGAGCCGGGGAACTACACCGTCATCCTGGAACCGCGGCCGGCGGCCCGCTACCTCTCGCTGATGCTGGGCGCGCTCAACGCGCGCGGCGCCGAAGAGGGTCGCAGCTTCATGAGCGGCAAGCAACGCGGCGAAACCCGCCTCGGCGAGAAGGTGTTTGGCGACAACTTCACGCTGCGCAGCGAGATCGGCAACCCGATCCTGCGCCAGTCGCCGATCGGCCAGGACGGTCTGGCCGCCAAGCCGATCACCTGGGTCGAGAAGGGTGTCGTGAAGAACCTCTTCTACGACCGCTTCTGGGCGCAGCGGCAGAAGAAGGATCCGACCGGCACGACGCCGCAGATGAGTCTCGTCATGGAAGGCGGGACGATGAGCATGGACGAGATGATCCGCACGACCAAGCGCGGCCTGCTGATCACGTTCTTCTGGTACATCCGGCCGGTCGACCAAATGACGCTGCTCAACACCGGCATGACGCGCGACGGCCTCTTCCTGATCGAAAACGGCGAGATCGTCGGCCCGGTGCAGAACTTCCGCTGGAACGAATCGCCGGCCGTCAGCTTCAACAACATCACGGGGCTCGGACCGTCGATCCCGATGCACACGGGTGAGGCGTACGACAATCCGGGCACCGCGCTGGTGCCCGCCATGCGCCTCGAAGACTTCACCATGACTTCGATTTCACCGGCGGTGTAGACCATGAAACGACGCGAATTCGTCAAAACTCTCTCTGCGACCGGCGTCGCGCTTTACGCCAGCGACCTGGTTGGCGAGCTCATCGCGCAGTCGCCGAAGGCGCGCGTCATGGAGTCGCGCTTCAAGGGGCTGTCGGACGTCGCGCTGTCGGAAGCCAAGCGCCTCGGCTGCACCTACGCCGACATTCGCTTCACGCGCAACGTGAACGACAGCGTCGCCGTCCGCGATCGCATCGTCACCGACGCCTTCGGCTTCGGCGCCGGCGGACTCGAAACGAGCGCCGGCTTCGGCGTCCGCGTGATCCACAGCGGCGTGTGGGGTTTTGCCTCCAGCCCGTTCGTGACCGAGGACGAGATCAAGAAGATCACCGCGCAGGCGACGGAAGTCGCCAAGGCGAGCGCGATCAGCAAGCGATTCGAGGTGAAGCTCGCACCGACGCTGGCGTACCAGGACTACTGGGCGGTCTCGGTGAAGCAGAAGCCGGAGGACGTGTCGCTCGACGACAAGATCAACTTCCTCATGAAGATCAACGAGGCGGCGCTCAAGGTGCCCGGCATCATCCGCGTGCAGTCGAGCATGGCGTTCGACTTCGAGTGGAAGTACCTGGCCACTTCCGAGGGGTCGTACATCGAGCAGGAAATCTGGCGCACGGCGCCCGGCTTCACGGTCACCGCGCTCAAGGACGGCAAGGCGAAGTCGCGCACGTTCTCCGTGGCGCCGAAGACGGCCGGCTACGAAGTCGTCCTCGAGGCGAAGATGCTCGAGAACGTCGAGCGGATTTGCGCCGAGGCGGTCGAGCACTGCACGGCGCCGCCGGTCGGCGTGGGCCTGAAGGACCTCATCATGACCCCGGCGCACGCGATGCTCACGATCCACGAGATCGTTGCGCATCCCACCGAGCTCGATCGCGTCGTCGGCTACGAAGCCAACTACGCCGGCACGAGCTTCGTCAGCAAGGACGACATCGGCAAGCGCATGATGGGCTCGAAGCTGTTCAACGTCACCTGCGATCGCACGCTGCCCGGGGGGATGTGCACCGTCGGCTACGACGATGACGGCGTGAAGTCGCAGCAGTGGCCGATCATCAAGGAGGGGCGGCTGGTGGACCTGCAGACCAACCGCGAAACGGCGCACTACATCGGCCAGAACTTCTCGCGCGGCTGCACGTTTGCGACGTCATGGCGGTATTACCCGTTCCTGCGCATGCCGAACGTGCACGTCGAGCCGGGCCCTCCGGGCTCGCCGACGCCGGAGCAGATCATCGCCGACACCAAGGACGGCGTGCTGATCGACGGCCGCGGCAGCTACTCGATCGACCAGCAGCGCTTCAACGGCCAGTTCGGCGGCGATGCGTTCTGGGAGATCAAGAACGGCAAGAAGACGCGCATGCTGAGCGACGTCACCTACAACGCGATCACGACGGACTTCTGGCAGAACCTCGACGCGATCACCGGCAAAGAGCATTGGGAGATGTTCGGCACGACCGGCGATGCCAAGGGCCAGCCGACGCAGATCAACCATCCGTCACACGGCTCGCCGTGGTGCCGCATTCGCCGCATCATGGTCGGCGCCGCCTACAGCTGAGGCGGGACGGTCGGCGCATCAGGCGCCCAACGCGTAGACCACCAGGTTGACGGCGAACCGGGTATTGTCGTCGCGTTGAAAGCGCTTGTTGCGCCAGTCGTAGTCCCACTCGCAGCCGTAGTCCTTGTTGGAATAGAGCACGCCGATCCTCCCACGATGCTCCACGGCGCGCAGGTAGTCGTGGACGAGATCGTCGCCCCACCCGTTCAGCTCGTGCGCCGTCTGGGGCGGCCCGTCGGGAAATTGAAAGAACGATCGGTAGAGCGCGTGAGACTTCGGTAGCTTGTCGAGCGTGCCGGGGTCGGGGAAGAGCCGGTGCATCTCCTGCTCAAACGAGGTCGCATACAGGCCCGCAACGTCGTGGTTGCAGTCGTCGGAAAACAGGAACCCGCCCGACTCCACGAAGGTCCGCAGCCGCTCGCGCTCGCGGTCGGAAAACCGCACCAGCTTGTGCCCGGTCATGAACAGGAGCGGGAAGGCGAGCAACTAAACCGAGTCGGCCGTCACGACGACTTCTTGCGAGTAGACGGTGATGTTCGTGTACTCGACGATCGAGTTGAGCACGTTGGCGGCGAC
>CAZBYY010000348.1:0-3676 GCA_964495855.1 uncultured Acidobacterium sp. | reverse complement strand
CGCTGACCCTCGAGAAGATGCACCACATTCTCGAAGAATTGCGGGCGACCGCCTATTCAACCGTATGCCCGCACGGCCGCCCGGTGATGCTGCGCATCACGCGGCGAGAGATCGAGAAGAATTTCGATCGGATCTAAAGCCGCTATTTCAGCGGCGCCCGGGCCCTGCAGGGCCAACTGGGCGGTGATTATACCGGTAGCGCGAACGCCCGGACTCGGTTACGCTCGGATCGAGGGGCAGGACATGGACTCAACCAGGAGCGATCTGGTCCCGAGACGAACCACCCTCGATGGATTTGGCCGGGACGTTGATTCCACCGAGGGGCTCAACGTCCGCGCCGCGGAACCGCTCGTGCCGATCCTCGTCACGACCAAGAATTCCGTTTATCGGATCATTCCCTTGAGGCGCGGTGACGCCGCCGTGCTGGTCCAGGGCGGCCGATTCTTTCCCGAACCCGCTGAAGTGCGCCTGATCGGATCCACCTTCGGCGGCAGCCTCATCAAGTGGCACTGCATCCGTGTGGGCATGCAGATGGAGATCCAGGCCGAAGACGGTCGCATCACCACCACTCGGGTTCTCGACGTCAGCCTCGAGGCTGAACCAGCCGAGGGTCACCGTTCGCACTAGTTCGGCGAGGATGTCGCGTCGAGGCATCCACAATCCGTGCTTGGTCTGGATTAGGGCTACCATAGCCCGTCGATCCTGCACCGGGGACATGATGCTCAAAACACTGCTGATCTCCACCTTGATCCTGTCGATGGCGGCTGCCGCCTCGGCCCAGACACCACCGGCGCGCCTGACGAAGCTCCTCGAGTCACACCTGGCGGATTTCCCGGCCCGCACCGGGATCTACGTCAAGCACCTCGGCACCGGCGAGGAAGCCGCCGTTCGCGGCGACGAATCGTTCAGCAGCGCGAGCGTGATCAAACTGGCCATCATGATCCGCGCGTTCCAGTTGGTTGACGCGAAACAACTCGATCTCAATGAACGCGTCGAGATCCGTCGCGCCGACCTGCGCGATGGCAGCGGCGTGCTGCAGTATCACGACATCGGGCTGAGGCCGACCTATCGCGACCTGATCACCGAGATGGTGATTACCAGCGACAACACCGCCACCGACCTGATGATTCGGCGGATCGGCGGCGTTGAAGCCCTGAATACCTGGCTCACGACAACCGGATTCACGCACACGCGGATGATGAATCGCGGCCACGAGTACCGCCAGAAACTTCTCGCACTCATCAACCCCGAGTTCGAAAAGCTCACGGCCGAAGAGACGACGGGACTGCAGTACGCCTCCCAGGACAGCGAACTGTTTGCGCTCTATGCCGACCTGTTCACGGGACCGCGCGCCAAGTGGGTGGAGACCGTTCGCGACCCGGCAGCCCGCCGCAAGCTCGCGGACTTTCGCAATCGACTGACGGTGCAGGACCGCGCGTATTGGTTGGGTGACATGACGCCGCGCGAAACCGGCCGGCTGCTCGAAGCCGTCGAACGAGGCACCCTCACGTCGAAGGCCAGCGCCGCCGAGATGAAGACGATTCTTGGCCGGCAGCAGGCGGGCAGCCGCCGCATCCCGCACTTCCTTGATGTGCCGGTCGCCCACAAGACGGGCGACAGCGGCGTGATCGCCAACGACGTCGCGCTGGTCTCGGCGCGATCGGGCACGGTGATCATCTCGTTCTTCGTGAACGGCATCACCGGGTCGTATGGGGAAGCGGAGGACCGCATGGGCCGCGCCGCCCGCGACATCATCGACTACTTCGACGGCGGCAGGACTCCGGTATCGGCGACCGCGCTACCGCAGTACGAACGATCGGTGCTGCTGGAGCCGACCTCCGAGACGTCCGCCAACGTCAGCATCGGCGACGTCAACGGCGACGGCAAGCCCGACATCGTGCTCGCCAAGGGACGCCATTGGCCGCTGGTCGATCGCGTGTTGATTGGTGATGGCCACGGCGGGTTTACCGCGGCGTACGATCTCGGCACCGCGTCGGATCGTTCATACTCGGGGCATCTCGTCGACCTCGACGGCGACGGCGATCTCGACGTCGTGATCAGCAACGATCGCGATCCGAAGTTGGTTTACCTGAACGACGGCACCGGTCATTTCCGTCCCGGGTCCCACTACGGCCAGGCCGACTGGCCGACGCGCAACGCGACCATCGCCGACCTCAACGCCGCCGCCCGCCCCGACATCGTCGTGGCAAACCGCACCGGCGATCAGCCTGGCGCCAGCTACATCTGCTTCAACAAAGGGCGCGGCGAGTTCGACAGCGCGTGCGAGAAATTCGCGACGGAATCAGCGACGACGATCACAGCGGCCGACGTGACGGGCGATGGCCTGGCGGATCTCATCGTGCCGCACCGGGACGGCGGCCAGAGTCATATCTATGTCAACGGCGGTAAGGGCACATTCGCAGGCGCGGTCCGCATCCCGTTCGGTCCGCCGAAGGCGCACATCCGCATGTCGGCCGCGGCCGACCTGAACGGCGACGGCCGGCAGGACCTCGTCACCATCGACGAAGAAACGGGTGTGGCGGTCTATTTTGGGGAAGCCGGGAATCGACTCTCGGCGGCGGTGCCCATCGGCCTCGGCGACAAATCGCCGTACGCGCTCGCGCTCGGCGATCTCGACGGCAACGGCACGACCGACATCGTGGTCGGGTATGTGCAGGCGCGTCCCGCCGTGTTCTTCAACGACGGCTCGGGCCGGCAATTCACGCCCGTGCTGTTTGGCGACGACAAGGGTACGGCGTACGGGATTGCGATCGGCGACGTCGACCAGGACGGGCGGCTCGACATTGCGATCGCGCGCTCCGAGGCACCCAACGTTCTGTATTTCGGCGGCGCGCCGGCGGCGCAGCCGACACGCGCCTCGGCGCCGGTGCGGCGCGTGATCCAGCCCGCCGGCTACAAGCCCACGCCGTCACCACTGGTACCCGCGATCCTGGTGGGCGACACGCTCTATCTGTCGGGCAGCACCGGCGGCGACCCGGTGTCGGGCCAGCTGGTCGCGGGCGGCTTCGAGCCCGAGATGAAGCAGATCATGGCCAACATCCAGACCGTGCTCGCGGCCGCGGACATGACGCTCGGCGATGTTGTCGCCGTGACCGCGTACCTGGCAGACATGGCGGACTACGCCAGGTTCAACCAGCTCTATCAGTCGTACTTTCCGAACGGCGCCTATCCGACGCGTTCGACGGTGGCGGTCAAGGAGCTGGCGCGCGGCGCGCGGCTCGAAATCACCGTGACCGCGGTGCGGAGCAAGTAGCGGCGCCCGTCATTCATAACAACAGGAGAGCTCTATGGTGCGAGTCCGTGTGGTCCTGGCGATGCTGCTGGGCGTAGTGTCGGCGTCATCATCTTTCGCGCAGGCGACGTCGCCCGCCAATCCGCTGTGGCACGAGCAGAAGGTCAAGAACTACCTGCCGCACATGACCTCGCCCGAGGTGCAGGACCTGCTCACGCGCACCGACATGGTGATCCTGCCCATCGGGTCGCTCGAGCAGCACGGCCTGCAAGGGCCGATTGGGACGGACGTGCTGGGCGTGATCGAGCGCGGCAAGCTGATCGCGCAGAAGACCGACGTGCTCGTAGCGCCGATTCTCTTGCCCGGCAACTCGCCGTACCACATGGCATTTTCGGGCACGATCACGCTGCCGTCGGCCTGCTG
>CAZBYY010000347.1:0-3683 GCA_964495855.1 uncultured Acidobacterium sp. | reverse complement strand
GGCATTCGCCCCCAATTTCCGGCCGTCGGCGATGCCGCAACCGATGGCGAGCACGTTTTTCACCGCGCCGCCAACCTCCACACCAACCACATCGCTGCTGCCGTAGAGACGCAAGGCCGGCGACCGGAAATGCGCCATCACCGCCTCGACCACCGCCGCAGACTCGCCCGCAGCGACGACGGCGGTCGGAAAGTTACGCGCGAGTTCGGTCGCGAAACTCGGCCCGGACAACACGACGATATCGCCGGCGTCGGCAAGCTCCTGCCGCAACACCTGCGACATCCGCAGCAGCGATCCTTCTTCGATGCCCTTGGTCGCGCTCACGATTGCGCAACCAGACGGGATCAACGCGCTCGCGGACCTGGCAACCGCACGGAGGCCATGAGACGGCACCGCCACGACCACGAACTGCGCCTCTTCCAGCGCCGCATCCAGACTGTCCGTCGGGGTCAGCGATGGCGGCAACGAGATGCCTGGGAGATAAGTGGCATTCTCACGGCTTGCCGCCATCGCGTGCGCGAGCGAGGCATCCCGTGCCCACAAGCGCACGTCGTGACCTGTGCGTGCCAGATGGACCGCGAGCGCGGTGCCCCAGCTACCCGACCCGAGAACTCCAATCCGATGGCTCATGAACCGCTCGTCCGCCGCAGCGCCTCGCGCGAAGATGGAATCGCGCGTTCCGAGTGTGCCCGCAGCCGCGCGATGTTGGCGCGATGGCGAAACAGGATGAGTGAGGCGACGATCGTCGCGCCGATGTCGACGGAGCGCGGCCCGGGCGTCAGCCACTCGATCACCGGTAGCGTGATGGTCGCCACGATCGACCCGAGTGACACGAATCGGCTCCGCGCCACGACGATCGTGAATGCCGCCACGGCGACGATCGTCGGCAGCGGCGAGAGGATGCCAAACACCCCGCTCGCCGTCGCCACTCCCTTGCCGCCCTTGAAGCGAAGCCACACCGGGTAGACGTGGCCGATGACGGCCGCCACGCCCGCCGCGACCGCGGTCGAACCGCCGCCAACGAGCAGCACTGCCGCGGCCCCTTTCCCCATGTCTGCCACCATCACGGTGATCGCCGACGCCAACCCGGCGGTGCGATACGCGTTCGCCGTGCCCACGTTCCCGCTGCCGGCGCGGCGCAGATCAACGCCGGCCGAAGCGTGCGCGATGAGGTACCCGATCGGCAGCGACCCGATGGTGTAACCGGCGATGATGGCGGGAACAATCGTAGGCATCGATAAACTGTCACTGCTTGTGAAGCAGCGACGTGACCAGGCCAGTATAGTTCGGGCCGAATTGCGACAGCTCGCTGCGATAGAGCGTGACGCGATCGACGAACGAGCTGGCCTGCCGGACTTCCGCCGCCTGGAGCACCTTCGGCCAGTCGATGCCCTCGCCCGCCATCTTGACCCGCCCGATCGTGAGATGCGGCAGGAACGCGCGATCGTCGAGCTCGAACGCCGCCGAGCCGGCGAGACGGCGTGACACCTCCGCTTCGACGTCCGCCAGTCTCGCCGCGCCGTTGATCACGCCCAGCCACAACGCGCGCGGGTGGCGGTTGTTGGGAAACGTGCCAAGGCCGCGCCACTCCACCGAAAACGGTTCCATGTCGATCGGCGGCTCGAGCACGGCCGATAGCCGGCGGACGTCGGCTTCGCTGACCTCGCCCAGGAACTTGATCGTGACGTGCAGCGCCGCCGGCTTGACCCACGTGACCTTTGGCGCTGTCTTCGCAGCCTCGAGTTTCGCCGTCAGCGTGCTGACGACACGCGTCACCTCGCGACGCACCGCGTCGCCCACATCCACCGCGACAAACACCCTCATGGCTGTTGGAGGAGAAAGCGGCGCAGCATGTCGATCGCCCAGTTGGCCGACATCGCCTTGACGAGTTCGCGGCCCGGCGGAAACTTGAACGTGCGCACGACGTGCGTGTCTCGCCCCGCAACGGCGATGCAGACAGTGCCGACCGGCTTCGCCTCGCTGCCGCCACCCGGGCCGGCAATGCCGGTGATGCCGACGCCGACCTCAATCCGCGCGCGTGTCCGGATGCCGCTCGCCATCGCCACCGCGACGGGCTCGCTCACGGCCCCGTGTTCCGCCAGCAACGCCTCCGGAACATCGAGCAATTCCATCTTCGCGCGATTCGAGTACGCGACGATGCTCCGCTCCACGTACTCGGAACTCCCCGGCACGTCCGTCATGCGCGACGTTGCCAGCCCGCCGGTGCATGACTCGGCAAAGGCCACCCACCAGCCGCGCTGACGCAACAGGTTGCCAACGACCGTCTCGAGTGTCGCCCCGTCGGTGCTCACCGCATCGACGCCAAGCGCCGTGGTCAGTTGATCGACGGCGGCACTCAACCTCGCGACGGCAGCGGTGCCGTCGCTTGCCTGCGTAACCAGGTGCAGTTCCACCTGGCCAAGGCCTGCGAGAATCGTCGTTTCAATCGGCGGCGTGTCGCGAAGCCATTGCGAGTAGATCGGCTGCACGATCTCCTCGACGGCCGACTCGCCCTTGCCCGACACGCGCACCAGCCGGCGGTGCAGACGAACGTCGCCGGCGATGGCGGCGAGCCGCGATCGCACGTCGCGATCCATCATCGGCCGCATCTCGCGAGGCGGCCCGGGCAGCAGCGCAATCGCCCGGTCGCCGTGCCTCATCCACAACCCCGGCGCCGTCCCGCGCGGATTCATCAACACTTCGGCACCACGGGGCACCTGCGCCTGCCGACGATTGTTGTCAGGCATCTTCCAGCCGCGCGATGCAAAGCGCTGAAGCATCGCCTCGATGATGGCGGCGTCCTCATCGAGCGGAAGACCCAGGTGCGCGGCCACGACCTCGCGCGTCAGGTCGTCATCGGTGGGACCAAGGCCGCCGCAGAGAATCAGGACCCGATGGCGCTCGAGGGCGTACGCGACGTGCGACGCGAGCTCATCGCGGTTGTCGCCGACGATCGACTTGAACGCGACGGTGATGCCGAGGTCGTTGAGGACCTCGGTGATGTAGAGCGAATTCGTATCGGTCTTCTGCGGCGTCAGCAGCTCGCTGCCGACGGCGATGATCGCGGCGGTCAGGCGATCAGCCATGCCGGCACCAGCCACATGCACAGCCGCAACACCGCGTAGGCGTAGATCCCGGCGAACACATCATCCAGCATGATGCCCAGTCCACCATGCAGGTGCTCGAGTTGCGCCGCGGGCCACGGCTTGAGGACATCGAACACGCGAAAGAGGAGAAATCCGAGCACGACCGCCGGGATCGACACCGGCAAAAGCGCCAGCGTGATCAGCATGCCGGCCACTTCGTCAATTACCACGATGCCGGGGTCCTTCCGGCCGAGCGCCAGTTCCGTGCGACTCGCCGACCAGACGCCGACCGCAAACACCACGACGATCGTGGCGACTTCAAGCAGCGGGGAGCCGCTCCAGCGAACCAGCGCAAACAGTGGCAGCGCCGCCGCCGAGCCTGCGGTCCCGGGTGCGATCGGGAAAAAGCCCACGTAGCCAAAGCTGGCCAGGAACACCGCGAGCGCGTTCACTCTTGCACGACCCTGGTCCCTGCAAGACGATCATGCAGCGCGCGATGGTCGCTCGTGAAGAGCGCCGGAAGGTACGACAGACCGAGCGTGACCGGCACCAGCATGCAGCCAAGGGCGCGCAAGACGCCGCCAGCCGCATCGACGG
>CAZBYY010000346.1:0-3685 GCA_964495855.1 uncultured Acidobacterium sp. | reverse complement strand
CTCACGCACATCGGCACCCGCACCGAGGAGCGCGACTACGAGGGCGTGCGCGGGTTCTTCCGTTGGCTCGAGCGCAAGAAATACAAGGTGCACGTCCGCGTGTTCCTGAGCCGCTACCGCGGCTACCTGACGTGTCCCGATTGCGGCGGCACGCGCTTGCGCCGCGAAGCACGAGACGTGCACGTCGGCGGCATCACCATCGACAAGGCGTCATCCCGGACGGTTCGCGAGGCGGAGAAGTTCTTTGCCGAGCTCAAGTTGAGCGACAAGGAAGCGGCGATCGCCGACAAGGTGCTGAAAGAGATCCAGCGCCGGCTCGGCTTCCTGCGAGACGTCGGCCTCGACTACCTGACGCTCGATCGTCTGTCGTCCACGCTGTCGGGCGGCGAAGCGCAGCGCATCAACCTGGCGACGTCACTCGGCTCGGCGCTCGTCGGCACGTTGTACGTGCTTGATGAGCCCTCGATCGGCCTGCACACGCGCGACAACCAGCGCCTGATCGCGATCCTGCGCCAGCTCCGCGATCAAGGCAACACCGTCATCGTCGTCGAACACGATGCCGACATGATCGCCGTTGCCGATCACCTGGTCGACATGGGGCTCGGGGCGGGCGAGCACGGCGGCCGCGTGGTGTATTCGGGGTCGCTCGACGGATTGACGCACGAACCGCGTTCGCTCACGGCCAAGTACCTTCGCGGCGAGTTGAGCATCCCCGTGCCGGCACAACGGCGCAAGGGGTCGCCGCAGCGGATCAAGCTGTTCGGCGCATCGGAACACAACCTCAAAGGCGTTGACATCGAGATTCCGTTGAACACGCTCACATGCGTGACCGGGGTGAGCGGCTCGGGTAAGTCGACGCTCGTGCACGACGTGCTGTATGCCGCGCTGAAGCGCGCCAAGGGCGATTGGGACCGCAAGGTCGGCGCGCATCAGCGCCTGGAGGGCCACGAATTCGTCAGCGACGTCGTGCTCGTCGACCAGACGCCGATCGGGCGCACGCCGCGGTCGAATCCGGTCACTTACCTGAAAGCGTTCGATCCGATCCGCGAGCTGTTTGCATCGACGAAGGATGCCAAGTCACGCGGCCTGACCGCGAGCCACTTCTCCTTCAACGTGCCGGGCGGGCGCTGCGAGGCCTGCCAGGGCGAAGGCGAAGTGCGCGTCGAGATGCAGTTCCTCGCCGACGTGTTTGTGCCGTGCGAACAATGCGACGGCCGGCGATTCAAGTCGCAGGTGCTCGACGTGCGCTATCGCGGCAAGAACGTGACGCAGGTACTCGACATGACCGTGCGTGAAGCGCTGGCGTTCTTCGCGAGCACGCCGAAGGTCCTTCGCCGCCTGCAGGTGCTCGACGAGATCGGGCTCGGCTACCTGCGTCTTGGCCAGCCGGCGACGACGTTGTCGGGTGGCGAGGCGCAGCGCATCAAGATCGCCGCGCACCTGTCGGCGCACGCCGGCGAGCGCCTGTTGTACATCCTCGATGAGCCGACGACAGGCCTGCACTTCGACGACATCGCCAAGCTGCTGGCGGCGTTCCGCAAGCTGCTCGAAGCCGGCCACACGCTGGTCGTCATCGAGCACAACCTCGACGTCATCAAGGTGGCCGACTGGATCATCGACCTCGGTCCGGAGGGCGGCGAGGATGGCGGCCGGGTCCTTGCGATGGCCACGCCGGAGCAGGTCGCGCTCAATCCCGAGTCACATACCGGCAAGTACATCCGCGAAGTGTTATCTTCTGGAAAACTCCTCCAGACCGTAGCGCGATAACCATGACGATAACGACCCGAGTCGCGAGCGCCGTGCTCGCATTGTGTGTGATTGGTGCATCCCAGGCCGAGGCGCAGCCCGCGCTCGTCGAGATCGTGCGCCGCCACGGCATCGAGGCGAAGGACGGGCTCGAAGCGGCCTTCGATGCGCACGCCGCGCCGGCCACGGCGCTGGCATCCGGCGCGCTGGCCACGCCGCTGGCGATGCTGACCGCATCGACCGGCAACGACCGCATCGGGGCGGCCTACGCCTTCGGCATTCTCGCCGGCTGGTCGGGCCGCGCGGCGGCGCCGCAGGAACTGGCATCGGCAGGCCAGGCGCTGGTGCAGATGATCGGTGCGAATGATCAACGCTCGCGCATCGCCGGCGCGCGTGTCGCCGGGCGGGTGTTCGCGGCGCCGTTCGACGCGACCGCGGCGCGGCCGGTGCCGCCAGGGCTTGTCGACGCGCTCTTCACCGCGTTCAATCGCACCTCCGATGTCGATCAGCTCGTGGCGATGGATGCGCTGGGACTGATCCGCGAGCGCTCAGCGGTCGCAGGCCTCACCGAGCGATACCGTTTTTATCGCGATGCCAAGGCGCGATCGCTGGCCGGCGGCGCGCTCGAAGCGCTCGCCCGCATCGGCGATGCGTCGTCTGTCGATCTCGTCAGGCAGGCGGCCGCAGATCCCTGGTCGGCCGGCAGCGATGCGACCGCGCTCGCCGTGGCGTTTGCCCGCGAGCGGCTGCTCAAAGACGGCTCGATCACCGTGATCGAACAGGCGCTGAGCGATCGCGCGAGGCACGATCAGGCGCGCGGCTATCTCGTCGAGCTCGGCAAGCCCGTGCCGTGATCCTTCCCGTCGATTTCTATCGACGGCCGACACTCGACGTGACGCGCGAGTTGATCGGCAAAGTCCTCGTCCACAAGTCCGCACAGGGCACGACCGCCGGCATGATCATCGAGGCCGAGGCCTACATCGGTGAGGACGATCCCGCCTGCCACGCCGCGCCCGGACCCACGGTGCGGAATGCGCCGCTTTACGGCCCGCCGGGACGCGCCTACGTGTACTTGAATTACGGTCTCCACGACATGATGAACTGCGTGACGGAAGGCGAGGGCCGTCCCGCCGCGGTGCTGTTGCGCGCGCTCGAACCGCTCGAAGGGCTCGCGCTGATGCGACGTCGGCGAGCGAACGCCCCGTGGCGGAAGGGCAAGCCGCCCGTTCCCGACCACGAGCTGTGCCGCGGCCCCGGCAATCTCTGTCGCGCCATGGGCATCACGCTGGCCGACAACACGCGCGCCCTCACGCGTGGACCGCTGACGATCCACGATCGGGGGCTTCGCGCGGGCGAGATTGTGTGGAGCGAGCGCATCGGGATCCGTGTCGGCACGGAACACCAGTGGCGAGCGTCGGTGCGAGCCCACCGCAGCGTGTCCGGGCGCCGGCCTACTGCCGAACGGTAACGTCGAACTTGGGGACGGGAATCTTGATGCCGTTGGCGTCGAAGGCTTTCCGAATCCTGCGACGCAGCTCGCGGCCCACTTCCCACTGCTTGAGCGGCAGCGTCTTGATGCGGAATCGCAGCGTCACTTCCGATGCCTTGAAGGCGTCGACCCCGAGCACTTCCAGCGGCTCGAGGATGCTGGCCGCGTAGGCCGGATCCGCCGCCATCTCGCGCGCGACGTCGCGCACCGTCTCGACGATGCGGTCGGTGTCGTCGTCGTAGCCGACCCCGATGTCGATCAGGTAGTACGAGAAGTCCTTCGACTTGTTCGAGAGCGTGCGGATTTCACCGGCGGCGATGTAGTGCAGCGTGCCTTCGAGGTCGCGCAGCACGATCGTGCGCAGGTTGATCTCTTCAACGGCGCCGCCGATGCCGTTGATGTCGACGACGTCACCGAGGCGAACCTGGTCCTCGGCGATCACGAACAGGC
>CAZBYY010000345.1:0-3686 GCA_964495855.1 uncultured Acidobacterium sp. | reverse complement strand
GCCCAGCACCAGCACGAGCATGAACGACGCGAAGAGGTTCAGGTACGAGAAGTACCGCGCGAACTCTGCATCCGTCTCCTCGTGCATGTACGAGGTCGAGTAGAGGTGAATCAGCGTGCCGATGCCGGTGATCACCAGGATCATCACCGCCGACAGCGCGTCGAGCCTTAGCGACAGGTCCAGCGAGAAGTCGCCGACGTGAATCCAGTTGAAGAGCACCTGGACGATCTGGCGGTGCTCCGACGGCATGCCGGTGAGCGTCATCACCTGCAACACCGCGATCACGAACGCGGCCGCCATCACGGCGGTGGCGAGGCCGCCGCTGATCGACTTCGGCAGTCGCTTGCCGGCGAACGCGTTGACGAGGAAACCGCCGAGCGGGAGGAGTGGGATGAGTGCTAGCACGGCGTCACCACTTCAGGCTCGTGAAGGCTTCGGGGTTGAGCGATTCGCGGTGGCGGAACAAGCCAATCACGAGCGCCAGGCCGACGGCCGCTTCAGCGGCGGCGACCGTCATGACGAAGAAGGTGATGATCTGCCCGTCGACGGTGCCCATCTGGCGGCCGAAGGCGACAAACGCGAGGTTCACCGCGTTGAGCATGATCTCCACCGACAGCAGCAGGGTGATCAGGTTCTTGCGCAGGAACACGCCGGCGGTGCCGATGGAAAACAGCAAACCGGACAGCACGAGGTAGTGGCCGAGCGGCATGGCTACTCGTCGCCTTTCTTTGCCAGCACGACCGCGCCCACCATCGAGGCAATGATCAGGATCGACGTCACTTCGAATGCGAACATGTAATCGGTGAACAGCACGCGCCCGAGCTGCTGCACGGACGATGCGGCGGTGCGCTGGTCGCCGACGCCGGCGGCCAGTCCCTGCGTGCGGGCCAGCGCCCAGCCCAGTTCGAGGGCCAGCAGCAGCGCGAGCACCGCGCCGATGCGGACCGCCATGGGGCGATACAGCGGGTGCGAGCGATCCCACTCCGCCGCGTCTTCACGCGGCGCGTTGAGCAGCATCACCACGAACAGGAACAGCACCATGATGGCGCCGGCGTAGATGATGATCTGCGCCACAGCGACAAACGGCGCTTCGAGCAGCACGTAGAGGCCGGCCAGCCCGAAGAACGCCATGATGATCGACAGCACGCTGTAGACCGGGTTCTTCTGGGTCACGACCAGCAGCGCGCCGAGCACGGTCACGCCGGCAAACAGGTAGAACAGCAACGCGTCAGAGCCCAAAGTAGAGCACCCCCGCAGCTGTGACGAGCAGGTTGACGGTGGCCACCGGCAGCAACACCTTCCATCCGAACGACATCAACTGGTCGTAGCGGAATCGAGGCAGCGTCCAGCGCAGCCACAGATACGCAAACAACAGGACCGCGAGCTTGATCACGAACCAGATCCAGCCGTACTGCACCGGGATGAACGGCCCGTGCCAGCCGCCGAGGAACAGATTCGTGGCCACGGCGGAGACCGTCACCATGTTGATGTATTCCGCCATGAAGAACATCGCGAAGCGCATCGAGCTGTACTCGGTGTGGTAGCCGGCGACCAGTTCCTGCTCGGCCTCCGGGAAGTCGAACGGCGCGCGATTCGTTTCCGCCACGCCCGCGCAGGCGAAGACGAAGAAGCCGACGATCTGCGGGAACACGTACCAGCGCGGCAAGAACTCGAGACCGGCGATGTTCCAGTAGCCGGCCTGCGTATCGACGATCTCGCGCAATGACATCGAGCCGGCAAACATCACGACCGTCGCGAGCGACATGCCGTAGGCCAGCTCGTAGCTGATCATCTGCGCCGAGCTGCGCAGCGCGCCGAGGAGCGAGTACTTCGAGTTGCTCGCCCAGCCGGCGAGGACGATGCCGTAGACGCCCATCGACGCGACGGCAAAGATCACCAGCACCGCCACGTTTACGTCCGACACCATCAACGCGATCGGTTGATCGAGCAGCCCGAAGAACGTCGTCGGCGCTCCGAACGGCACCGGCGCGAACGCGAGGTAGGCGGCCGTCACCGAAATGATCGGCGCGAGCGAGAACAGGAACGCATCGGCCGCCTTCGGCCGCAGTTCCTCCTTGAAGAACAGCTTGAGGATGTCGGCAACCGGCTGGAGCAGGCCGCGCGGACCCACGAGGAACGGGCCGTAGCGCTGCTGCATGAACGCGGCGACCTTGCGCTCGGCGTAGACCATGACCGCGGCCATGATCTGCAGTCCCATGAACACGATGCCCACCACGACCGCATACGCGATCGTCTGGGGCGCCGTCAGGAATTCAATCACCGACGCCATGACCTAGTGCGACTCCACGGGGGTGCGCGCGCGATAGTCGGCAGGCGCGGGCGGGTTGCCCTTCACGTACGCCTCGAATTCCGGCTTGAACCACTTGAGAGTGGTCAGCACCGGCGTCGCGGCGGCATCGCCAAACGCGCACAGTGTCTTGCCGTTGATCTGCGTGGCGACGCTCTGCAGGAGCGCGATGTCCTTCTCGGTCGCCTGGCCCTGCACCATGCGGTGCAGCAGGCGATACAGCCAGTCCGTGCCTTCGCGGCACGGCGTGCACTTGCCGCACGACTCGTGGCGATAGAAATGCAGCAGGTTCTCCGCGAGCCAGACCATGTCGGTCGTGTCGTCGAGCACCATGATCGCCGCCGACCCGAGCAGCGACCCGGCGCGCTGCACGTCGTCGAAGCTTGCGGGAATGTCGATCTGGTCCGGCAACAGGATCGGCACCGACGATCCGCCCGGGATCACTGCCTTGATCGTGTGGCCGTCCTTCGGTCCGCCGGCGTAGTCGTAGATCAACTCTTTGAGCGTGACCTTCATCGGCGCTTCGAACACGCCGGGATTCTTCACCGCGCCACTGACGCAGAACAGCTTCGGTCCGCCGTTCTTCTCGGGACCGAGCGACACGTACCAGTCGGCACCGCGCGTCATCACCAGCGGCACGTTGCACAACGTCTCGACGTTGTTGACCGCCGTCGGGCACTTCCACGCGCCCTCGACCGCAGGGAATGGCGGCTTGAACCGGGGCTGCGCGCGCTTGCCTTCCAGCGACTCGAGCAGCGCCGTCTCCTCGCCCGCTTCATACGCGCCGGCGCCGCGATGCAGGTAGACCTCGCAGTCGAAGCCGGAGCCCATGATGTTCTTGCCGAGATAGCCGGCCTTGCGCGCATCGTCGATCGCCTTCTGCATCGTCGGGAACAGGTGATAGAACTCCCCGCGAATGTAGATGTAGGCGGCCTTCGATCCGATCGCGTAGCAGCCGATGAGGCAACCCTCAACCAGGAGGTGCGGGTTGCGCTCCATCAAGAGGTGATCCTTGAAGGTGCCCGGCTCCGATTCGTCGGCGTTGCAGACGATGTATTTCGGCTTGGGGGATTTCTTGTCGACGAACTGCCACTTGAGGCCGGTCGGGAAGCCGGCGCCGCCGCGTCCGCGGAGGCCTGACTTCTTCACCTCTTCGATGACCGCATCGGGCGTCATCGACAACGCCTTCTTCAATCCCTGGTAGCCGGCCTGGTTTTTCTCGTAGTGCGCGAGCTCGGCGCCGCCGGGCGTGAACGCAAACTTCGTCAGCACCGGCTCGTAGTCCGGCATCGCCTTCGACTTCGCGGGCGTCGTCGTCTTCGCGCCTTCGCTGATGCGCTTCTCGCACAGGTGGCAATCGCTCAACGCGCCGAGGCCC
>CAZBYY010000344.1:0-3697 GCA_964495855.1 uncultured Acidobacterium sp. | reverse complement strand
CCGGCCTGCACCGTCGCGCTGGACGTGCACGTCGCTCAGGGGAGGCGTCGCCAATCTGATATGATTCACAAGTAATTCCCTCTGCCGTAATCACTTAAAGCGGCAGGTCCCCACGTGACCGAATCGAATATCCGCCGAACCGTGCTAGCCAACGGTGTCCGTCTCGCCACCGAGCGGATGCCTCATGTGCGGTCGGTCGCCGTCGGCATCTGGTTGACCCGCGGATCGCGGCACGAACCGCAGCAGCACGCTGGCATCGCGCACTTCGTCGAGCACATGCTCTTCAAAGGCACTCCCGGACGGAGCGCTGAGGAGATTGCACAGCAGGTCGACTCCATCGGCGGGCAGATCGATGCGTTCACGTCGAAGGAATACGCCGGCTACTACCTCAAGGTGCTTGACGAGCACTTGCCGCTTGCCGTCGACATTCTCTCTGACCTGATCTGCAATCCGCTCTTCGCTGAGGATGAGATCGAGCGCGAGAAAAAAGTGATCCTGGAAGAGATCAAGATGGTCGAGGACACGCCGGACGACCTCGTCCACGAGATCTTTGCCGAAGGGTTCTGGTCAAAGCATCCGCTCGGCCGACCCATTCTTGGGACCAAGGAAAGCGTCAGCGCGCTCAACCAGAAAACGCTGCGCGAATATTTCCGCCAGACCTACGTTGCCTCGAACTTCGTCGTCGTGGCGGTGGGAAACCTCGAGCACGAGCGCGTGCAATCGCTGCTCGAACGTGCGCTGGAAAACGCGCCGCACGACGGACCCGAAGCGGAGCAAAGCGCCCCAATCGTGGTACCGGGAGTGCAGATCCGCCGCAAGGATCTCGAACAGAGCCACATCGTGTTCGGCACTGAAGCGCTGCCGCAGCACCACCCCGACCGCTACGCCGGATACGCGCTGAACACGACGCTCGGCGGATCGATGAGCTCGCGCCTGTTCCAGAACGTGCGTGAAAAGCGCGGCCTTGCGTATTCGGTGTTCTCGGGGCTATCGGCTTACCAGGATGCCGGCGCGCTCAGCATCTATGCGGGCTGCGCGAATGACGCAGTCGCGGAACTGATCGACGTCGTCGTCGCCGAGATTCGACAGATGAAATCCGGCGGTCTCGACCCGATCGAACTGCGCCGCGCGAAGGACCATCTTAAAGGCTCGTTGATGCTCGGCCTCGAGAGCACGTCGAGCCGTATGTCGCACCTGGCGCGGCAGGAAATGTACCGCGACTCGACGTTCGGTCTCGATGAAATGCTGGCCGCGATCGAGAAGGTTTCGGAACAAGATGTGCTGGCGCTCGCCGATCGATTCTTCACCAATGGATCGCTGGCGGTGACGGTGCTCGGCAACGTGAACGGATTGAAAGTAACGAAGGAGCAACTGGCTCTTTGATCCCCCGCTACACGAACCCTGAAATGGGCCGCATCTGGAGCGAGCAGCGCCGTTACGAGACGTGGCTGCAGGTGGAAGTGGCCGCCGCCGAAGCGATGGCGGAAGCCGGCATCGTGCCCGCCGAGGCCGCAAAGGACCTCCGCGAAAAGGGCGCCTTCAACATCGCCCGCATCGACGAAATTGAAAAGACGACGCAGCACGATGTGATCGCGTTTACAACGTCGGTCGCAGAGATCGTGGGGCCGTCGGCGCGATGGTTGCACTTCGGCCTCACATCCTCTGACGTCGTGGATACCGCGCAAGCCATCCAGATGGTCGAAGCGTGCGACCTCGTCCTCAAGAACATGACGACGCTCGGCGATGCAATCAAGGCACGCGCCGATGAGCACAAGTACACGCCGATGATCGGCCGCACGCACGGCGTCCACGCCGAGCCGATGACCTTCGGGCTGAAGCTGGCGCTGTGGTACGCCGAGTGGTTGCGCGACATCGAACGCGTGCGCCGCGCACGCGAAGCCGTTCGCGCCGGAAAGATCTCCGGCGCCGTCGGCACGTTTGCGCACCTCGATCCCTCGATTGAAGCCTCTGTGTGCCAGAAGCTTGGGCTCGTGCCCGCGGCGATTTCGTCGCAGGTCATTCAGCGCGACCGCCATGCGGAGTTGCTCACCGCGCTGGCGATCACCGCGGCGTCGCTCGAGAAGTTCGCTCTCGAGATTCGCGGACTGCAAAAGACGGAGATCGGCGAGGTGGAGGAGCCGTTCGGCAAGGGCCAGAAGGGATCCTCGGCCATGCCGCACAAACGCAACCCGATCGGGTGCGAGCAGATCGTCGGGTTGGCCCGATTGATCCGCGCCAACGCGATGGCCGCGCTCGAGAATGTCGCGTTGTGGCACGAGCGCGACATTTCACACTCGTCGGTCGAGCGCGTGATCCTGCCCGACAGCTTCATTGCGCTCGATCACATGCTGCGCCGCTTCACGCGCATCGTCTCGGGCATGGTGGTGTATCCCGATCGCATGCTCGAAAACTTGAACCGCTCGCGCGGCGTCGTGTTCTCAGGGCAGGTGTTGCTCGAACTCGCCCGCCGCGGCATTTCGCGCGAGCAGGCGTATGAATGGGTGCAGCGTAACGCGATGCGCTCGTTCCACGAGCAGAAGGACTTCAAGGGACTGTTGCTCGCCGATGCCGACATTGCGAAGGTGCTGCCGGCGTCGGAGATCGAGAAGGCATTTGACTTGAAAGAGCAGCTGCGCAACGTCGACACGGTATTCACGAGGGTATTTGCTCAATGAAAGCGCGAGTGTACGTAACGCTGAAGCCATCCGTCTTCGATCCGCAAGGCCGCGTCGTCGCCGACGCGCTCGTCTCGCTCGGCTATCAGGATGTTCAGGATGTGCGCCAGGGCAAGTTCTTTGAGGTCGAACTGGCCGATGCCGATCCGGCGACGGCCAAGGCGCGTGTCACCGAAATGGCCGACAAGTTGCTCGCCAATCCGGTGATCGAGAGTTACCGCGTCGAGGTCCTGCAATGAAATTCGCGGTCGTCGTGTTTCCCGGTTCCAATTCGGACTACGACGCCTACTACGCCGCCTCGCGAGTCGTCGGCGAACAGGCCGAGCTCGTGTGGCACAAGGACAGCGACCTCAAGGGCGCCGACGCCGTGATTCTGCCGGGTGGGTTCGCGCATGGCGACTACCTGCGCACCGGCGCCATCGCCCGGTTCTCGCCGATCATGAGCGCCGTGAAGTCTTTCGCCGATCGCGGCGGCCCGGTGCTGGGCATCTGCAACGGATTCCAGGTGCTGCTCGAGGCCGGATTGCTTCCCGGCGCGATGGTCCGGAACGATCGCATCAAGTTCGTGTCGCAGATCGTGCCGGTTCGCGTTGAGCAGGTCGACACGCCGTTCACGGCCGCATGCCAGCAGAACCAGGTGCTCCGGTTGCCGATTGCGCACGGTGAGGGCAACTATTACGCGCCGCCGGATGTGCTCGATGAGCTCGAGAAGAATCGGCAGGTGATCTTTCGATATACGAGCCCGTCCGGTCAGCTCGGCGTCGAATGGAACCCGAACGGATCGCTCAACAGCATCGCCGGCATCTGCAATCGCCAGCGCAATGTCGTTGGGTTGATGCCGCATCCTGAACGCGCCGCAGAAGCCGCGCTCGGCAGCGCTGATGGTCGTGCCGTGCTCGCGTCAGTCGTGAAGGTGCTGGCCCAGGCCTCCAGTCCCAGGACACAAGCCACCGTATGACAGTGATCGACAGCGCAGTTCTCGAGCGGCACGGCATCAAGCCGGATGAGTACGAACGCATCCA
>CAZBYY010000343.1:0-3701 GCA_964495855.1 uncultured Acidobacterium sp. | reverse complement strand
ATGGAGCTCGTCGTAGAGCTTGAACATCCGCGCGGTGACGCGCGCCCAGTCGAACTGTCGCGCGGTTTCGAACGCCGCGGCTACGCGGCGAGGATCAGGACGGGAAGCCACCTGGCGGATCGCGAACGCAAACGACGCTGCGTCAGCCGCAGCCAACCACGCATTCTCTGGATTCGCATAACTCAGTACGCCTCCTGCTGAGGGGACAACCACGGGTACGCGCGACGCCATCGCTTCGAGCGGGCCGATCCCGAATGGTTCCTGCGGGTTGGGATGGACGAACACATCTGCGCTTGCGTAGACGCGGGCCAGCTCGGCACGATCGGTGATCGAGCCCATCCAGTGCACCGCGCCGGCGGTCCGCCATTGCGCCTCGCGAAGCAGCGAGCCCGCCGACGGTCCGTCACCGGCAAGGATCAATCGAAAGTCCCGGCGTCCGCTCGACTGATAGCGCCCTCGAATCAGGTGAGCAAGCGTATCGATCAGCAGGCGTGGATTTTTCTCCGGCGACAACCGACCCGCGTACAGCAGCAGCACACTGTCGCGCGATCCTCCGGCCCGTTCGAGCAGCGCCCGGCGCAGGGTCGGATCGCGATGCATGGGCCCGAACGCAGAAGCTTCGACGCCCATCGGAGATACGTTGATGAACTCCGGCGTCCGATCCCACAGGCTGCGCTTCAACTCGTTCGCGGTGTATTCAGAGTTGGCGATATGCGCGTCGAACGGCGGGCCGTAGAGGTGGCGGACGTAGGCGCGCGTCAACGCGCGAAGCATGCGGCCACGTCCCAGGAACGCGCCGACGTTGTCGTCCATGCGCTCGCAGCTCAGGCCGATCAGCACCGGCCGCTTGATCCCTTGTGCCATCTTCTTGCGCAGGACGGCCGCGAGATAGAAGAGCGAATACTTATCGCAGATCTCTATCAGGTCTGCCTGTTCGTCACGCAAGATCTCGAGCAGGCGCGACGATGCGCGGAGGTAGCGATACGGCATCATCATGCGATACCGCCGATCGAACGCCGGCGCCGCCGGCGACGCTACTGTATAGATACGTCCATAAGCGCCGACATCCTCCACCTCATCGAGCTCGCCCGGGACGACGAGCCGCATGGGCCGGCGTTCTTCGTTCGCCCGCGTCAGCAGTGCGCGATAAAACGTCCGAATGCCTCCGGACGTTGGGTGGTACGCGTTTGTCAGATGAAGCGTCTTGATCGCCACGATAGAAGGAATGCGCCGAGCAGGGCCGGCATCTGCGCGAGGTCCCGCCATAATGAGCGGCTGTCTTCGCCAACGATGAGCGCGCCCTGCCGCATCGCGAACAGGTTGAACGAAGTGGACACGGCCGTAAACGCAACGGATGCCGCCATGCTCACAGCGAGATTCGGAGTGCCGCGAAGCCAGTGGAAGAGCAACTCGGATGAATGTCCGACAAGCGGCAACACGATCATGGCCGCATGCAGCGCGCGGCGCGGAGGCTCCACGTGTCGAAAGGCCTGCGTCAGCGCACCCAACACGCCGGCACTCAGAAAGCGATAGCAGAATTCCGAGAGCATCGCTCCGAACGCGGCGTCGAAGCCCGCGCTGAGATTGGCAGCCAGAAAGATCTGCGCGCGAAACAGCGAGCTGGTCACCGCGGACTTGTAGTTCCAGCGGCTCAGCACGTAGCGCCACGGATGACGGGCAATGAGCGTGAGCACCTGGCTGACGCGCAGCCCTCTCGGCACCTCGCGGTCAGGCCGCAAGACGCGCCCCTCGCTGCCCTGCCTGCCGATACGCCTCATACAACGGCGCCAGCGCGACGTCCCAGCGGCGCGACAACGCGTAATCACGCGCCTGCCAGGCGGCCGTGTCCCGCCGCACCGGCTCGCACAGGTCGGCGACGGCCCGTGCCCAGTCGTGGGGATTGTGGCCGCTGCAGATTACCCCTGACTGGCCGGCCCGGATGTTTTCCTGCGGGCCGCCGCGGTCCGTCACGATCACCGGGATGCCGGACGCCTGCGCCTCGAGGACCACGTTGCCGGCGGTATCGGTTTCGCTTGGGAACACGAACACGTCGGCCGAGGCAAACACCTCCGCCACACGATCGCGCCCGAGCGGGCCGGTGAAGATGGCGTCGTGGCAGCGCTCAGCAAGGTCCTGCTGCATCGGACCTTCGCCGGCCACGATCAGCTGGTAGTTGAAGCCTCGCGCATACAGCGCATCCTGTAGCAGTGGCAGCAGGTCCAGGCCCTTCTCGCGCGAGATGCGGCCGACATAGAGCAGCGCGGGACGGTCGGGGCGCGCCCGCCACTCGGCGCGCAGTTGTTCCGATCGCTTGTTCGGCGAGAATAGTTCGGTATCGACCCCTCGCGTCCAGAGGCGCAGGCGTTCGGAACGCACTTTCGACGCGGACAACAGCTCTCGCGTCGCCTCGCTCGGCACGAGCACCTGCTCGCAGCGGCCATACATCCACCGCATGTATTCGCGCATCAGCGCGCCCAGCCGATCAGAGCCGCTGAGCAATCGCGTGTAGGCCGAGAGATCCGTGTGGAACGAGCCGACGAGCGGCAACTTCGTCTGCGCGGCCACGCACAACGCCACCAGGCCGATCGGCCCAGGTGTCGTCAGGTGAATGACGTCCACGCCGTCGGCAACCACGCGCTCGAGGTAGCGCCGCCACCATGGCACGTACATCTTCATTTCCTTGTAGAACGGAATGCCGATGCCGACCGACGCGAACGCGAGATAGTCGGGACGATCGATGCCGAGGCCGGACGCGGTGTAGATCCGAGGCTGGATGTCCGGCGGCGCATACTGCAGCACCGCCGTCAATGCGGTGGTGACGCCGTTGATCTTGTCGAAGTCGTTGTCAGTGAAGACGGCGACTTTCATGGCGATCAGGCGGCGAGATCCGGAACGGCGCGCAACGTGCGCGCGGGCCGGCGCACGAGGTCGAACAGCAGGTTGCGGTTGAAGCGCTCCTCAGTCACAAAGTGCAGGTAGGCGCCCGCCAGCGGCAACGCGACGAGCGGCAGGCCCAGGACACCGCCAAACACGAACGCGTACGTCTGCCAGCGCAGTGGTTGCCGCACGAGGTTGCCGAACCGCTCGGCGTAGAAGCCCGCGGCAAAGTGCAGCATGTCCTCGGCAAGCGTGAAGTAATTGCCCTCGCGGCCGCCGACGACACACCGGCCGTCCCACAGTCCTTCCATGAACTCCTCGCGCGTCGTCGCGC
The DNA here is from genome assembly GCA_964495855.1 of uncultured Acidobacterium sp. GTDB lineage: Bacteria > Acidobacteriota > Vicinamibacteria > Vicinamibacterales > UBA2999 > 12-FULL-67-14b. Next base: position 490 of record CAZBYY010000343.1, on the reverse strand, counting down.
CGGGCACTTCCGTCCAGGTCTTGCCGATACCGCGACGCGTGTGCGCATCGCTGCCGGCGATCCCGGGCTTGCGCGCGGCCTCGGCGACACATTGCGCCGTCATGTTCTGCTCCGGCAGCCGCGACCCGTTGATCGTCTCGAGCGCATCGACCCACGGCAGCAGCGACGCGACGTGAGGCGCGGTAATCGGGCCGTTGATGCCTGAGGCCACGTGGTTGAGCGACGTGAAGAGCTGCTCCCGCTTGAGATACGGGAGCAACTCCAGCACGTCATGGCGAAGTTTCTCGATCTCGCGATGCTGCCGCTCGGACAGGCCGAGCACATTCAGGTGGACGCGCACGCCGTCCTGGGGGAACACGCCGGTGACTTCGCATCCGACGATGACATCCGGATAGTGAGCGAGAGAGAGCGCGCCGCTGACCTGGTCGTGGTCCGTGATCGTCACAAGATCCATGCCGCGCTGCTTCGCCAGCCGGTACACGCCCTAGGG
>CAZBYY010000342.1:0-3706 GCA_964495855.1 uncultured Acidobacterium sp. | reverse complement strand
GCGAGGATCGCAGCCACCTGCCGCGGGCCGTGCGCGCGATCGAGGACGCCGGCGATGATCACGACCTGCAGCGGCCAGAGCATCTGCTGACGCGGGACGCCGGGCTCTGTCAGCAGCACAAGCGCCAGCATTGGCACGACGGCGGCGAGTGCCAGGGTTCGCCCGGGCTCGGGATGCGGCGCCCCGGCGCCGTGGATCCAGACCACGGCGCCAATGGCAAACACCAGGAACGCGGCGATAGCGCCACCCGGGATTCGCGTCTCGAAGTTCATCAGCGCGAGTGCGGGAATCGCGCGGACGCGTGCGCCGAACGGGAGGTGATCACTTTCGGTTTCGACGAAGGTCGGATTCGGCAGCGGATCCTCGCCGCACCATGGAACCGTTTCGGGCCCGCGGTGACCGATGTGGCGCAACAGCAGCTGCGATTCGAGATCGACGAAGTGGCGGTCGCGCTGGAAGTCGAGGTAGGGCCACCACATCAGGGCGATGCCGAACACCGCGACGGCGACCGCCCGCGTGCCGATCGGCGCGCGACTGATGAGCCACGCGATGGGGATGGCGCTGGCGAGCACGATCATCTCGACGTGCACGTACATGCCCGCTGCGCACACGATGCACGCGGCCGCGAACCAGCGCCCGCGCCTCGTCGCCACCCACCGCACCACGCAGTACAGCATCCAGGCGCCGAACAACGGGTACGCCTTGGGCTGCATGGTGTGCCCGAAATAGATAGCGACACCCGACCAGCAATACAGAAGCGCGGCGATCGGCGCGGCCCGGCCGCCGGCGACGAGCTGTGCGAGCGCGAACACGCCGGCGATGGTGCCGAGGTACAACAGCGCGCAGCTCGCCAGCTCGATGCGGCGCGGGTCGCGCAACACGGCGACGCTCGGCACCAGGAGCCACGAGAGTCCAGGCGGCCGGAAGGACGCGAGATCGGTCAGATTGCCGCGCCGCGGCACGGTGCCGCGATCGACCAGCGCCGACGCCCGCACCATGGACGCGATCACGTCCGCATCGGGTCCTCGCTCGCGCCAGCCTTGCCACGACACGGCGAGACCGATCACCGCGGCGCCGACGAGGAGCAGCACCGCGGCACGAGTGTCGGCGAACGCGGGATATTGACGCACGAGTCGCGACCATTGTTACCATGTCGCACGTGCAAGTCACGCCTGCGTCGTCACGCCGGTGCGCGCGGCTGCTCACGGTCGCGTGCAGCCTGCTCGTGTCGCTGATCCTTGTGGAAGCCGGGCTGCGACTGGCCGGCCCGCGGCTGTTCCAGGACACCTTTGAGGTGCCGGACCCCGTGCTCGGATGGTCGCTGCGACCCAATTTCAGCGGCTGGGAAACCGACGAGCAGACGTTGTGGGTGCACATCAACAGCGCGGGGTTCCGTGATTACGAGCGAACGCTCGCCAAGACGCCGGGCAAGTTGCGCGTCGCGCTGATCGGCGACTCGTACGTTCACGCCTACTACTCACCGCTCGACCGAACCTACGCCGCGTTTCTCGAACGCGCGCTGACCACGTGCGCGGCGGCGAGCCACGGCGTAGAGGTGCTCAGCTTTGGCGTGACGCAGTTTGCGACCGCGCAGGAGCTGCTGCTCTACCAGACGCGGGTGGCCGCCTACGCCCCGGACGTCGTCCTGCTGTCGTTCTTCACCAAGAACGACATCGTCGACAACAGCCGGGAGTTGTCGCACGAGAACGCGCCGTTCTTCTACCTGAAGGACGGCACGCTCGCGCTGGACACGTCGTTCCGCGACAGGTTGCCGGCGCCGGCGCGATGGCCGCTGCGCCGCAAGGTGTTCGAATGGCTCAACGATCATTCGCGCACGGTGTTGTTCGTCAACCGGTGGCTGGCGGGTCTGCTGACGACGGGCGTCTCGGAGGCGGCGATCGTGCGGCCGCTGTCGGATGACGAGTTGGAGCGTGCCACGTATGCACCGCCTGTGCGGGCCGACGTGGCTGAGGCCTGGAAGATCACCGAGGCGCTGCTCGTGGAGTTCAAGCGGCAGGTGGAACAGCAGGGCGCTGAGTTCTGGCTGGTGACGCTGGCCAACGACAAGCAGGTCGATCCGAACGTCGAGCACCGGCGCGCGTACGCGCGTGAACTTGGGGTGCCGGACCTGTTCTACCCGGACCGGCGACTGGCCGGCATCGGACGCGAGCACGGGTTCGGCGTGGTGAGCCTGGCCGAGCCGCTTGCCGAGCACACCGCGCGTACGGGCGCCTACATCAACGGCGGCATCACCATGCCGTTTGGCCTTGGCCATTGGAATGAAACCGGCAACCAGGTGGCGGCGGGGCTGACGGCGGCGCGTTTGTGCTCCGAAAGCCCGCGCCTGACCGGCGGCCGCTGACCTAGCCAAATGGCTATTGCACTTCCGGCTGTGTCGGCCGATAGATTAGGAAGGATAATACAGGGACAATGAGCGTCTATCCGCAGAACCAACTCGTGCCGATGGTGGTCGAGCAGACCAACCGCGGCGAGCGCGCCTACGACATCTTCTCGCGCCTTCTCAAGGACAACATCATCTTCATCGGCACGCCGATCGATGACGGCGTCGCCAACCTCGCAATCGCGCAGATGCTGTTCCTCGAAGCCGAGGATCCGGACAAGGACATCCAGATGTACATCAACAGCCCGGGCGGCTCGATCACGGCCGGGTTTGCGATCTACGACACGATGCAGTTTGTCCGTCCCGACGTGCAGACCATCTGCATCGGCCAGGCGGCGTCGATTGCGGCCGTGTTGCTGGCCGCCGGCACCAAGGGCAAGCGGTATTCACTGCCGAATTCGCGCATCCTGATCCATCAGCCGTGGATGTCGGGCCTTGGCGGCCAGGCGACGGATATCGACCTGGCGGCGAAAGAAATCCTGCGCATGCGCGAGCGAATCAACGAGATTTTCGTGGCGCACACCGGCCAGGACATCAAGCGCATCCAGCAGGATACCGAGCGCGATTACATCATGTCGCCGGACCAGGGCAAGGAATACGGAATTATTGACGATGTCATTCGGAAACGGGTGTAACCTAGGTATACGGGACACATGGTGAAGAAGAGCGGAGACGGCGGCGAAATTCTGCGCTGCTCGTTCTGCAATAAGGACCAGAACGACGTCCGGAAGCTCATTGCGGGTCCGACCGTATTCATCTGCGATGAGTGCGTCGAGGTCTGCAACGACATCATCGCCGACGACAACCGCTTCGACTCCCGCGGCACGCGCACCTCGCTGCCCTCTCCCCCAGAAATCAAGAAGTTCCTCGACGAGTACGTGATCGGCCAGGAACTCACCAAGAAGAAGCTCGCCGTTGCCGTCTACAACCACTACAAGCGGCTCGAGATCCAGAAGCAGCCGCGCAGCCGCCACGACGTCGAGCTCACCAAGTCGAACATCCTGCTGATCGGCCCGACCGGCACCGGCAAGACGCTGCTCGCGCAGACGCTCGCCAAGTTGCTGTCGGTGCCCTTCACGATCGTCGATGCGACGACGCTCACGGAAGCGGGCTACGTCGGCGAAGACGTCGAGAACATCATCCTCAAGCTGCTGCAGGCCTCCGGTGGCGACATCGAGAAGTGCCAGCAGGGCATCGTCTACATCGACGAAATCGACAAGATCGGCCGCAAGGACGAGAACCCGTCGATCACGCGTGACGTGTCGGGCGAAGGCGTGCAGCAGGCGCTGCTCAAGATCCTCGAAG
>CAZBYY010000341.1:0-3727 GCA_964495855.1 uncultured Acidobacterium sp. | reverse complement strand
AGTGGCTGGTGATCGCACTCGCCGGCTGGCTCGGCCTGGCACTGCTGCTGCAACGAGACCGCACGACGGCCACGGTGTTCATCGCGGCGATCGCCGGCAGCGCCGTGTTGTGCCTGGTCGCCATCGCCAAGCCTCGCTACTCGTTCGTGTTCGATCCGCTGCTGATCGTTTCCGCGGCCCTCGCGCTCACCGCGTCGATCGACGAACGCGCAGGTGCGTGGGCCCGATCACGGCGGGTGCTGATCCCGATCTATGCGTTCCTCGCGTGGGGCTGGATCGCGTGGGTGGTGTTCGCGTTGACGTCGCGGCTGTGACCATGAAACCGCGCGTCGAGCTCTACGTGGGGCCCGCCCATGATCTGGTCCACACCTCGCTGGTGCTGACCGGCTTGTGCGCGCTTGCCGATCGCGGCGATATCGGGCTCGACGTGCGGTATCCGCGAGCGCCGGACGACCGCTGGCTGATCGGCGATCCGGTCGTGCTCGTGCTCGACGTCCATGCCGTATCGTCGACCCGGATCGCGATCGACCTGCGCGACGGCGAAGGCGTGTCCTCGCCGATCATCGATCGCGTCGACCACTACTTGAAGCGCGCGTTTCATGCAGCGGAAGCCGACCGCGTTGCCCAGCGCACGCGCGCGCGGCTCGCGCCGTTTGGGTTGAATTACCCGTGCCGCAGCAGGCGGAGCACCGTGCGGAGCCTGTCGACGCTGGGGGCGGCGCTCGCGTGGAGCGGTCGCATGGGCATCGCGCGCATCCGCCAGTTCCTGCGCGTGCCGCCCCAGGCGGCATTCGAGCAGCTCCCATCGGTGGCGGTGCAGCCGCGCATCACCTTCCAGACCCGCGTGTGGGCACCCGAAGATGCGCCACCCGGAGAGGCCGACCTGGTGAACGCCGAACGCGTCGCGATGGTACGCGCGCTCAGGCGGGAATTCGGGCCGGCGTTCGTCGGCGGGCTGATGCCGACACCATTTGCGTTGCAGCACTTCGCGGCCGATGTGACCGCGCACTCAGCGAAGAACGTGGACTACCTGCGAATGTCGCGACAGTGCCTGATCGGCGTCTACACACGAGGGCTCGAGCACTCGCTGGCGTTCAAGCTTGGTGAGACCCTCGCCGCGTCTCAGTGCCTGGTCTCGATCCCGTTACGTTACTCGCTGCCCGTCCCGCTCGAGCGCGACCGTCATTACCTGCAATACACAACGATCGACGAGTGCCTCGCTGCGTGTCACCGGCTGCTCGACGATCGCCCGCTCGCTCAACGGATGCGCGAAGAGAATCATCTCTACTACCACGAGCAGGTCGAGCCGGCAGCACACCTGGCCGATGTCCTGCGTCGCTGCTCCGCCTAGTTCGCGCGAAAGACGTTCAGAATGACGCGGCCGCCGGGGTCTCGGCTGGTGAAGAGCGGCGTGCCATATCGCGCCGCCTGGGGATCGCCTTCAAAGAGCACGGCGTAGATCGCGTCGGCGCCCGCCGGTATTGCGGGCAGTCGCTCCCGCACCCCGGGAGGGAACGAGGCCGTGGGCATCAAGCCGACGCTGATGCGTCCCTGGTCGTGCAGCAGGAACCGCAACGGCCAGTACGACCACCAATCGTCGCACATCACGATCGTTGAGCCGCTTGCGTGCGCGCGAATGAAGTCGGCCGCCGCTCGTTTTGGTTCGGTGTCGCCGGTCCTGAACGCCACGTGTCCGTCTCCACCATGCTTGAGCATCGGCAAGAAAAACCCCTGGGCCGAGACGATGAGCATGGCTGCGACGATCAGCCCTGTGGCGGTGGCTGCGAACGAGGCGGGCACGACGTCGACGGCGAGCGCGGTGATGATCGTCAGCGGTACCAGCAGGAACAACGCATAGCGATCCAGGCCGGGCTGAACCTCGGCAGGTCCCCCGGCCACCATGAAGAGGGCGAGCGCGAGCAGCGTTCCTGCGCCAAGCCACGCCTGGTCGCCGTCGCCGGTCGCGATGCGGCGAATCAGCAGCCCCGCAATCGCCGCGCCCGCCAGTCCGGCGGTCGCTTCCGGAATCAGGCCCGGCGACGGGCCGGCCACGAACGCCATCGTCGACGTGCCCGACGTAAACCGCAGCACGCGCACCGCAAACTGCCACCAGTCGGCCGGCGAGGTTGCCCGTGCAACTGCGAGCGCGATCGACGGCAACGGCGTCGCGGGGTTGGCGGCGATCGACCTGAGCGCGAACAGGAGCGCGATGCCCCCTGCTACTGCGCCGGCGCCGAGCGCGATCGCGGTGACACGCCGCTGTCGCTCGTTCGACGCGCGGTAGCGGCGGATGGCGTGGGGCGTCCACGCCGCCGCGAGGATCGGCAGGAAGAACACGTTCGTCGGATGGACGACCAGGCCAAGAGCGCCGGCGATCGTCGCCAGCACCGGACGATCGCCGAGGGCCGCGGCCATGCCAATCAACGTGATGAAGATGTCGCCGCTCGGATCCCAGCCGAGCCGGCCGTACACCGTCGCCACGGGGGAGGCTGCCAGCAGCAGCGCCGTGATCGAGGCGGCGCGAACACCGATCGATCCCCGAAGCAGCGGAAACGCAGCGGCGACGGCCGCGATCGACCACAACGTTTCTGGCGCGCGCAGCACCCACGGGGCGGGACCGAACAGCAGCAGCAGCACCGCGAGCGGTCCCGAATGCAGCGGGTTGAGCGGATTGCCCGACGGCGTCGTCCAGAATCCTGGCTGGCCGGACATGATCGCCTGCAGGTTGACGCCGTACCAGGCTTCATCGCCATTCAGCCCAGGCAGGCGATCGAGCCAGAGCGCGCGCAAGACGACGGCCAGTGCCGTCGCCGCCAGCGCAACGCGTGTGGCACTACGGCCGGACACGGCGCCTCGGCACGACTCGGACTGCCGCGCCCGCGATCGCCATGGCCGTCGCGGCGAGCGACAAGAGCACGAGCTGATGATGAACCTCCGGAATGCGCCACGACGGCGATCTGCGTGCCACGAACGCGTGGAACGTGTCAGCCTCGTCTGCGCGGATGCGATCGAACGGCTGGAGGTTGTTCAATTCTGGAAAGACGAGCCCCGCGGGATTGGTCAGGTTGAAACGGCTGTCGCGGATTTCCGAGACGTCGCCAAGGCTCACACGTGGCGCAAATGTCTCGTTGGCGTAGCCGAACAACGGCTCGTACGTGCGCATGCTGCTCGCGCCCTCTGACAGCGCCTGCGCATCGTCAACATCGGCGACGTGCGTGACCGGGAGCCTCTCGCCGGCGCTGATGCGCCGGTAGTCGTCCATCGATCGCGACGTGTCGAACGTGCGCTGGTAGGCGCGCGCGGGCAGCAGCAGGTAGCTGATCGGCGAGAGCGTGGCGACCGTGATTGCCGCCCACACGAGTGCCGGCGTCAGCCGCGGCTGCACCCACCGTTCGAAGGCCACTGCCGCGAGTACGCACATCGGCAGGATGAACACCGACGCAAAGCGGACGTTCACGTGCAACGATCGCATGATCGGCAGTTGTTGAATCAGCGGATACACGACTCCCCGCGCGAGTGTCATTTCGATCGCGACCCACGTGCACACGAGCAGCGCCGCCCAGCTCCATCGCTTCGGCGCGGCGGCGCCCAGCGTCTCTCGCGTAGCGATGCGGAAGAGACCGATCGCCAGCAGGACCAACAGCAGGGGAGACACGCCTGTGTCGACTTCCCAGAGACCGATGCGCGGACTCGCGCCCGTCAACCGCATCAACACGCCGGCCAGGTG
>CAZBYY010000340.1:0-3729 GCA_964495855.1 uncultured Acidobacterium sp. | reverse complement strand
CATCGGCGAAGGCGATGCCGGTGTCGGGGTGGCCTTGCAGAAACGTGGCGAGCTGCGCACACGAATTCGACGGCGACATGGTCACGCGTCCCGGTGCTTGAGAGCACGGGATGCTGAGATCCATCAGCGGTATCTGATTTTGTTTTTAGTTTATACAACAAGCCGAACTCGCCAGTTGAGGCCACAAGGTCGTGGTCGAACTGACAGCCGTCCAAGCGGCGGCACGTGAGCCTAGAATGGCAAGGGATCAAATAGCATGCTGTTGAGGCCAGGACGACCGATGTTCATAGCCATCAGCATTACTACGACAAATAACAAAGCGAGGCCCACCAGGAAACCTTGCCCGCTCAGGCCGAGTTTTTTTTCTGCGGACTTGTAGCCGAGCATAACAAAACATACGACGTAGTAGAGCGTCTGTACGGCAAAGACGGTGGTTGGGATACGCTGCGCCGAATCCACGTACAGCTGATTTACAGCGGTTGCGAGATCGTCAATGCCGCTCGAGACAACCTGTCCGGCTGGGCCATCCACTTGGTCGACCAGGCGCCTCAGTCGTAATTCGGATTGTCTGATCACAGGAAGCGTTCCGTCGAGCTGGTTGGATTTGATGGCGGATGTCAGCTGCTGAAGGTAGCCTGTGGCGGCTTCCTCAGTCTGGCGCTGGGATTCACTTGGTAGAAGTTTTGCCATCGCCGCAAGGTGTGATGACGCGAGGCGTGTATGAACGAGATCGGCGTATGTCGCTGATTCTAAAGAAAGCGCCTGCCCGAATGTAAATGCCACCATCAACGCGAACAGGCCGAGAGACGGCCCCACTGCCGCGTCCATCAGCAAGCCCTCGTCGTCGACAGGCCTGTGGCCCTGCAAGCGGAACCACAATGTTCCAAGCGCGAGACCAGCAACTCCGAGCACGAGAAGGAGCAAGAAGGCTCCGACGAGACTACTTTTGACGACCGAGACAACCAGCATCTTCACTCCCCTCGGGCTGCCCTACTATTTGCTCCGAGTTCGTGCACGCCCGGAGCCTGCCAGCGTGCCCACATGGCTGCCGCTGCCACTGTAGCCCCCAAGCGTATCGTTGCCGAAATCGAATCGGAGGCCCGTGGTGAGTGTGAGGTCATGCGGCGTCGTTCCGGGATATGGCCGATTGGTGTAGCTGTAGCTTGACTGCGCTTGCCACGACAGCCAGTCATTGAGTGGCAGCGATAGCTGAGAGGTCATCTCCAGGCGTGCGAGACCCATCAAGGGGATGGCCGCGGTTAAACTGCGCCCGACCGCCGTGGTAACAGAGGCGCGTGCCGTTCCAATCTGTCGGTAGAACACCACTCCATGTGCGAGTTGCACACTGCGGTATGCCAGTTTGGCCCGACCGGAGGCGCTCAGCTGCAGTTGCCAGTAAGTACGCGATGCTTCGACGTCGACGGCATGCGCTGGAAAAATGGAGCGACTCGCCGCATCTCGACCACGGGAAAGCCCTCCCATGACGGACAGCACCCGTTGCTCAGACGACACCACGTCGCGGCCCGCGCCAACTGTGGTCCAGACGCGTTGGACCTTTTGAAAGCGGTCATGTTTGAAATCGGCAGAAACGAACAAGTAGGCACTCTGACCAAGGTAGCGGTCGAGACGAAGACCAGCCCGCGCTGCATCGGCGACTGTGTCGAGTTCGGATGCAGAACCGACCTGGTTTAGACTGCGGCCGCCGTAGATGCCGATGCCGACTGGGGTTGCTTGATAGGTCATACTGCCCGATAGGTCAGCTTGCATCGTGTCTGTGTTGCCACGTGCTACATCAAGCGATGAGTTATTGACGGCATGGACGCGATCGCGCCACGTCGGAGGCGGCTGGTCGCTCCACTCCAGATTCACGACCTCAGCAACCTGTATTGTTAACTTTCGAGTCGATGGAGAGATCTGCATGGAGAGCACACCATCGCTCAGTGACGCTGTGCCTTGCTCGGTCGTCCCATCCTTTTTCGTGACGCGCACCTGGTCGCCGAACTCTGCTTGTTGCACGATATCCCATGGGATGGTCAGTCGTCCCAGGTGGGAGGACTCCAGCACGAGCCCGGATGATGAAGACGGCCGCAGCTCTCCAACAATGCGTGAGCCGTCAGTAAGGCTCACGGAAGTCGGATGTGTGATTGCTGGAGGCGGCCCCTGGGCTGATGCTCCAGAGGGAATTACCCAGCTCGTGAAAAGTATAAGGCGAAGAACCGTACGGGCAGCTATGGCTCGCCTCGTCCTACGAATCCAGTTCTCCTGCGAACCTCCGATGATGAGGGCTTGTCGTCGGCTACTCTCGCAGCGAAACGAAAGCGGAGCGTCGCTCTCTTGGCCAGCGTTGCCCTGGTTGACTAAGAGTCTAATCAAGATATGTAACCTAATCCGTCCGATAACTCTATCAAGGCGATGTCATCACATTAGGCCGGTGGACTACTACGGATGCCAATTAGACTATTATCGGCGAATCTTGTCCGACATTGGAATATCTACTGAGAAATCGCCGGTGAGGGTTGTGATCTTCACCCGTATCGCGAGTTTCCAGTCGTACGTCCCGCGGACGTGATCACGCACCTGTCTCGATTCTGCGCAGACAAAAAGCACCGATCCTGGACCGACTCGATCTCACTGACGGACGACGCGATCTTTGCGCCGCAATTCATTCGAGGCTATCGGCAGCTGACGGATGTCTACCTGCTGGGTCTCGCAAAGAAGATGGGCGGGCGACTCGCGACATTCGATCGCGCCATGCCGGTGAAAGCCATTCGCGGCGCGACCGCCGATCTGCTGCACGTGATCGGCCTTGATGATGCGAGCGAAGGCGGTCGCACATTGAAACCGTAGCACTCGCGCGGCCTGTGCGCGCCCACGCGCGATCGCGTCAGCGTCCGCGGGTCTTGTGCTCGCGCGTCTGGTAGGACAAGAACGCGTGGATCGCGCCGCGCGCCTCCACGTTCGCGGTGGCGATGCGCACGCGGCCGCCGCGTGGCGTCTCGGCGTAGGTATAAGTGATCGCGTCCTTGAGGCGCTGCATCACCGGCACGCCCGGCGGCACTTCGCCGTGCGTGGCTTGCGGCTTGCCGAAATCGCCCTGCTTGAAAGCGGCGGCGATCTCCTGCAGGTGCTGCTGCACGTGCGCGATGCCGGCCTGGTCGGCGGCGTCATTGGCCGCGACCTCGATCGCGCCGCCATCGTCCTGCATCGTGAAGTGATGGGTGGTTGTGTCCTGGTCGAAGCCCATCGCCACCGCGCCGCGTTCCTTCATCGCGGCGTCTTTCTTCATCTGCTCCATGTGCTGCTCGTGCGTCATGCCCTCGGGCATTGCCGAGTGCTGCGCGAGAGCGGGAGCCGCGATGAAGAAGGTGAGGACGACGAATGGCCGGATGCGCATGCCGAATGATGCCATATGCGACGGTCGCCACCGTGCGTCGGAAAGACGCCGAGTGTTATTCTCGATCGTCTGACTGGAGGCACACGCGAATGACGGAACCGATTACCCCGAACCGCAGTCAAGTGCTGGCGGCGAAGCGCTGGATGGATGACGAGGCCGGCATGGAACGGGCCAGCCTCAGTCCTGCGGAGTATGTGGCGTACCGGATGAAGATCTCGGCGGCTGACGCCGAGGCGCTCGTCGCGGCAGTGTACGCGCTGGACGAGGAGGTGCAGTAGATCGACGCCTGGCGTGTCGACGGACTCGCGTTACCCGCGTTGCGGACCAGTGATCCG
>CAZBYY010000339.1:0-3732 GCA_964495855.1 uncultured Acidobacterium sp. | reverse complement strand
ATGCGAATCCGTAGCAACAAGGGCTTCACGCTCATCGAACTGCTCATCGTCGTGGCCATCATCGGCATCATCGCCGCCATTGCGGTGCCTGGACTGCTTCGCGCCCGTATGTCGGGCAACGAGGCGTCGGCGATCGGCTCGCTGCGCGCGATCAACAGCTCGCAGCAGGCGTATGCGTCGAGCTGCGCGAACGGCTTCTATTCACCGAACCTCGTTGGCCTCGGCACGGCGCCGACCGGCGGCACCCCGTTCATCAGCCCGGACCTCGGTTCGAGCAACACTCCGACCAAGAGCGGCTACGGCATCACCATGGCCGGTGTAGCGCCGACCGCGGCGGCGACGACTGCGGCCTGCAACGGTGTCGCAGCGGCGAGCCTGTCGGGCAGCTACGAAGCCAACGCCGACCCGACGTCGGCTGGATCGACCGGCACGCGCTACTTCTACACGAACACGCTGGGCACGATCTATCAGTCCACGACCGCTGCGATCGCGACCGGCACGTCGACGACGGCCCCGGCCAGCGGCACGCCGATCCAGTAACGGCACAACAGCCGATTTGTTGAAGGGGGCGCGGTGATGGCCGCGCCCCTTTCGCTGTACGGGTAGAATTCCAGTGATATGACGGAAGCGGTGGACGGGGCGTCTTCGGCGCGGCGGCGGAGCGGCTGGCTGGCGGCGTTTGCGACGCTGGGCCTCGTGTTCGCTTCCACCTCCGCGTTCGTGCACTATCGGATCCTGAACGATCCGACGTATGCGAGCTTCTGCGACGTCAATGCGACGTTGAATTGCACGGAAGCCTACACGAGCCGTTTCGGCGCCGTCGCCGGCGTGCCGGTGGCGATTCTTGGCGCAGTGTTCTTCCTGGGCGTGCTGGTGCTAATCGGCTTGTGTTCGGCGTCGAAGAGCGCGGCGGAGAACTTGCCGGGCTACGTGTTTGCGGCATCGACGATCGGGCTCGCGGCGATCCTGTATCTTGCCTACGCGTCGTATGTCATCCTTCACGTGGTCTGCCTGCTGTGTGCAGGCACCTACGTGGCCGTGATTGGGTTGTTCCTGGTGTCTGGTTCCTCGACGAAGTATCCGCTTACGAGTCTTCCTATGCGCATGGTTTCCGATCTTCAGCGTCTTGTCCGCAACCCTGGTGCCGTTGTCGCGTCGATGGCGTTCGTCGCGGCGAGTGTCACGGCGATCGTGATGTTTCCCGAACAGCGGGTGAGTGCCGCATCCGCGGCCGAAGCGGAGCCGCAGGCGGCTGCCGCGCCGGCCGTCACGCCGGCGCAAATCAAGCAGCTCGAGGACTACCTGGCCCAGCAGCCGCGCGTGCCGCTCGTCGTGCCCAACGACGGTGCTGCGATCGTCGTGGTCAAGTTCAACGATTACCAGTGCCCGGGATGCGGCCAGACCTATCGTGATTACAAGCCGGTGTTTGCCAAGTGGGCGAAGGAACATCCGGGCAAAGTGAAGCTCATCACCAAGGATTACCCGCTCGAGCGGCAGTGCAATGCGTTCATCACCCAGGACCTCCATTCGGGTGCGTGTGAAGCGGCGGTCGCGGTGCGGCTGGCGAAGGAGAAAGGCCGCGGCGAAGCGATGGAGGAGTGGCTCTACGCCAACCAGCCGGCGATGAATCCCGAGACGGTGAAGAAGGCCGCTGAAACCGTTGGCGGCATTCCCGCGAAAGATTTCGACGCGCGATTCGCGTCGACGCTCGAACTCGTCAAAGCGGACGTGGCGCAGGGATCGCAGCTGAAGATCAGCGGCACGCCGACGTTTTTCGTCAACGGCATGAAGCTTCCCGGCTTCCGCGGCGAGTTCTTCGACGCGGTGCTGGCGTGGGAGCTTCGTCGTGTGGAGAGCGGCAAGAAGTAAGCCGCCTGGACAGATGTGATGCCGGCGATTGAAACCGAAGGCCTCACCAAGGATTTCCTGCTCGGCTTCTGGCGCCCGCGGCCGTTCCGCGCGCTCGACTCGCTGACGCTGTCCGTCGACGAAGGCGAGGTCTTCGGGTTTCTCGGCCCGAATGGCGCCGGCAAGAGCACCACGCTCAAGCTGCTGATGCAGCTGATCTACCCGACATCGGGCTCGGCGAAGATCTTCGGCCGGCCGGTCGGGGATCGTTCCGTCAAGCAGCGCGTCGGCTTCCTCGCTGAGAATCCGTACTACTACGACTACCTCACGGCCGAAGAGTTGCTCGCATACTTTGCGAGGCTCTTCGGGTATCAGGGCGCGGAGGTCGCCGCTCGTGTATCGCGCGTGCTCGATGAGGTCGCCATGGGACGCGAACGTCGCATGCGGCTGCGTGCCTTGTCGAAGGGCCTGCTGCAGCGGGTCGGCCTGGCGCAGGCGCTCCTCAACGACCCGGAATTGATCTTTCTCGACGAGCCGATGTCGGGCCTCGACCCGCTGGGCCGCCGGCATGTACGCGACTTGATCCTGCGGCTGCGGCAGCGCGGCTGCACGGTCTTCTTCAGCTCGCACATCCTGCCGGACGCCGAATCCCTCTGTAGCCGCGTGGCGATCATGGCGCAGGGGCGGATGGTGGCGAGCGGGCATATCAGCGACATGTTGGCGTTCGAGCTCAAAGGGTGGGAGCTGATCGTGGCGAACGTCACAGAGCCGGCGCTCGCACACCTCGGAACCAGGCTCCGCGCGCATACCCCTCTCGCTCACGGCCAGGTGATGCTCAGCCTGCCGCCCGACAGCGAGCCCGAGCAGGTGATGGCGGAGCTCAGGGCCGGCGGGGCCACGCTCGTGTCGATCCACCCGGTGCGCGAAACGCTCGAAGACTACTTCGTCAAACAGGTCGCCGCCGCGACCCCCCGCGCGTAATGGCGATGCGGACGATTGCCCTGATCGCCGGCGCGACGTTCAAGGAGACGGTTCGCGATCGCGTGCCGTACGCGATGGTGGTGTTCGCGGTGGTGCTGATCGCCGCCTCGTTCCTGATCGGCCAGATGACCGCCGGCCAGGACATGAAGATCATCAAGGATCTCGGCCTTGCCGCCTTGTCGATCTTCGGGCTGTTCATCGCGGTCTTCATCGGCATCGGCCTCGTGTCGAAGGAGGTCGAGAAGAAGAGCGTGTTCGGCGTGTTGAGCAAGCCGCTGTCGCGCGGGGAGTTCATCCTCGGCAAGTACGCGGGCCTGGTGATGTCGCTGGCGGTGAACATCAGCGTGATGACGGCGGCCTACTACGTGGTCCTGTTCTACATGCAGTCGATCGCCACCGACGCGCAGCGAGCCGGATGGCCGGCACCGGCGCTGGATCCGCGGCTACTGCTGGCCATCGGGCTGATCTTCGCGGAGTTGATGCTGATCACGGCGCTGGCGCTGTTCTTCTCGACCTTCTCAAGTCCGCTGTTGTCGGCGGTATTGACGCTCGGCCTGTGGGTCGCCGGCCACTTCAATGCGGACCTGCGGAACTTCGGCGCGGTCGTCGATTCGGCAGCGGTGGCGGCGATTGCCAAGGCGGCCTATTACACGCTACCGAACCTCGCGCCGTTCGACGTCAAGGCGGAAGCGGTATACGGCATGCCGATCAGCATGGGCAGCGTGGCCTACACGCTGCTCTACGCTGCGATCTACATTACGATTCTCCTCACCGCCGCGATTGCCATCTTCCGGCGCCGCGACTTCAAATGACCGTGTCTCACCGCCAGACGGATACGCGACCCTCCAATCGCGTGCTGCACGCGTTGATCGCGGTTTTGCTCGCCATGTCGGTCGGCGTGCA
>CAZBYY010000338.1:0-3736 GCA_964495855.1 uncultured Acidobacterium sp. | reverse complement strand
GTCTTCATCCTCAAGGAAGGCAAGGAATACAACCAGGGCGTCGCGTATCTGGACGACGGCACCATGGTCGTGGTCGACAATGCGCGGAAGATGATCAGCAAGACGATCGACATTGTCGTCACCAGCGTGCTCCAGACGACCGCCGGCAAGATGATCTTCGGCCGCTACCTGGAAGCCGGCGGCGCGCAGGCCTCTTCGCGGCAGGCTGGCGCACCGCAGTCCGCCGTCGCGGCACAGAGCGGCACGACCCAGGCCGTCAATCCGCCGTCGCCGATCGTCGCGAAGGATCGGTAAACATCACGTCACGGGATCGACAGATTACGAAGACCTTTCATCTCGTACGGACCGTCCTCTGGCTGATTCCGACGATCGCCGTCTACACGATCGTCCTGGGATTCGCGTCCGTCACATCGAGCTTCTTCGACCGCCGCGGCCACTTCGCGCACAAGTGCGCGCGCGCGTGGTCGTGGCTGATCCTGGCGACGACCGGCGTGGACGTCGACGTCGTCGGCCTCGAGCGCGTCGAGCCCGGCAGGACGTACGTCTTCGTCGCCAATCACCAGAGCATCTACGACATTCCCTGCTTGTTCTGGAACATTCCGTTCCAGTTGCGCATCATCGCGAAGGAATCGCTCGGCAACTTCCCGATGCTTGGGCCGCACTTGAAGCGCACCGGGCACATGCTCGTCGATCGCAGCAAGCCGGATCGCGCGAAGATCGCGGGCTGGGCGAACAGCCTCACGTCGAACGGGCTGTCGCTGATCGTGTTTCCGGAAGGGACGCGCAGCCGCGACGGCTTCATGAACAAGTTCAAGGGCGGCAGCATCATGCTGGCGATGCAAACGGGACTGCCGATCGTGCCAATCTCGGTCGTCGGCAGCCGGCACGTGATGAAGAAGGGCGAGCTCACGACGTGTCCGGGGCACGTCACGTTGATCGTGCACGATCCGATCGCCACCGAGGCGAATCCGGAGCCCTCGGTGGAGCAGGTCCGCGCGCTGGCCGATCGCGTCCGCGAGATCATCCGTCCGCCGGTCGAAGCGGAGGCCGCGCGTGGCTGAGTTTGTGCTCGCGAGCGAGCTGAAGTCGATCGTCAGGCCGGGCGTGATCTGGTGGTCGGGCGCGACGGTCGTCGCCCAGGAACCCAGGCTCGATCCGCTCCTCGCCGAAGCCGAAGCCAAGGTCCGGATCAATCCGCCGTCGGAGTCCGCGGCGGTGAGGACGATGTACAAGAAGGTCGGCATCGATCCGACGAAGACGCGGCCCTCGAACGAGGCGCTGCTGCGTCGCGTGCGCAAGGGCGACACGATTCCCCGCATCAACTCCGCCGTCGACATCGTCAACTGGTGCTCGCTCGAATTCCAGCTGCCGTACGGCCTGTATGACTTCGCGAAAGTGTCGGGCCCTGTGACGATGCGGATCGGCGCGGCGGGAGAGTCGTACGCCGGCATTCGCAAAGACGATGTGAATGTGGGCGGGCGGATCACCGTCGCCGACGGCCTCGGACCGTTTGGCAACCCGACATCGGATTCGGCCAGGACGATGGTCACGCCGTCAGCGACGGAATTGCTGGTCGTGATCTACGCGCCGCGCGAGATTCCACGGGCGCAGCTCGAGCGCGTGTTGAACGTCACCGCCGAGCGATTCGGATCGATCCTCGGCGGTGCGCAGACGCAGTCGCTAGTTCTCGATGATTAACACCGGGTCCGAGTTGCCCTTCGCCTTCTTACCCTCCTTTAACGTCAGCACCTGATACGAAAACACGTTCACAACACCGGCACCCTGCGATACGGACGCCATGTTCTTTTCCTTGCCCGAAGGCACAACCAGCGACACCGAATCAGTTGCATGAAATGCCTTCGGTGCGACGAATACGACGATGTCATCGCCCGTTGTGTTGCGAACGGACAATCTGTCGCCGGCGCCGCCGTCAAGTTCAATGACGGGCGGGTGGACTCGGTACTCACCATCGATCTGGAAGATATTCACTCTCTTGGTCGCTGCCATGCTCAGGGCTCCTGTTCAGTGAACGACTTGCTGACGAACGACGAATAACGGCGGTCCTTTCGCAATTCGGCCACTGTCGGTGACCGCTCGATCGAGGACACGGGATAACCGCTCTTGATCGCGCGCTTCAACCACTCCAGCGCGACTGCACGGTCGCCAAGTGTCTCGTACGCGCCGGCGAGCGTGAACGCCACTTCGCCGTCGTTCGCGGCGCCGAGTCGTTCTGCTCCGGCCGCGCAGGCCAAAGCCGGCTCGCGCGCGCCGACGCTCGCGTAAGAATCGGCGAGCTCCGCGAGCAGCGCTGGTTGTCGCGGGTTGATCGTGCGTGCGCTTTCGCCGAGCTCGATCGCCTTCTCGAACGCGGCTCGTGACTTGTCGCGCTCGCCCGGCGACCAGTAGAGAGCCGCGGCGAGGTTGCGCCTGAGGGTGAAGCTGGTCGGCGTCAGGGCGACGGCGCGTTCGAGCGCGCGTGCGGACTCGGCGTAGCGTCCTCGCGCGAAATAGTAGCTGCCCAGGTTCGATGCGGCCGCCGCACTGGGGCGGATCGCCGACGATTGCTCCCATACGCGCGCCGCATCATCGGCGCGCTGCATGCGGAAGTACACGGCGCCGAGATTGTTGTAGCCGCGCGTGTTGTCGGGCGTGAGCTCGATCACGTGTTGGAACGCGCTCTCGGCATCTGCAAACCGCGAGCGCGCCATGTAAAAGCTGCCGAGCGCGTTGTAGGCCAGCCAGTCATCGGGGCGCGCGGCGATGGCCTTCTTGTAGGTCGCTTCGGCTTCGTCCGGGCGGTTGAGCAGGTCGTAGGCACGACCGAGTTCTCCGTGCGCCGCGCTGCTGACCGGGTCCAGTTCGACGGCGCGCTGCGCCAGCGCGATCGCCTCCTCGTAGCGCCCGCGGCTGCGGGCGATCATCGCAAGGGTCACGTGCACCGGGGCGAGGCGGCTGTCGATGCGGAGTGCTTCCTCCGCATGCTCGCTCGCGCGGTCGAGCCACGCCGGTTGGTGCGTCGCTTCGAACTTGCGCGAGTAGGCTTCGCCAAGGGCGCTATGCGCGAGGGCGTAGTGCGGGTCGGTGGCGATGGCGCGTGACAGCGCGTCGATCGCGAGGTCGACGTTGTCCGCGCCGCGATCGAACCGCTGCAGATAGCCGCGGCCTTTCACATAGAGCTCGTACGCCCCAGGGCTGTTGGTGCCTCCAGCCGCAATCGCATGCTGCGCACCGGGATCGAGCTCGAGCGCGAGCAGCGCAACGGCGGCACTGACGACCGTCTCCTGCGTGATGACGTCCTTGCTCGTGGCCATGTCGATCGTGCGGGAGCTGAGTTGCGCGAGCTGCAAAGTGTCGACGAGATTCAGCGTCAGGCGGAGTGTCGACGGCAGGCGCTGCATCGAGCCGCTGATGGCAAGCGTCACGCCAAAGGACTGCCGCGCCTCCTTGGCGCTGGTGATGTGCGCGGAACGCACTTCGCTTGCCGGAACCACGCGCAGCCGTGTCTGGAATTGCTCGAGCTGCGTCAGGCTGCTCGTGAGTGTTTCCGTCAAACCATCCGCAAACACCTGGTCGGCGGCATCTTGCGTCACATTGGCCAGCGGCAACACGGCGATGTAGCGCGTCGCCGTGTGCGCGAGCGGGCCCTGCGCGGATGGCGTCGTCGATCCCGGCCCCAGTGGCGCACCGAGCAGCACCACGGAGATGACAATGCCGGCCGCGAGCGGCCACCAGGCCT
>CAZBYY010000337.1:0-3748 GCA_964495855.1 uncultured Acidobacterium sp. | reverse complement strand
AAGGCCGTGGAAGCGGAAGCGGCGCACGGCACGGTGACGCGTCACTATCGCCTGCACCAGCAGGGGAAGCCGACGTCGACGAACCCGATCGCCTCGATCTATGCCTGGACGCGCGGCCTGCAGTACCGCGGCAAGTTCGACAACACGCCTGATGTCGTCGCGTTTGCGGAGAAGCTCGAGAAGGTGTGCGTCGACGTGGTCGAGTCCGGACGCATGACGAAGGATCTCGCGATCCTGATCCGCCCGGATCATCCGTACCTCACCACCGAGGAATTCCTCACGGCAATCGATACCGAACTGAAGGCGAGGATGTAAGACATGCGCGCATCGCTCCGGCAGCCGGCCCTGTTCATCACTCTTGCTGTCCTGCTGCTGGGCGGTGCGGCGTCCGCGCAGATCGACGCGCGATGGACTGCGCTCGAACAACAGATCGACCGCATTTACGCGAACAACGAATACGCGCTGCCGCGATTCGGGCCGGCCCGCTGGCTGGGCGATGGCACCGCCTACACCACGGTCGAGCGTGCCTCCGGCGACGCCGGCGGCGCCGACATCGTCCGCTACGACGCCGCGACCGGCGCGCGCAGCGTGTTGATTGCCGCATCGCAGTTGATCCCGACCGGCGCGCAAAAGGCGCTCGGCATCGCCGACTACGTGTGGTCGGCGGATGCGAGCAAGCTGCTGGTCTTCACCAACACGCAGAAAGTCTGGCGCCAGAACACGCGTGGCGACTACTGGGTGCTCGACCTCAAGTCGGGCTCGCTCAAGCAGGTCGGCACGTCGATGCCGGCGGCCTCGCTGATGTTCGCGAAGTTCTCTCCGGACGCGACGCGCGTCGGCTATGTGAGCCGCAACAACATCTACGTCGAGCGGCTGGACGACGGCCGCGTGACGCCGCTGACGGCCGATGGATCGGAGACGATCATCAACGGCACGTCCGACTGGGTGTACGAAGAGGAGTTCGGCGTCCGTGACGGGTTTGCGTGGAGCCCTGACGGCAAGTCGATCGCGTTCTGGCAGTTCGACAGCTCTGGCGTCGGCATCTTCTCGCTGATCAACACGACCGACGACATCTATCCCAAGATCACGAAGATTCCGTATCCCAAGGCCGGCACCACCAATTCAGCCGTCCGCATCGGCGTCGTCAGCGCCGACGGCGGCCAGCCGACGTGGATGAAGACGGAAGGCGATCCGCGCAACACGTACCTGGCGCGGCTCGGCTGGATCGATCCGCGGACGGTCGCCATCCAGCAACTGAATCGCCAGCAGAACCGCAATGACTTCCTCACCGCCGACATTGCGAGCGGCGACGTCAAGCGCGTGTTTCGCGACGAGTCGACGACGTGGGTGGATGTGAATGAGGACGTGCCGTGGATCGATGGCGGCAAGACGTTCCTGTGGCTTAGCGAGCGTGACGGCTTTCAACACGTCTATCGCGTGCCGAGGGAAGGCGGCAACGGACAGAACATCACGCGGTTCGACGCCGACGTGACCGACATTGCGGGCTTCGACGAGAAGGGCGGCTGGATGTACTTCCGTGCCTCACCCGACAACGCCGGGCAGCGCTACCTGTATCGCGCGCGCCTCGACGGCAGCGGCACGCCCGAGCGCGTCACGCCGCCCACCCAGCCGGGGACGCATCGCTACGACATCTCGCCGAACGGCCGGATGGCCTTTCATACCTACTCGCAATTCGAGAAGCCGCCGGTAACCGAAGTCATCGAGTTGCCGAGCCACAAACCGGTGCGCGCGCTCACCGATCCATCGGCGGTCGCGGCGAAGGTGAAGACGCTGCTCAATCCGCCGGCGGAGTTCTTCCGCATCGACATCGGCGATGGCGTGCAGCTCGACGGCTACATGATCAAGCCGTCGACGTTCGACGCGACGAAGAAGTACCCGTTCATCACGCACGTTTACGGCGAACCCGCGAGCCAGACGGTGATCGACGCGTGGGGCGGCTCGCAGATGCTGTTTCATCGCGCGCTCGCGGAAGCCGGCTACGTCATCGTCTCCTTCGACAACCGTGGCACGCCGGCGCCGCGCGGCATCAACTGGCGCAAGATCGTCTACGGGACAGTGGGCGACTTGTCGTCGAAGGATCAGGCGGCGGCCGTGAAGGCGCTGATTGCGAAGCATGCGTTCCTGGATCGCGATCGCGTGGGCGTGTGGGGCTGGAGCGGCGGCGGCACGAACACGTTGAATGCGATGTTCCGATTCCCCGACGTCTACAAGGTCGGCGTGTCGGTCGCGCCGGTGCCGGATCAGCGCCTCTACGACACGATTTACCAGGAGCGGTACATGGGCGTGCCGCAGGAGAACGCGGCCGGCTACAAAGTTGGCTCGGCGATCAACTTTGCCGAGGGGCTGCAAGGGAAGCTGCTGGTCGTACACGGGTCGGGCGACGACAACGTGCACTTCCAGGGCACCGAGCGCTTGATCAATCGCCTGATCGAGCTTGGCAAGCCCTTCGACATGATGATGTATCCGAACCGCACGCACAGCATCTCGGAAGGGCCCGGCACGACGCCGCACATCTTCAAGCTGATCGCGCGCTACTTCTGGCAGAACTTACCGGCCGGGCCTCGCTAAGCGCGCTTGCGCGGCTCTGACTTCGTCCTCGCTGAACGCGGCTTCGAAGACCGGTAAGGTCTGGAGGAACGCCGCGACGTCCTTCAACGAGACGCCGAGCGACTTCAGCCGCGCCGTGTCGAGGTGCAGCTGGTTGTTCGCCGCATCGTTGTAGTAGTTGACGATCTTGCCGTCGGGATCGAAGCGCTTGTTGAGTTGCGCGATGATCTCGTCGAGGTAGACGCGTCCGCCGGGCGGCGGCTCCGGCGGCTGGCCGTGATCGGCGGTGATCACGATCACGCTGCGGCCGGCGCCGGCCTTCTTGTCGATCAGCTCGACATAGGCGGCGATCTGCTTGTCGAGCTCGACCAGCGTCGCGCGCTGTTCGGCCGAATCAGGCCCGTAGGCGTGCGACGTGTAGTCGGGCCCCTTCATGTTCACGTAGACGAGGTCCGTCACGTCGTCTGCGCCGACGGCTGACTCCTCGACGACGGCGCGCAGTGCTTCGGCTTCGTATTTCTGGAACACTGCCGACGCGCGAAACTTCGTCGCGCTGGCAATGTCGTGTCCCATCCACGTCCCGCCGACGGCTTCCCAGGCCTTGCGTCCGGTGAACCGCGTCAACGCCGGTGGCATCGTGTAGCACTCTGGATTCGTTTCCCAGGCGGCGTCGCCGGTGGACTGATAGCTGCCGGCCAGGATCTTCTTGCCGCTGATCAGGCACGCGCCGCGGCCGACCAGTCCTGCCGTGGCGCGGATCGCGCCGCCCTGCCCGATGATCACCGCCTGCCCGTCGGTCTGCAGGTTCCACTGATCGGCGAGCGTCAGCGCCATCAGCTCGCGCGTGTCGAGCTGATCGTACGCTTCCTGCGGCTTGCCGGTGCCGCGGTTGAACAGGTTGTTGACGACGATGCCGTGAATGCGCGGATCGGTGCCGGTCCCGATCGTCGCGTGGCCGACGCCGGTCACGGTCGGCAGCACGATCGTGCGCGTCTCGGAAAACCACGCGCCCTGCGTGCGCAGGCGCGTCAACGTCGGCATCTCGGCTGCGTACTTCTCGAAATAATCGGCGCGCATCGCGTCGAGGACGATCACCGAGACGACGCGCGGGCGAGTGCCGTTCGCTGCGATCGACTCGGCGAGGGCGCGTCCCGTGTAGGTTGGTAGCGGCGTGGCGCCG
>CAZBYY010000336.1:0-3778 GCA_964495855.1 uncultured Acidobacterium sp. | reverse complement strand
GACGGCTGGAGGGATGCGCATCAGGCCAGCTCGATCAGGTTCACGCCGGGTTGCACGAGCTCGCCCTTTGCGCAGCGAATCGCCGCGACGGTGCCAGAGGCCGGCGCCTTGATCGGCAACTCCATCTTCATGGCTTCGAGGACGATCAGCGTGTCGCCTTCATTCACGGCTTGCCCCACTGCGGCGTTGATCGACACCACCGTCGCGGGCATCGGCGCCATCACGTCATGGGTGCGCGCCGACTTCGATCGCGCCTTGGCACTAGATTCGTTGTCGATCGTGTAGGTGTTGCCCTCGACGAACACCCACGTCTTTGCGCCGTCGTTGGCGATCGCCACCCGAATCTGCCGCTCGCCATCGACGAACAGGTGCCACCCGTTAGCCACGCCAGCCTCGAAGAGAAGAAAACGGATCGGTGCCTACGGTGCCTAAGGTGCCTGGGGTGCTTGAGGTGCCGGGTGCTGCGTGCTGTTGAGCAAAGCGCTTCACGGCGTCGGGTAGCTCCCGCGGGATCATGTCGGCAATGTGAGCGGACTCTCGGTCCAGAAAGCGCGTGTCGATCTTCGCATCGACAAAGACGTCGTGTTCGAGCAGTTGGATCAGGAACGCAATGTTGGTGCGGATGCCGAGGATCGCATAGTCGCGCAATGCGGCGATGGCGCGTCGGCGCGCCTGTTCGCGCGTCGGCGCGTGCACGATCAATTTGGCGAGCATCGGATCGTAATGCACCGTGACGTCCGACCCGGTCGTCACGCCGCTGTCCACGCGAATACCGGGTCCTTGCGGCTCGTGATACAGCAGGAGGCGTCCCGCCTGAGGGAGAAATCCCTGCGCCGGGTCCTCGGCATAGATGCGGCACTCGATCGCGTGACCGCGTTGTGACAGTGATGGCTGCGAAAACGGCAGTGGTTCTCCGGCCGCGACCAGCAGTTGCGCATGCACGAGATCGACACCGACCACGGCTTCCGTGACCGGATGCTCGACCTGGAGGCGCGTGTTCATTTCGAGAAAAGAGAAACGCGCGTCATCGCCGGTGCCTTCGAGCAGGAACTCACACGTCCCGGCGTTACGGTAGCCGACGGCCTCGGCCGCAGCGATCGCCGCCGCTCCCATGCGCGCGCGCACACCCGGTGTGAGGACAGGGCAGGGACTCTCTTCGATCACCTTCTGGTGGCGGCGCTGCGCCGAACACTCGCGCTCGAAGAGGTGAACGGTCTGGCCGTGGGTGTCGGCGAAGATCTGGATCTCCACGTGCCGGGGCTGCTCGATGAGCCGCTCGATGTAGATGGTGTCGTCGCCGAACGCCGCCTTGGCCTCGCGTTGCGCGGCGGCGAGCGCCGCGCCGACTTCGCTCACCTGGCGAACGACTTTCATTCCAATGCCGCCACCACCGGCAGCGGGTTTTAACAAGACAGGCAATCCGATCTTAGCGACCGACGAGACGAACGCCGATTCGCTCTGATCCGCCGGTATGTCGCCAGGCACCACCGGCACCCCGGCACGGCTCATCAACGCCCGTGCACCCGTCTTCGACCCCATCGCCTCGAGCGCCGACGCCGGTGGGCCGACGAAGATCAGGCCGGCGGCTTCACAAGCGCGCGCAAACGGCGCGCGTTCGGAGAGAAAGCCGTAGCCCGGATGGATCGCATCGGCGCGCATCGACGTGGCGGCGTTGATGATCGCGTCGATGTTCAGGTAGCTTTCGCGTGACGGCGCAGGACCAAGCGCGACGGCGTGGTCGGCGTCCCGCACATGCGGAGCGGCGGCATCGGCATCCGAATACACCGCGATCGATTCGATGCCCAGTTCTCGGCACGCGCGAATGATGCGGCGGGCGATCTCGCCGCGGTTGGCGATCAGCAGCCGGCGAATGCGCCTGGCGGAGTCTTGGCGAAGCTGCGTCACTTCACGGTCCACGTCGGTGGTCGCTTTTCGAGGAACGCCTTGAGCCCTTCCTGACCTTCAGCCGACACGCGCTGGGCCGCAATCGCCTCGGCGGTGATGCCGAGTGCATCCACCGGCGATTTGCCGAGCACGTTCGGGATCAGGGCTTTGGCCCGTGCCACCGCCGTGGGCGCCGCGGACAACGATTCGGCGATGTACTTGTCGACCGCTGCATCCAGTTCCGAAAGCGCCACAACCTCGTGGACCAGCCCGATCTCTTTGGCCTTCGCCGCTGTAAAGCGCCGGCCGGTGAGGAACAGGTCGCGCGCAGCAGAAGCACCGATCTTCGGCAACACGTAGGGCGAGATCATCGCGGGCAGAATGCCGAGCTTCGTTTCAGTGAACCCGAAGATGGCGTCCTGTTCGGCCACCACGATGTCGCAGACGGCGGCGAGGCCCGATCCGCCGCCGAGCGCAGCGCCGTGAATGCGGCCGATGACGATCGCCGGCACCGAATTGATCGCCATGAACATCTCTGCGGCCGCCCTCGCATCACGCACGTTGTCGTCGTGCGAGTAGCTCGCCATTTTCGCCATCCACGCGGCATCGGCGCCGGCGCTGAAGACCTTTCCGGCGCCCGCAAACACGACGACGCGCGGCGGCTCGGCGTGTGCAGAGGCAGCCCACGCGGCGAGATCGGCAATGACGTCTTCATTGAAAGCGTTGCGAACGTCGGGCCGGTTGAGGGTCACCCGCTCAACACCGTCGCGCCGTTCAACTGTCAGGAACTGGTAGCGAGTGGCCACGGGATTTACATTCTGAAAACGCCGAACCGGGCGGGCGGGATCGGCGCGTTGAAGGCAGCCGACAGGCCGAGCGCCAACGCCTGTCGGGTCTGCGCCGGATCGAGGATGCCGTCGTCCCAGAGTCGCGCGGTGGAGTAGTAGGGCGATCCTTCAGTGT
This sequence comes from uncultured Acidobacterium sp., assembly GCA_964495855.1. Taxonomy (GTDB): domain Bacteria; phylum Acidobacteriota; class Vicinamibacteria; order Vicinamibacterales; family UBA2999; genus 12-FULL-67-14b. The sequence continues at coordinate 931 of CAZBYY010000336.1, read as the reverse complement.
CGTATTTCTCGAGGATCGGTTTGCGGATTGCCTCCTCATCATCCTTGCTGAACGCTTTGTTCTCGCGCGCCAGCTGGTCCCGCTTCACCGTCGTCAGCACGCCGGCCGCCTGTTCGCCGCCCATCACCGAGATGCGCGCATTTGGCCACATCCAGAGCAGGCGAGGCTCGTAGGCGCGACCACACATGCCGTAGTTGCCGGCGCCGAACGAGCCGCCAATGATCACGGTGAACTTCGGGACGACGGAGTTGGCGACCGCATGCACCATCTTGGCCCCGTCCTTGGCGATGCCGCCGCGTTCGTACTGCTTGCCGACCATGAAGCCCGTGATGTTCTGCAGGAAGATCAGCGGCACGCCGCGCAGGTTGCAGAGCTCGATGAAGTGTGTCGCTTTGAGCGCCGATTCCGAAAACAGCACGCCGTTGTTGGCGATGATGCCGACCAGGAAGCCATGCAGCCTGGCAAAGCCGCACACGATCGTCGTGGCGTAGCGTTCCTTGAACTCATCGAAACGTGAGCCATCGACGAGGCGCGCGATCGCTTCGCGCACATCGTAGACCTTGCGCAGGTCCAGGTTGACGATGCCGTACAGCTCGGCCGGGTCGTAGGCGGGATCCTCCGGCGTCGTCGTGTCGGCGGGCAGCGTCTTGGTGGAGTTGAGCGTGGACACGATGATGCGCGCCTGGTGCAGCGCGTGTTCATCATCCTCGGCCAGGTAATCGGCGACGCCGGACAGCCGCGTGTGCACGTCGGCGCCGCCGAGTTCGTCGGCCGTCACTTCTTCCCCGGTCGCCGCCTTGACGAGCGGCGGACCGCCCAGGAAGATCGTGCCGGTGTTCTTGACGATGATCGTCTCGTCGGACATGGCGGGCACATACGCGCCGCCGGCCGTGCACGATCCCATGACCACGGCAACTTGCGGAATGCCTGC
>CAZBYY010000335.1:0-3815 GCA_964495855.1 uncultured Acidobacterium sp. | reverse complement strand
GCCCTTCTGGTTCGCATCGATCCTCAACAACGATGAAACCTCGCAGATCCTGGTCGCGTGGGATCTGTGGCACGGCCACTTGCCGTTTACAGGACTTTGGGATGTCAAGCCGCCAGGGGCCGCCGTTGCCTATGGGGTGCTGCTCATCTTCGGTCGCAGCCTCGTCGCGGTGAGAATCGGCGGAGCACTTGCAATTGCCGGCTGCGCGGCGCTCCTGATGCACGCGTTCGCCGACCGGCGCAACGCCGGCACCTGGGCGGGATTGCTGGTCGTCGCGTTTGCGACCGCGACGGAGGGCGGCCTGCCGACACTGACCGAGCACATGGTCTTGATGCCCATCGCGGCAATGCTCGCGTTGCTGATGCGCGAATCATTCACCACACAGGACGCGGTGCGCGCCGGCGTGTTGCTCGGAGTTGCGATCGCGATCCGCACCAACCTCGTGTTGCTGTTTCCCGCGGCGGCCTGGATCGCGTGGCGCCATGCCTCACCGGGGAAACCGGTGCCGTCCGTGATGGCGCTAACCGTCGGGACAGCGCTGCCGGCGGCGATCATCGCGCTCGTGTATGCCGCCTTCGGCCAATGGACCGCCCTGGTCTGCGGTATCTGGCTCGTGCCACGCGCACTGCCGTATGTCAGCCTGACGCAAATCCCGTTTGCGATCGACGACCTGATCTGGCTGATCGCGCGTCACGCATCTGGAGTGGCGGCTGTGTTGTGGATCAGCGCGATGGCGGGCATCTGCATCCTGCCCGGCCGCGAACGACGCGCTGTCGCGGTGATGTGGGTCGCGATGGCCGTCTCGATCATGGCGATGTCCGCCGCCGAGCAACATTACCTGATCATGGCGGTGCCGCTGTTGGCATTCCCTGCAGGCGCGTTCCTGGCCCGCCTCGTCTCCATCACCCCCTCGCACATCGTCCCGGCGACGTTTGTCGTGTACGTCGCGCTGGCCGGCCTTCCCGGGCGTTACGCCGAGATGAGGCTATTTCAAGATGACGGCTATCGGGTGGCCGAGTACCTGAAAGGCGCCGGCGCCGCAGGTCAATATGTGTATGCCCTGGACGAGGCGCAGCTCTCGGTCTGGCTGTCTGGCGCGCGCGTGGCGGGACGTTTCGCCGACGTCAGCGAGTTGCAGATCGCTCCTCTGCTGCACGCGTGGGCGGGGCCCGGCGCCACGACGGAGTCCGAATGGGCACGAGCGTTCGAGCAGCACCCGCAGTTCGTGGTGCTCTCTGAGGGTGGCGACTACACGACGCCACGCCCCGTTGCGGAGCAGTTGGCGCGTGATTACGATCGCGCCGTGATAATTGGCCGCCACGTGGTCTACAGGCGCAGGAATTAGGTTCGCCTGAGCCGGTCTGCGGCCTTCCTCTTGCGCGTGTTACTCTTGATGGGTTCGCCTGACGCGAGAGTGGCGGAACTGGCAGACGCGCCGGTCTTAGGAGCCGGTGGCCGAAAGGCCGTGTGGGTTCAAGTCCCTCCTTTCGCACTCGAAGGATCCAGATTCAAACCATGAAAGCAGAACTTGTAGACGTCAACGAAACGCGCCGCGACTTGTCGATTGAAGTCCCCTCGGAAGCCGTCGCCGCGGCGATCGGACAGGCAGCCGCCAAGCTTGCGCGCCAAGCCAAGATCCCGGGCTTCCGTCCGGGTAAAGTGCCGAGTAACGTCATCCGCCAGCGTTTCAAGCCCCAGATCATGCAGGAAGTGGCTGAACACCTGGTCTCCAAAGCCGTCGGCGACGCGCTGACGGAAAAGGGCGTCGAGCCGATTGCCACGCCCGACATCAAAGACCTCGTCCTCGAAGAGGGCAAGCCGCTCACCTTCAAGGCGACGTTCGATGTGGTGCCGAGCTTCGACCCCGGCGACCTATCGACCATCGAGGCGACGGAGCCGTCGCGCACGGTCGAGGACGAATCCGTCACCCAGTCGCTCGAGCGGCTGCGCGAACGCCACGCGCGCTATGAGGCCGTCGAGACCGGCGTCGTCGAAGCCGGCCACACCGTGGTCGTCGGCCTCGAACGCCAGGGGACTGACAAGGACGGCAAGCGCGGCGACGTCGACAAGCATGAGCAAGTGAACATCGAGCTCGGCGCGCCGTCGAATCCGCCCGGTTTCGACGAGCAGGTGATCGGCATGACGCCCGGCTCGAGCAAGAGCTTCACGATCACCTACCCCGCCGATTACGCAATCCCGGAACTCGCCGGCGGCACGGTTGACTACACGGTCAACCTCAAGGAGATCAAAAAGCGTGTCATCCCCGCGCTCGACGACGAGTTCGCGAAGGACCTCGGTGACTTCGCCTCGCTGGACGAGCTGCGGACGCGCATCAAGCAGGATCTCGAGCACGAAGCCATGCACGCCGCCGAGCGCCAGGTGCGCCAGGACGTGATGAAGCAGCTGGCCGCGCGCCTGCCGTTCGCGGCCCCTGATGCGCTGGTGGATCGCGAGATCGACCGGCGACTCGAAGACTTCGCCCGCCGGCTGATGGAGCAGCGCATCGATCCGCGGCAGGCCAACATCGACTGGAACGCCTTCCGTGAGGGCCAGCGGGAGCCGGCCAAGGAAGCCGTTGCCTCGGCCTTGGTGCTCGACGAAGTGGCCCGGCGCGAGAACATCACCGTCAGCGACGAAGACCTCGACGCCGAGTTGCAGCGCTACGCCGAACAGACAGGCCACACGGTGGCAAGCGTCCGCGCGCGCCTGCAAAAGGACGGCGACCTGGGCCGGCTTGCGGCGGGACTGCGCCGCGAGAAGGCCGTGACGTTCGTGCTGTCGAAGGCCAACATCAAGAAGCCCTGATGTCCGATCGACCGGACCGCCCGGCGGTCTCGCTGCAGTGGCAACGGCTCGTCGACGATGCGTTCGCGAACATCGACGAGCGTTTCCTCACCAGCTTCCGGGCGGCCGGACCACTGAACCGGTTCGTCGCCTGGAATCCCTACGAACCCTCCACGCGCTACCTGCGTGCCCTGCTCTATGCCGTTTCGCGTCAGCAGTCTGAAGAGTTTTTCGATGCCTATCGGGCGATTGGCGACACGACGATCGGCGGCCCGCCTGGGATTCGCTGCCGCGGTTGCGACATCAATGCCGACTATCTCGCGGCGGTCGAGGAATTTCTCTTCCTGCGCCGCCACGGCGGGTTGGATGGCGCCGCCCGCATCGTCGAGATCGGGGCGGGCTTTGGACGCACCTGCCACGCGCTACTGAGACTTGCGCCGTCAGTCCGCGAGTACACGATTGTCGATCTGCCGGCGATGCTGAGCCTCAGCCGCGCCTATCTGGAGCGCTCCATTCCAGACATGATCGATCGGGTGCGGTTTGTCTCGCACGAGGATGTCGCGCGAGCCGGGATCGCGGCCGACCTCTCGATCAACATCGACAGCTTCCAGGAGATGCCCCCAGCTGCTATCGACGAGTACATGGACGGTGTCGTCGCCAACACGGTCCGGTTCTATACGAGAAATCCGATCGCGAAATTCGATCCGGCGGCTGTCGGCCTGGAAATCGATGTCGAGCGGCTCGCGGACGTATTCGCGCTTGGGTATTGCCGTGCACGCATCGATGTCTTCGACGAGGCCGCGCTCGACCCGCAGCGGCAGGTGTTCGTGGATGCGTATCGACCGGCGGGATTTTCCGTCGCCGCGACCGCGCCGATGGATCTCTTTCCCTATTACCAGCACGCGCTCTACGCGCGCGTGACGCTCAGCGCTCATCCTCGCACCGCGCGGACCTGAACTCCGCAGCCTCCACGATGGCGGGTTCGGCGCCGCTCCAGCCACCCGCGACCCAGTGCCGCAGGCGTGTCGTGA
>CAZBYY010000334.1:0-3830 GCA_964495855.1 uncultured Acidobacterium sp. | reverse complement strand
AGCGGCGGCGACGTGTTCGGCGGCACGCAGGTGACCTTCACCGACGTGCTCGGCGACCAGCAGTTCAGCATGATGGTCGCGTCCGTGTCGCAGTACCGGACGATGTCGTTTACGTGGCAGAACATGGAGCGTCGCCTGCAGTGGGCCCTGCAGGGCTACAACATGACGCAGTTCTATTACGGGCAGCTGCAGGGCGTGCTCTACGACCCGTATTACAGCCAGTACATCAGCCGCGACCTCGCCACGGCGACGCGCACGATCCAGGGTGGAACCGGGTTTGCGATCTATCCGTTCAACCGTTACCGCCGCATCGAATTGTTCGGCGGCTTCAGCCGCTACCAGGAGAACTACAACGACCCGGCCGTCGCGCAGGTCGCCTCGCAATATCAGCAGCAGCAATATGGCCGTCAGCTGTTCAACAACGGCACCATGCTGCCGGTCGGCGCGGCGTTCGTGCAGGAAACCACGATCTTCCGTGAATTCGGCCCGCTGTCGGGCAGCACCATGCGGCTGTCGTACGCGATTGCGCCGAAGGTCGGCAGCTTCCTGTCGCGGCAGACGTTCACGGGCGATGCCCGCAAGTACTTCCGCCTCGGCGCGACCGGGCTGTTCGCGGTCCGCGCCTTCGGCTTCAAGAGCCAGGGCAACAATCCGGACTTCACCTACTTCGGCGGCAACAGCGAGTTGCGCGGCTACAACTACCTGTCGTTCATCGGCCAGAACGCATTCCACGCCAACGCCGAACTGCGCTTCCCGCTGATCGACGCGATGGCCACGCCGATCGGCGTCCTCGGCGGCGTGCGCGCCACGTTGTTTGCCGGCATCGGCGCCGCCTACTTCGAAGGCCAGCCCTTCCGGCTCTATCGCAACGACACGACGCTCGAGACGCCGGCCATCGGCTACGACAACACGACGCAACAGGTGACCTACGGTCCCGCGCAGGCCGTGAGCGGCCTGCGCCTCGTGGACGGCCGCGCCTCCTACGGCGTGAGCCTCGCCACCTTCGCGCTTGGCTTCCCGGTGCACTTCGACTGGTCGTGGCGCACGCTGATGAACAAGCAGTACGAGGACATCGTGTTCCACTTGCAGGGCGGCAGCGCCGAGTTCCGCCGGCCGAAGTTTACCGTGTGGATCGGGTACGACTGGTAGGCTCCAGCGTGACCCCCAAGCGTTGGCAGGATTCGGCAGCCGAGACCGTCCAGGTCGTGCTGCCGAACGATTCGAATCCGCTCGGCTTCATCCTCGGCGGCACGGTGATGCACCTGATCGACATCACCGGCGCCATCGCCTGCCATCGGCACACCAACACGCTCGCGCTGACCGCGGGCGTGGATTCGCTCGACTTCATCCATCCGATCAAGGTCGGCGACTTGATCATCCTCAAGTCGCGCGTCACGTGCGTGTTTACGACCTCACTCGAAGTCGAAGTGGAAGTGTTCTCCGAAGCGATCAAGACCGGCGAACGCAAGTTGACCAGCAAGGCCTACCTGACGTTCGTCTCGCTCGATGACGCCGGCAATCCGACGAAGGTGCCGCCGCTGCTCATCGAGACGCCGGAAGACGAGGAGCGTTGCCGCCAGGCGCATGTCCGGCGCGCCGATCGGCTGAAGCGGAAAACCGGGCGTTAAGCCGCCGCCCTGCGGCGCCGCAGCCACGCGATCACCGCCACGGCAAAAACCACGTCGAGCGCAAGATTCACGCGATGCAGCGATCGGCTGCCGAAGTACGACCACAGGTTTGCGTAGTTGTGGTGCATCACGAAAAACCGGTCTGCCACCTCGCGCAGCGTGTCCACGCTGAACCCCGCCGGCAACGGCTGCGGATCGTCGTAGCCAACCGGCACTGGCCAGAACACCCGCGCTGAGCACAACTGCACGGTCGCAAGGGCCGCCAGTGCCAGCGGATGGCGGCGCAACACCGGCCAATGGGCCTCAAGCGCGCGGCCGATCAACACGTAGATCACCGGCGCCGCCCACCCGAGGATGCGCTCGGTGTCCGAGCCGCCCACATACGCGAGCACGCCGCAGCCGGCGACCCAGACCAGCAGGTCGGGCCGCTCGCGCAGCAGCGCCCAGGATCCTCGCGCATGCGCGGCGACGACGGCGACGGCCCCCGGACCGAAAGTGAAGAACCACGCGAGTGCCCACGAATCAGGCGCCTTTGTGGCGATCATCTTGATCGGCTCCAGCGTCGGATCGTAGGGGTGCGACGGCGAACCAATGACGCGCGTCAGCGCCAGGCCGGCCAGCGACGCCAGCAGCGGCAGGGCACTCGCCGCCGATCGCGACGCGGCCACGAACACCACCGCCATGAGCACCATGGCCTCACGCGTCAGCGTGCCGGCAAACAGCAATGGTGCCAGGATCGCCGCGGCATGCCACGGCTGACCACGCCACTGCTCCATCACCAGCAGCGACGCGACCACGGCCAGCAGGAACAGCGGTTCGACGTTGATCGGGTTGAAAAACACCCATCGCGCCGGCGTGTGCCACTGCATCAGCCACATCGCCAGCAGCAACAGCCGCAGCCACGCGTTGGCGAGGAAATACCGGAAGTATCGAAGCAGCAACAGCGCGCAGACCAGCGTGGCGCCAATGTTGATCACGTAGAACGGCAAGACATCGTCGAGGCCCGTCGCATAGTCGACGAGCGCGTCGAACTCCGGCGGGGTGACCCGCTTCAGCGCCGGGTTGATCACACTGGCGAGCCACGGGGTCGCGACGCGATACACAAACGGCGCTTCCGCCGCGACCGGATAACGCCGTTCGGTAAACGCGAGGGCAGCGGTGTGGTACTCGCGCGCATCACCGAAGATGCGCTCGACGACCTGGGTTGTGGCCGAAGCCACGGAGACCAGCAAAAACAGCAGGACGCCCAGCGCGAGTTCGACACGAACGCTGGGCGGGCGAAGAATGGCTAGTTCGCTTTCGACATGCGCAGCTCACTGCGCTCGAGATCGAGGGAGACGCGGTAGGGACTCAGGAACTTGTGCCCGACGATGCCGCCCACCTGGAAGCCAAGGAGCACGCTGGGCGCCTGCAGGTTGAGCACCACCACCGAGAAGTTCTTGTAGTTGATGTCGTTGAACTTCAGGTCGACCCCGGGCATCAGGAATGCGTCACGATCCCATCCCGATGTGCCGTAGACGCGCAACGCGATCTTGCGCGGCATGTCGCGATCGAGTTCCTCCGCGGTGGTCGTACTGATGGAGATCACCTCCCCGCCGGTGTCGACGACGAAGTAGGTCGGGCGCTGGTTGTTCAGCAACCCGCGCACCATCGACAGGCGGTGATGTCGCATCGGCAGCGTGAACTCCGACTTCTCCGCCGGCAGCTTCCGGCCGAGCGTCAGTTTGCGCGAGGCGTAGTCGATCGTCATCGACAGGCCCAGCCCGAGCGGTGAAAAGCTTTCCGTCTCCCGCTTGGGAATGCCGCGCAACGCCGGGGCCTTGATCAGCGTCGGCACGTTGTTCAGTTTCAGCGTGCCGATCTCGAACGTGTCGAGCCGGCCCAGTTGCAGGCCGCGCAACCCGACTTCGCCCACACCTGCGCTCAGCGTGTAGGTGATCGGGCGGACCACCGCAGACGACGCGGTCTGGCGTGAGATGGTGGTCAATTCCGACCCGGTATCGAGCACGAAATCCTGCGGACGGCCGCCGTTGACCTTGGCCTTGACGATGACCTTGTCATCGACGACGCGGAAGTCCACCGTGTGCAGCGTCTCGGCGTCCGCATCGGACATGGAGATCGGCTCGCGCTCGCCGAACGAACGCAGGAACCGGATCTGCGACCGCGACCACGCGGCCTTGTCGCTGCGATCCTTGTTGGGCA
>CAZBYY010000333.1:0-3833 GCA_964495855.1 uncultured Acidobacterium sp. | reverse complement strand
GGCACTCCGCATTTTATAGCGACGACATCGCCGCCATCAGCGCTTTCCCAAGGATCTTCGCCAGCGCGGCAAGCACCGGCAAAAGATCACCGCGTTCCATCACGGCCGCGGCCGTGACCGGATCGCTCATGAGGAGCCACAACGCACCGGCGGCAACCGGCGCGAGCGCCACCGCGCCGACGCTCACGGCCCCAAATACGCGGGGCCAGAGCCGGCTGGGCGGCTGCTGTCGAGGCCGGTCTGTTGATGGTCGAAGGGTCGGCATGCGCGAGTCGGCGGGAAGAGAGCGAAGACCGTACCAGCTTCGCTGATTTCTCTAACTCCCTTGTTAATGGACGGTTACGACCGCGAAACGGTTGCAGGGATTCCTGGATGTGTCCGCTTGTGGGACTGCAGTATCCTGATTCGCATATGTACGCCCTTGCGCTCATCCGCTACCGCCGTCCCGTCGAAGAGGTCGTCGTCCACCAGGAGGCCCACCGCGCCTTCCAGCGAAAACTGCTCGAAGAGGGCACGCTGATCGCGGCAGGTCCGCACGATCCGCGGTTCAGCGGCATGATGCTGCTCCGCGTCCCCGACGAGCACCCCCAGAAGGCGCTCGATGCGATTCGCGACGCCGATCCGTACTACCAGAACGGCGTCGTGCAGTACGAGTTGCTGTGCTGGAACGTGGTGATCGGGAAAGAGAATCTCGACAAACTGTGATCGGGGGCGGCTAACGGTCCTTCCGTTGTCGCAAGAATTCTCCCAAGGTCCAGGACGCGACCATCAGCAGGATGACCGCGAAGATCGCGGCCAGGAGCATGCGGCCCATTTACCGCGTGGTCGAGGCCTGCTGCGAGCCGGACCGCGTGAACTCGCTCACAACCACGCCGACCGACACCACGACGATCGCGGCGATCGGGTTGTGCCAGAGGAAGGCGATCTTGGTATAGGTCGCGATCCACAGGATCACCGCCATGCCCGCCAGCATGCCGGCGAAGGCGCCGGTGCTGTTGGCGCGCTTGAAGCCAACGGCCAGGATGAACACGCCGAGGATCGATCCGTAGAAGAGCGAGCCGAATCGGTTGACCACCTCGATCAACGATCCGAGTTCCGCGGCCCAGATCGCCACGATCGACGCAAACAATCCCCAGAAGCCGGTCGCGATCCTCGACGCCATCAGCACGTGCGCATCGTCTGCGTTCTCGCGTCCGAAGCGCTTGTAGAAATCGATGACGCTTGCCGTGGCAAGCGACGACAACTCCGCGCTCGACGCTGACATGGCCGCGACCAGGATGGCGGCAACGATCAGGCCCGCGAGCCCCATGGGGATACGCGTCGTCACGAACGTCGGAAACACGTAGTTCACGTCGTTGTACGAGCGATCGCCTGAGACGGTCTTGACGATGTCGACGGCGGCGGCGCGGATGCGCTTCACGTCCGCATCGGCCTGGGCGAACGCGGTCGTGGCGGCGGCATCGCCTTGCGCGCCGGCCAGCCTGGTCGCGGCATCGCGACGCTGGCTCACCGCCGCCTCGAATTGCTGCTCGAGGGCCGTAAACTCGCCACCCCGAGCGCTGGCGCGCACTTGCGCGTTGTGCACCGGATTGAAGAGCATCGGCGGCTGGACGAACACGTAGAACAGGAACAGGAACACGCCGACGCTCATGACCAGGAACTGCAGCGGGATCTTCCAGAACGCGCTCACCATCAGCGACGATCGCGCTTCGTCCACGGACTTCGCCGCAAGGTAGCGCTGCACCTGGCTCTGGTCGGTGCCGAAGTAAGACATGAACAGGAACAGCGCCGCGATGGTGCCGGACCAGAATGTGTACTGCTCGGTGAAGTCGACGCGGAAGTCGAACAACTGGAGGCGCCCGGTCGTGCCCGCGACGCGCAGCGCGTCGCCGATGCCGACGTGATCGGGCAGGCCCAGCATCAGCACGACCACCGCGATCAGCAGGCTGATCACGACGGCGAACATCTGCTTCATGTCGGTGTACGCAATCGCGCGCACGCCGCCGAACATCGTGAAGATCGTGGTGGGAATGCCGATCAACAGGCACGTGAAGGTCGTGTTCAGGCCCAGGATCACCGACATCACCACGGCGGGCGCCGAGATCACCACGCTGCACGACAGGCTCCGCGAGAACAGGAACAGCAGCGCCGTGAAGGTGCGCGTCTTCGAATCAAACCGCGTTTCGAGATACTGGTAGGCGGTGAACACGTTGGCGCGGTGGAAGAACGGCACCAGCGTCACCGACAACACGATCATCGCCAGCGGCAGCGCGTAGTAGTACTGCAGGAACCGCATGCCGGTCGCATAGCCCTGGCCGGTCGTGCCGATCATCGTGATCGCCGACAGTTGCGTCGCCATCACCGACAGGCCGACCAGCCACCACGGCAGGCTCCGCCCCGCCACGAGGAAGCCCTCAGCCGTTTTCGACTGCCGCGCCTGCCGAAGGCCGTCGCCAACGACCCACGTCAGGTAGGCGACGACGACGATCCAGTCGAGTGTGCTCATCTCAGTGCGTGAAGTAGTACTCGAACGCGTAGAGCGCCGCGAGCGTGATCGCCCACACGATCAGCACGCGGGCGTAGGTCGAGTTGATCTGGCTCATAGCGCCTGCGCGCGCGCCTTCAGCTGCGCGTCGGCCTGCGAGAGGTGATCGCGCCGCGCTTTCCACGCCGTGCGGTGCGAGGCCAGCACGGCCGCGGACGCATCGATCGCGCGCCTGGTTTCCGAAGGTGCCGGCCCGCCGTGCGTGGTGCGCACGTCGACGAAATGGCTCGGGCTCATGATGCGCTGCAGGTCGCCTTCCGTGTAGTCGAGCGCCCGGCCGAGGATGACGGCCGAGGCCTTCGACAACGCGGACGACAGCGATGCGGATGGATCTTCGTTGCGCGCCTTCAGGAGCAGCGCCGCGATCGCATGCGCGTTGCGGAACGACAGGCCGTGATCGCGCACCAGCGTGTCGGCCAGCTCGGTCAGCGTCGTGCCGTGATCGCCGGCTCGGGATGCGAGCTTCTCGACGTCGAAATCGGCGAGCCGCATCGCCGCGGCCACCAGCGTGACCATGCGCATCGCATCGCGGAACATGTTCGCGACGAGCGGCTGCAGATCGTCTTCGGTGTCGTTGATGTCGCCGAACGGCGTGTTGTGCACGGCGGTGAAGATCGCCTGCGCCTGGCCCACGGCTTTGCTGCCGATGACGCGCGCGTGCTCGAGCGCGACCGGGTTTCGCTTCTGCGGCATGATGCTGCTGCCCTGCACGAAGCCATCGCTGAGCCGCAGGTAGCCGAATTCAACCGTGCACCACAACAACAAGTCCTGGACCACGCGGCCGAGCCCGACGATCAGGACGCTCGTGGCCGATACGCTCTCGAGCAGGTAGTCGACCGTCGCGATGCTGCCGTAGGTGTTGCAGGTCGGGCCGTCGAACCCCAGCAACTCGCTCGTGCGATTGCGGTCGATCGGGAATCCCGTGCCGGTGATGGCGCAGGCGCCGAGCGGGTTGCGGTTGGTGGAGTCGAAGGCCGCGAGCAGCCGCGTCGAGTCGCGTTCGAGCTGCTCGATGATTGCGAGCAGGTAGTGCGCGACCGTGGTCGGCTGGGCGGGCTGCGTGTGCGTGTGCGCGCCGTAGACGGAATGCGTGTGCCGGCTGGCGAGCGCGATCAACGCCTCGCGCAGGTCGAGCACCGCCGCGCCGAGGTTGGCGATGCGCTCGCGCTGCCACATGCGGTACATCGTCATCGCCAGGTCGTTGCGGCTGCGCGCGGTGTGGAGGCGGCCGGCGACGTCCGCCCCGCACGCGTCGTCCATCATCCGTTCGATGTAGAAGAACAGGTCT